>NZ_JBSFWB010000073.1:0-21048 GCF_053592635.1 Streptomyces sp. NPDC002623 | reverse complement strand
ACCAGGGGGGCCGGGGTCTCCCCGCCCTGCGGCGGAGCCGCTTGTGTCACTTCGGGAAGGGGCGGGGTGGGGTGAAGGCCCGCCGCAGGCGCCCCCACCCGCACCGTCCCCGCAGGCGCCTCCCCCCGCTTCGTCCCCACCTCCAGCGTCACCCGCAACCGGTACCGCGTCCGGAACTCCGCGTGCGGCCCCTTGGAGACGGCCTTCCAGTTCTTCGCGTGGGTCGCGGACTGCTCCGCGGAGACGTGCTGCCGCGTCGAGCCGGTCTCCTTGAACGACGGCCCCGCCGCCGGCGCGATCGCGTTGCCGGTGTGGAGGTTCTCGGTGACGAGGGTGCCGATGTCGCTGCTCCGGGTCCGGCTGACGCCGGTGGTGAGGACGGTGGTGGCGACCCGGCCGTCCTCGGTCTCGGTGCCCGGCCACAGGCCGACGAACTCCTGACCGTTCTCGTCCGGTACGAGCTCCGCGCGTACCCGCACCGAGCGGCCCCCGATCCGGATGGTGTGCCAGCCGGGGCCGCCGACGCGGACGGGCACGGAGGCGCCGGAGCCCGTGAGTTCGCGGCGCAGCGACCGGGTGATCCGGCCCGACAGCAGGTGCTGGATGCTCTCCCGGCCCGGGTCGTCGATGCCCAGGTCCCGGAGTTGCTTGTCGATGCTCGCCAACACCTTGGAGGCGTCGAGGGTGTTGACCGGATACGCGGCGAACGGCCGGGCCCGGAACCAGTCGTGCTGGCGCCACGGGCGGCGGTCGTACTCGGGTCCGGGGCCCAGGTGGTCGTTGAGCAGGCCCAGCCGGTGCGCGACGCGCTCGGGCAGGTAGCCCAGCCAGCCGCCCGGCACCGACTGCCGCCGGCCGGCGGTGCCGTAGGGCACACCCGGCACATAGCGGCCGAGCGACCGCAGCAGGCCCGTGCTCCGTACCGACGCGGCGACTTCGTGCGCCGTGTCGCCGGCCGTCAGGACGTGCAGGCCGCCGATCACCAGGCCCAGGCCCGAGGTGACCGAGCGGGTGGTGGTGACGACCCGGCCCCGGGCGCGTTTCCAGGGCCGCAGCACGAAGCCGTACGTACCCACGCTCGCCTCGGGGTGCGAGTGGCCGTACAGGAAGGTTCCGCCGACCTGTTTGAAGTGCGTCCTGATCGACGAACCACCGGCCTGTGTCGACGACTTGACCACGTTGGTGGTGGCCACCGGCACCGGACGGCCCAGCGCGCGCAGCCGGGTGACCCGCACCTGGTGGACGACGGTCGCCAGCCAGTCGACGTACGGCCCCTTGCCCCACAGGCCGGTCACCCGGGAGCCCATCGGGCCCGAGGCCTGGTCGAACTCGGCGGCCAGGTACTGCGGCCGGTGGGGCCGTACGGAGGCTTCGTGGGCGGGCGCCCCCTGCTGGGTCAACTGCCAGGCGCCCTTGGGGTCCTCGCGGCCCAGCAGCCGGTCGCCGAAGCCCTGGGACGCGGCCCGCAGCACCTGGTCCACCAGGCCGGGGGTGCCCCCGGTGGGCAGCACGGCGAGGGTCTCGTGGGGCTGGCCGTGCAGCCGGCCCGGGGACCGGTCCGGGTCGGTGGGCCCCGGCCCCGCCTCCCGGTCCTCGTCGGCGAGCAGGCCGGTGGTGAGCCGCCGGGCCCTGGCCGGGTCCAGCACGGTGGTCTCGGCCGGTCCGGTGGTCCGGTACGGGTTGACCGCCCCGTCGGCGTGCGGGTCGCGGTCGGGCATCTCGGCGTCGGAGACGCTGAGCAGCACCCGTCCGGTGATCGGGTCGCCGGCCGTGCCGCCGATCAGGTCCACGGTGCGCTGGGGCCAGAACCCGAAGAGTTCGGTGCCCAGCACGCCGAGCGTGAAGATGCCCCGGAGGAGCCCCCGGAACCGCCAGTAGCCGCCGGAGCGGACGGTCAGCCGCAGTTCGTAGGAGAAGAGGTGCGAGGGGGCCGGGCGCGCGTGCTCGGTCTCGTACGAAGCGGTCATCCCGTACGCGGTGTTGTCCTGGCGCGTCCTTCCCGCCTGGAAACCGCCCTGCCCGGTGATCGCGTTGGCCGGGCGGCCCTCGCTGTCGGTGGCCGTGTTGCGGGAGGAGAGGGTGAGCTCGAAGCCGGCCTCGGCGGTCTGGGTCGCCTGCCGGGAGCCGTCCGCCCTGCTGGTGCCGATGACGGTGTGGGTGAGGCCGAGGTCGTTCTGGGTGCCCTCGTAGCGGCGGCCGGTCAGGGCCACGTCCAGCCGGATGTGGCGGTACGTGTGGGTGAACCGGCCCGGTTCCAGCAGGGCCAGGTCGATGCTCTGCGGGACGGCCTCCTTGAGGTTGCCGGCCAGCGTGTGGTGGGTGAGGGCGTTGATCACGGTGGTGGTGTTCTGCAGGACGGCGTTGTAGACGGCGAAACTGCGGAACTTCTTCGGGTCGCCGAGGTCGGGGATCCGGGCCACCAGGGTCGGGTGCTCGGCGGCGAGCGCGGTGAGGACCCGGTCGGTGGCGGCGTCCAGGAAGGTGGCTTCCGGGGCAGGGGCAGGGGCAGGAGTGGGCGGGTCGGTGGTGAACAGGACGGCGAGGTTGGCCGGGTCGGGCGCGTCGGGGTCGGTGGGGTCGGTTGCGGGCGGGTCGGTGACGGGTGCGTCGGTGACGGACTGGTCGGTGGCGGGCGCGTCGGTGACGGGTGCGTCGGTGACGGGCCGGTCGGTCGCAGGCGCGTCGGTGACGGGCCCCGTCTCCGCCACCGTCTCCGCAGTCGTCTCCGTCTCCGCCACCGCCACCGGGTTGGTGTAGCGCCCGTCCGCGTGGAGGAACTGCTCCACCCGGCTCCCCCCGAGCGTCGGCGGATTGTCCCGGGTCAGGAAGGCCGGGGCGTACGGCTCCGCGCCGCTCGCCCCGCGCAGGGCGGTTCCGTCGTCCCAGCCGGCCAGCCGCCGGGCCTCGGTGACCGTCATCCGGTCCAGGCTCCACGTCTCGAACCGGGTCGGCTCGGCGTCACCCGTCAGCTGCACGTAGACGATCTTCTCGACCTTGTAGTCGATGGTGGGCACCTCCTTCGCGGCGCCCATCGACTTGTCGGCGGCCGAACCGCCGGTCATCGTGGCGCGCCCCGAGGTGTGCCCGTAACGGGCGGTGGGCCCGAACTGGGCTCGCAGCCGGGCCGATTCCCAGCCGAAGATCTCGCCGAGCCAGGCCAGCGGGTTGGCGGTGACCGAGGGGCCGAGGGCGATGGCCACCTCCTTGAACCACGCCTTGGTCTGCTTGCGCTCGTTCTTGATCGTCGTCTGGCCGATGGCCCAGATGGCGGCCCGGTCGCTCTCCTTCGCGCGTACGGCCCTGCCGGGCTCGACCCGGATGGTGAGGGCGCCCAGCGGGGTGCGGTGCCGGTCGTCGGCGTGCAGCGGATCGCTCACCACCGTCGACCTGTCCAGCCGCCCCGACATCTTCCTCATGGACTCCGGGGTGAAGAGCTTGTCGAGCGCGGTGTGCACGGTGGATTCCGGCAGGGCGCCGAGCCGGTTCCTGGCCCAGGCGTGGATGTGCTCGACGGAGGCGTAGCCCTCCGTACGGACGAGGCGGTAGTCCGAGCCGGGCCCCAGCCTCATCTCGGCGGGGGCCCGCAGCGGAGGCTTGGTCCACTCGGTGGTCAGGCTGTCCGGCACGCGCAGCCCGAGACCCTTGCGCACCCCGAACCCGAAGGTGTGGTCGGCGAGTTGCTCCAGCGCGGGCCGGGCCCGCCAACGGGTGCCGAGGACACCCGGGCGGGCCGGGATCTCGTGCTCGTTGTCGGTGACCCGGATGTCGAAGTACACGTCGTCCAGGTGCAGATGGGAGCCGTCGGCGTGCCGCGTCTCGGCCTGGCTCAGCACCTGGTCCTGGGCCGAGTAGACGACCCCCCGGTTGCGGCCGACCCGCCCGGTGCCCCGGCCGAACGGGGCGACCGGCCAGGACGGCGGGCCGAGCGGGATGCCGGGGCCGAGCAGCCGCGTCTCGGCGACCACCTCGGCGGTGCCGGTGGTGGAGACGAGGCGGTTCGCGCTGTCGACCTTGACCGCGTTGGCCGCGCCCGCCGCGTTCTCGCCGTCCGAGAACCGCTCCCAGACCGCGTACGTGCGGGCCTTGACGTACAGGACGCGGACCCGGCCCGACTCGGTGGTGTACGTGAAGCGGTGGCCCTCGCGCTGGAAGAAGGGCCGGGGGTCGGACTTCAGCGCCTGGCGCAGCCGCTCGTCCAGCGTGCCGGCCGGCGCCCCGGGGCGGCGTCTGCGCTTCCGTACGGGCTGCTCGGTGGGCCGGGTCTCCGGGGCGGTGTCCAGCCGGGCGAGGATGGTGTCCGCCACCTGCTCGGTGCCGCGCAGGACGCTGCTCTCCGAGCCGATGACGAACTGTTCGGGTTCGGGGTCGGGGTCGGGGCCGAGCTCGGCGAGGGTCTCGGTGACGGCCTCCGTGAGGGCCTCCGCATCGGTGCCGGTGCCCGTTTCCGTTTCGGTTACGCCGGCCGGCGGCGCCGGCGGCAGCACGTCCGCCACGTCGACGGGCAGCGGCAGCAGCCCGTCCAGGTAGCCGGGCAGCCGGCTCCCGTCGCTGAAGACGCTGGGCCCGTGCCCCGTACCCGGCGGCAGCATCCCGTGGTCCACCCGGGCCGGGCGGCGGAGCTCCAGCTCCTCGTCGATGCGGTTGCCGGGGGCTTCGGGCACGGTACGGGCCGGGGGTGTGGCGGGGGTGCCGTCCTCGGCCGGGGGGGTGACGGTGATGACGGGTACGGGGACGGGTGGGGGCGGGGCCTCCTCCGGAGTGGTCGGCGGTTCCGGCGTCGCGGTGGTGGCGGGGGCCGGGGTGCTCGGTGCCGGCGGGGGCGCCTGCGGCGGGCTGTACCCCACCCCGCCCCTTCCCGAACCGGTGGACTCCGTCCCCCGGACCCCCTGCGCCTCAATCGCCGGCGGGGCTGACAAGTCAGCCCGCCCGGCGATTGAGGGCACGCCCGCAGGGCGTACCAGGGGGGCCGGGGTCTCCCCGCCCTGCGGCGGAGCCGCTTGTGTCACTTCGGGAAGGGGCGGGGTGGGGTGAAGGCCCGCCGCAGGCGCCCCACCCGCACTGGCCCCCACCGGGCTCCCGCCCGGGCTGTCGGCGGGCCCCTCGGCCAGCAGCGACGTGTGGGCCGTGATGGTCCTGGCAGGCTCCCCCGGCTTGGCCTTGGGGTCCAGCAGGTGCCAGGTCGGGGGGGCCGCGTGCTGGGTGGTGTCGATCCGGTACGGGTCCCCCGGGTGGTCCCGGTGCAGGTCGAGTCGGTCGTCCGTGTAGACGATCGGGCGGCCCAGCCTGGCCATCGCCTTGCGTGCCAGGTCCGGGTTGATCCGGCCGAGATCCGAGATTCCCAGCACCAGTGGCATGCGCAGTGGCGCGCTGAAGATCCGGGGGTCGCGGGCCAGCAGTTCGACGTACGTCTCCGCCGACGCGTCGTACCAGGGTCCGTCCGGCTGCCGGAGTGACAGCGACCCGTTGTCCAGGACCTCCGCGGTGGCCAGCATCGCCCGCCCCCACGGCGTGTCCTTGAGGGTGGGGGCCGTGGACCCGGGGTCGGTGGACGGCACTCGCCACTTGTCCAGGCTCACCGTCTGGCCGTCGAGGGCCAGCCCGGAGAGGTTCCGGCCGCCCCCCATGCCGTAACCCGTGATCAGGGTGTTCGCCCCGAGCATGCCCTCGAACTCCAGGTAGGCGGCGGCGAGCGCGTCGACATTGTGCGGGTCGCGGCCGGTGGCCAGTGCCTTGGCCACCGTCCAGCGCGCGGTCGCGGAGTACTGGGGGTCGGGCTGTTCGAGGAGCAGGACGCGGGCCTCGAAGGCGGCCTGGGCGGCCTCGTCGCCCTGGGCTTCGTACGCCTCCTGGGTTCTGACCTGGGTCCAGAAGTACTGCGAGCGGTGGACGCTCGTGACGTCGGGCACGGTGTTCGGGTCCAGATCCAGCACATACCGGATCTCGTCCTCGGTGGCGTTTCCGTACTGCCCGGCAACCTGCGACACCAGGGGCGGGGCCACGAAAGCGGAGAAGACCGCGGGATCCGGTGCCGCTGCCACCGTTCGCCAGGTGGCGAGGGCCCGGCTCAGGGTGTCTTCGAAGTGCCCCGGTTCCAGAGTGGACGGCACGGTGTTGCCTCGGCGCTTCTGGTCGGCGCGTACGACGCGTTCCAGCAGTTGCATGGTGAAGTGCGGGGCGGCGTCGGACAGCGGCGAGTACTTCCGCCGCATCAGTTCCACGGCACCGATCTCCGCCAGGAGTCTCAGATACCGGGGGTCGGTGCCGATGGCGCCGCCGAAGGCGGTGTGCAGTGCCCGGACCAGGCGCAGCGTGGCGTCCAGGTCGAATGCGGAGACCGGGTCGGGGCCGGTGTGCAGCCCGGCGGTGCGGGCCAGGCCGGGGAGTTCGGCGGGCTCCGGCTCGGGGTACTGCGTCCGCCGCCGCCCCGGCCGGCCCTGGACGTCGCTCTCCAGAGCGTGGACGTAGCTGCCGTCGTGGCGGTCGACCGAGCCGGTCCGGTCGCCGATGGGGTACATGACCATGCGGGTCTTGTTCGCCGCGTGCTTGCTGTTGGGGACGGTCGCCAACTCGTCGAGGACGAACGGGGCAGGAGCGGCGGCCCGGCTCCACTCCCATGTCCTGGGCCGGTCCGTGGCGGCGTCGGAGTAGCAGTCCCCGATGAACATCGTCCGGCGCGGCTCGCCCCTGGCGACGCCCTCTTCGCTCTTCTTGGTGAGGATGCGCACGCTGGGTCGCCGGGACAGTGCCGCGGCGTACTTCTCCCCGGAAACGGTGATGACACTGCCGTCCTTCAGCGGCACAGCGGCGACACCGGGAAGGGCATGGCCGAAGGTGAAGTAGCCGACGTCCGGCGGGGGAGCCACCGGGCCGGTCAGTTCGCCTGTCACGGGGTTGTAGTCGTATATCCCGGTGAAGGACTGCAGGTTGCGGTAGTGCTCGTATCTCTTCTCCAGGTTGGGCTCGGTCGAGGCGAAGGCCGACCGGCCGATGGGCTGGTGGGCGGGGGAGACGATGGTGCGGGTCGCCTGCTGGGCTTCCCACCACTCGGGTACGTCGTCGGGGTCGGGGTCGAGGTGGTCGTGGGGGTGGACGGGGAACCAGTCGCCGACGGGGTTTCCGGGCTTGCTGAACCCGGTCAGGATGCGGCGGCCGGGGTGCCCGGCGGTGGTTCCCGGGGGGTCTGCGCTGATAGGGCCGCTGTTCACCCAGAGGGTTATGCCGAGCTGGTGTGCCATCAGACGTACGGGGCCGAGGCCGCCGTCGCCGGAGTTGGGCCAGGCGAGCAGGATGTGCGTGACGTCGGGCATGCCTTCCAGCTCCACGCGGAGGTATTCGGTGACCTCGGCCATGGTCATGGGGCGGTGTCCGCCGCCGGGCCAGGGCACGTCCACGCTGTCCGGTCCGCCGGTGGAGGCGGCCAGGGTCAGGGGGGTGCCGTTCCAGGGAGCCTCCGTCGGCTGGGTGGTCGGTCCTCCCGGCGGGTCCACGATCTGGGTGGTGTCGAGGTCGAGGTCCGGCAGATCGGTCCAGTTGCGGCCGGGTCCCTCGGCCCCGTCGAGCTTGATGGTCCGGCCGGTGGTCTCGGCTCCGGTGGTACGGACGTGGTGGGCGCCCAGCGCGGCCAGGTTGCGGGCGCGGCCCTGCTCCTCGGCGTCCCGTACGAGGGCGGTCAGTTCGGCCCGTACGGCGTCGTCCACCACGGCGTCGGCGGGCAGCCGCAGCACCTGGCGGGCCACGACGGCCACATCCAGGGGGTGTTGGCCGTGCTCCGGGTCCTGGGACCAGAGCCGGTCCAGGACCGTGCGGACGTCGGCGTCGAGGGCGCTGCCCGAGTCCGCGGTGGCCGGCACCCGCGCGTCGGCCGTCTCCCCGGCGGGGGTCGCCCGGGCCATGATCTCGCTCAGGGCGTTCGGGTCGGACGGGCCCGAGGAGCTGTGGGAGAACCTGCTGTCCGGCGGACCCGGCGGACCCGGCGGACCCGGCGCGTCCGCCAGGTCGCTGTCGGGCGCGCCGCCGTCCTGCTCCGTCTCCGTCTCCGTCTCGGAGACGAAGCCGCCGGCCCGGCCGAGCAGCGGCAGCGCCGCCGCCGCGTTCCCGGCCAGGTCCAGCACCTGGTTCCGCGTCGCCTCGTCGAGGGCCTGCGGGTGCCGGTCGGCGCTCACCCGGGCGGAGCTGGCGACGGCCCGTACCAGCCGGCCCAGCCGGGCCTGGAACTCCGGCGACGGCGGGGCGCCGAGCGCGAACCGGGCCAGCGCCTCCGCGACCGACTGGGCCTGCCAAGGCGTCATCGGCGGCCGGGCACTCCCGTCGGTGGCGGGCAGCGACCGGGTGGAGGCCATGGCCAGGAACGGCGCGAAGGCCCGGACCACGGGATGGCCGGCGATCCGGCCGACGGCGTCGCGCAGGGCGTCGTCGGTGAGCGGCTCCCGGGACCGTGCGGCCCGCTGGTGGATGGTCCGCGCCAGCGCCGCCAGCTCCTCGACGGTGTGGTGGAGCTCCTCGTCGGTCGCCAGTTCCGTGCCGGTGAGGTTGTTCCGGATCTCCAGCAGTACGAGGGGGTCGGGAAGCCGCCCCTGGTCGGTGTCCAGCCGGCCGTAGCCCTGCATGCCGGTGGCCCGCAGATGGATGGTGGTCGCCGGATCCGCGCCCGTGGGCCGCAGCTCGTCGCGCAGCTGCTGGAGCCGGGGCAGCGCGCCCAGCCCGCGCAGCACCACCGTGAGGTACTCGCCGACGGTCAGCAGCGGGGCGGGTTCGTCGAGGAAGCCCGTCAGGTCCGTGGCGCTCCCACGGAGCACGCGCTCGTGGTGGTTGATGAGTTTCGCGAGCGACTCCTCGAAGACGCCGCGGATCCGGTCGTGTTCCTGGTCGAGGAAAGCGCGGGTGCGTGGCCGGAGGACCTCCAGCACCCCCGGGTGTTCGGGCTGGTCGGGATCCCCGGCCAGGTGGGTACGGGACGCGCCACCGAGCAGGTTCTTGAGCAGCTGGTTGCCGTGGGTCTTCGCCAGCGGCCACGCGCCCGCGTGCGCGTACGCCAGCCAGCCGTAGCCCCAGAGCTCGTCGACGTCCGCCAGCACCGACAGGAACGGGACGTGCTCCCGGAGCACCTCCGGGTGGTGCGTCGTCTTCCGTACGAAGGCGGCGGTGATGTCCTGGCCGAAGGTCCGGGCGGCGTGCGTGATCTGGAGGAGCGGGCCGGCGTCGAGCTGCCGCATGGTCCAGTCCTGTGCCGCCCGCAGACCGACCGTCTCCACACCGATCGTGGCCTGCGGGTACATCAGGTGGGCGGCTCCGGTGGTGTTCGGCGGCAGCTGGATCCGCGCGGCCGCCGGCTCCGTCCGCCAGCCGAGGGAACCGAAGATCTCCGCGAGCGACCAGGGGCGGTCCGCCTGGTGGGCGGCGGCCAGCGCGCGCCGCCCGCGCGTCAGCTCGTGCGTCAGCTCCTCCAGGGTGGGCCGTTCCTCCTCGGGCAGCACCTTCCCCGGGACGGGCACGAACTCCACGACGGGGCCGCCGATCATCCTGGGGTTCGGCGTCCGGTCCGAAACCGCCAGGTGCCGCGCCGGGTACATCAGGCCGTCGGCCCCCTGGTGGAACGGGGCGCTGTCGGTGACCACCTCGATGCCGGGGCCGGAGGCCAGCAGTACCTTCTGCCCGATGTGGGTCCTGATGGGGTACACGGTCAGTACCCCCTCGGGGACGGGGCCCACGAGGTCCGGGGGGAGGACGAAGTCCACGACGTCCGGGTTCGTCGCCCAGCCGATGGAGGCGAAGACGCTCCCCAGGGTCTGGGCCTGTCGCTGCCGGTGGGCCTGGGCGAGGGCCGCGTACGCCTGCCGCAGCAGCTCCTCCAGGGGAGGCTGCTGCCCGGGCGGCAGCGCCGACGCCGGATCGGCTGCGAAGACCACGACGGGGAACGGGGCCTGCGGCGGGTCCGGGTGCCCAGGGGCCTGCGCCAGGTGCCGCTCCGGGTACCAGTGGCGGCCGTCCGGCCCCTTGAAGAACATGTGGGTGCCGGAGACCGCCTTGATGCCGGGGGCCGAGGCTATCGGGGTGCCGGGGATGTGCGGGATCGCCAGGAAGTGGCGGTCCTCGACCTCCGGGCTGACGGCGCCGTAGTCCCGCCGGGCCGACGGGTTGAGGTCGAGGATGCTGTGGGCGGTGGAGGTGGACGGGGTGAACGCCGGCTGCGGGTCTTCGACGACCTGCCCGGTGGCGTTGATCACCACGATGCGGGCGTCGGCGGCGGACAGGGTGGGCCTGGTGGTGAGCCACTGGTGCTCGGGTGCCTGGAGCTCCACCCAGACGGGCGTGTCGCTGCCCCGGCCGTCGGGGGTCAGCGGCTGGTAGGCGGCCCAGGCGTGTCCTTCCTGGTCGCCGGGGCGGCGGGCGAGGATCAGCACGACGGATCCGGGGCCCTGCGCGCGGAGGATGTCCACCACGCGGTCCCAGTGGCCGGCCTCCTGCCACGCCTGGCCGGGGGCCAGGGAGGATTCGGCCGGGTCCTGGAGCAGGACGGACTCGTCCAGGCTCCGGGCGGGGCGGACGCCCTGGGGGAACAGGGCGTCACGGAGGGCGCGGAGCAGGGGGAGGCAGCGGAGGGCGGTGGCCGGGGCGGGGGTGGTGCGGGGTGCGCCTGCGGCGGGCTGTACCCCACCCCGCCCCTTCGCCGGTATTTCAGCCTGCCCGGCGTTTGAGGGCACGCCCGAAGGGCGTATCGGGGTCTGGGGCGGAGCCCCCCGCGCGGCGGAGCCGCCTAGTGTCTCGTCGGGAAGGGGCGGGGTGGGGTGAAGGCCCGCCGCAGGCGCCCCACCGGCCACCCCCGCCCGCACATCCGCGACCACCCCCGCGAGCAGCACCATCAGCCCGGCCCTGTCCAGCACCCGCCCACCGGCGAACGGCGGCACCGCCGTCCGCGAGGTCACGGCGGACAGCGTGACCGGAGCCGACACGGTGCCGGCCGGCGTGCCGGGCCGGGTGCCCGGGGCGCCCGTCGGGGTGCCCGGTGGCGGGCTCGCCGGGACCACGGCGTTCGGGTGGCTGACGTGGTGCCAGGGCCCCGCGCCCGGTGCCGTCAGGTCGATGACCGCCGGGCGGGTGTCGTCGGCGTCGTCCGGCCGGGTCCAGGTGACGTCGCCCTCGGTGTAGTCCACCGGCCGGCCCAGCCCGTTGAGCAGTTTGCCGGGCAGGTCCGGGTTGAGGCGGCCGACCCCGGAGATCGCCAGCAGCAGCGGTACCACCAGTTCCTGGGAGAACACCTCGGGGTCGCGGGCGAGCAGGCGGACGAGTTCCTCCTCGGAGACCGTGTACCACGGGCCGCCCGGGTCGCCCGGGTCGCGCAGCCGCACCAGCCCGTTGCCGAGGGCCTCCCCGGTGACGACCATCGGGACGGGGCCTGAGGGCCTCTTCCACGGTGCCGGGGCCCTGGTGGCGGCCGAGGTCCTGGCCATGGTCGCGTCGACCCCGTGGGGGAACTCCGTACCGGCGAAGTTCCGCCCGCCCGACACCTGGTCCGTGGCGGGCATCAGGCTGTCGTCGCCCAGGAACCCGCGGTCCTGGAAGTAGAAGGCGGCCAGCGTGTCGAGGTCACCCGCGTCGTGCCCGGTGGCGATGGCCCTGGCCACCAGGGTCCGGGCCTCGTCGGACTCCGCCGGGTCCGGCTGCGCGGGGGCCGGGCGGTGCAGGATCCGGGCCTCGAAGGCGGGCTCGTCCGGCTGGCGGGCGTACACGTCCTCGACCTGGACCTGCGCCCAGAAGTACTTGGACCGGTGGACGCTGGTCACCCGGGTCGACGCGTCGAGGCCCAGCACCGTACGGACGTCGTCGTCCGCCGGACCGGCCGGGTCCATCCGCCCGGCGACCGCCATCACCTCCTTCAGGACCACGAAATCCGAGAGTTTCGAGCCGAGGGTGTGCCAGGCGTGCGACGCGTCGCTCAGCGCCGTCTCGACGTCCTGGGCCGTCAGGGGGCCGGGGGCGGCGCCCGACGCGGCCTTGCGCACCTCGGCGACCCGGTACAGCAGGTCCATGGTGAAGTGCGGGGCGGACGCGGACAGGACGGTGTCCGCCCGCCGCATCAGTTCCAGCGGGCCGGCCAGCGCGAACAGTGCCGGATAGTCGAGGTGGAGGTCGATGTCGTCCCCGAAGACCTCGCGCAGGGCCCGCACCAGCCGGAGCGCCTCGTACTGGTCGTCCTCGGAGACCGGCCCGGGGTCCTTGGGCAGCTTCGCCTTCCGGGCCAGGGCGTCGAGCTGCGCCCCCTCCGGCTCCGGGTGGCGATCCCGTGCCCAGCCCTGCCCGTCCCGCACGTCGGTGAAGGCCAGGGTTATGTCCTGCCCCGTCTCTGTCGTGGCGGTGGCGCTCGTCCGGTTGCCGCCGTTGGGAACGACCAGGCCGGACTTGTTCGCCAGGACCTGTGTGTCGGGGATGTCCTCCAGCGGGTCGAGGGTGAACGGCGGGGGTGCGGCGGAATGGGTCCATGAGGTGGGCAGGCTGGAGCCGGCGTCGCTGAAGCAGGGCCCGTAGTACAGCCTGCGGCGCGGGAGGCCCCTGGCGACCTCGGCCTTGCTGAGCGCCATGAGGTCCTGCACGCTGCGCCGCCGGAGGAGCGCGGGGATGAACCTCCTTCCGGGGACCTTGATGTTCCTGCCGTCGGACAGCGGCACGCTGACCCCGTGCGGCCTGCCGTGAATGAAGAAGTAGTAGTCGGCGAGCGCGGCCCACTCGGGTGTGCCCACGAACTCCCAGGTCGCCGGGTTCCAGTGCATCTTGGTCGTGATGTTCTTGTAGTTGCGGAAGTGCCTCAGGCTTACGGCGACCCCGTCCTCGGTGGGCTGGAACGCGGTCCGGCCGTGCCGCTCGTAGGCGGGGTCGACGAGGACGCGGGTGCGCCACAGGAGTTCCCACCATTCCGGCCGGTCGGCGGGGTTCGGGGGGCGGTGGTCGGTCGGGAGGCTGCGCACCCAGTCGCCGAGCGGCTCGCCGGGCCGTTCCAGCCCGGTCAGGTACTGCTCGCCGGTCACCGGATCGGTCGTCAGATCGAGCAGACCGCTGTACGACCAGACGGTCCGCTGCGTGCGCCAGGCCAGCAGTTCGAGGGCTTCCAGGCCCAGGTCGCCGGAGTGGGGCCAGGCCACCGCGATCGGTGCGCCGGGGGGCAGCTTCTTCGCCTCGACGACGAGGTACTCGATGACGTCCTCGATCGGCACAGTCCACCGGTCGCCGCCGCCGGGCCGGGGCACCTGGACGCTCTTGTGGTCACCGCGGTCGCCCAGCGCCATCAGGGGCGTGACCGTCCACGGGGCCCGGGCGTACCTGACCGTGCCGTCGAGCTGCTCGCCTCCCACCTGGTCGGTGGAGACGTCCGTGGTGGTGGAGCCCCAGTTCAGGCCGGTGCCGGTGCCGCCGTTGAGCGACAGGACGGGGAGCGTGGCGGTACGGAGGTGGTGGGCGCCCAGCGCGGCGAGGCTGCCGGCGCTGCCCTGGGCGATGGCGTCCCGTACGAGGGCGATCAGCTCGGCCCGGTCCGCGTCCGTCACCCCGGCGTCCGGGGGCAGGTGCAGGACCCGGCTGGTCAGGGCGTCCGGGTCCAGGGGGCCCCGGCCGAGGACGGGGTCCTGGGACCAGACGTTCAGCAGGACGGTGGGGAGGGGGTCGGGGGCGGGGGCCGGCACGCGGGGTGCCGGGCCGGAGGTCGTTTCCCCGGCGTCCGGGTCCGAGCCCGCGTCCGACTCCGAGTTCGGGTTCGACTCCAGGTCCCAGTCCAGGTCCGGGCTTCCGGCATCCGGCCTCCGCGGGTCGGCCGTCGCCCCGGCGTCCGGGTCCGAGCCCGCGTCCGACTCCGCGTCCGACTCCGACTCCGACTCCGAGTTCGGGTTCGACTCCAGGTCCCAGCCCAGGTCCGGGCTCCCCGCGTCCGACCTCCGCGTGTCGGCCGTCCCCCCGGCGGGGGTGGCCAGGGTCAGGATCCGGCTCAGGTTGTTCGGGTCGGACGGGTCCGGCGGGTTGCCGATGGTGACGGGGCCGGGCCGGGGCGGCGCGGCGCGGGTGGCTGCTTTTTCAGCCTGCCCGGCGTTTGAGGGCACGCCCGAAGGGCGTTCGGGGGTCCGGGGGACTTGTCCCCCCACGCGGCGGAGCCGCACAGTGTCGCTGCCGGGAAGGGGCGGGGTGGGGTGAAGGCCCGCCGCAGGCGCACCGGCCTGCACCGCACCGGCCTGCACCGCCCCGGCCCCCGCCGGATCGTGGGTGATGACGGTCGTGACCGGGTTCGGCCCGGTCCCGGGGTGCAGTTCCTGCCAGACCCCGGCGGTCGGCGACGTGGTGTCGATCCGGGACGGGGCATCCAGGTCGTCCGACGTGTCGAGGGACAGGTCGTCCGAGTCGTCCGAGCCGTCCGAGCCGTCCGACGTGTCGACGGTCAGGTCGAACGGCCCGTCCGTGAACACGACCGGGCGGCCCAGCCCGGCCAGCACCTTCCCCGGCAGCGCGGGGTTGAGCGTGCCGACCTCCGAGATCCCCAGCACCAGCGGCACGTCCAGGTCGTGGCGGAGGATCTCGGGGTCGCGGATCAGCAGGTGGACGTACTCGTCCTCGGACACCTCGTACCAGGGCCCGCCCGGCTGCCGGACCCGCAGCCGCCCGTTGCCCAGGGCCTCCGCGGTGGCCAGCAGCGCCTCCGGACCCCACGGCGTGTCCACGGCGGTGGCGCCCGTGGCCCCGGGGGCCGACGGCACCAGCCACTTGTCCAGGCTCACCCGGCGGGCGAGTTCCTGCCCGGCGAGGTTCCGGCCGCCCGCCGTGCCGTCACCGGTGATCAGGCTGTTCGTCCCGAGCAGGCCCTGGAACGCCACGAGCGCGGCGGCGAGCGCGTCGACGTCGTACGGGTCGATGCCGAAGGCCAGGGCCTTGGCCACTGCCCAGCGTGCGATGGGTGACAGCTTGGGGTCGGGCTGCGCGAGGTGCAGGATCCGGGCTTCGAAGGCGTCCCTGTCCGGCTGGCGTTCGTACACCTCCTCGGTCCGGACCTGGGTCCAGAAGTAGTCCGAGCGCTGGGCGCTCGTGAGCACGGGGGCGCTCGGTGCCGTGCTCAGCACCGACAGGACATGGCGGTTGCTGGGGCTGCCGAGCTCCTGTGCGACCTGGAGGATCAGGGGCAGTTCCACGAAGTCGGAGAGCTTGGGGGCCGGCGGTGGTGCGAGTCCCGCCGCTTTCGCCGTTGCCGCGTCCGCCGCCGCCTGCTTGACGACGGTGAGGGCCCGGCCCAGGGTGTGGCGGAACTCCGCTTCCGTCAGGGCGGACGGTGCGGTCCTCGTCCCCTTCCGGTGGTCGGCGTGCACGACCCGCTTCAGCAGCTCCATGGTGAAGTGCGGGGCGGCCCGGGACAAGCGGGTGTCGGCCCGCCGCAGCAGTTCCAGGGCGCCGATCTCCGCCAGCAGCGTCGGATGTTCGGCGCGGGTGTCGACGTCGTCGCCGAAGACGGTGCGCAGTGCCCGGTTCAGGCGCCGCGCGGCGTCCAGGTCGAAGGAGGAGACCTTGCCGGTGCCGGTGTGCAGCCCGGTGGTCCGGGCCCGGTCGGCGAGTCGGTCGGACTCGGGCTCGGGCCAGCGATCCCGCTGCCGCCCCTGCCGGCCCTGCGCGTCGGTCTCCAGACCGAGAACGCGGACGCCACCCCGGACGATGGTCAGGCCGGGCCGGTCGCCGTGGGATTTCATGATCATGCTGGTCTTGTTCGCGGCGTGCTGGGTGGGCGGAACGGTCGCCAACTCGTCGAGGACGAACGGTTCGGGAGCGAAGGGCCGGTACTTTCCGAGCCCGGCCGGCCGGTCCGTGGCGGCGTCGCCCCAGCACTGGCCGAAGAACATCGCCAGCGGCCGCTTGCCCTCGTCGATCAGCGCCCTGCTCCTCCTGCTGAGTCTGCGCACGCTGGGCCGCCGGGACAGGGCCCCCGCGTATTCCTCCGCCGACACGATGATGATGCTGCCGTCGGTCAGCGGTACCGCGGCGGTGCCGAGGAGGCCGTGGTTGAAGAGGAGGTAGTCGACGTCCGGCATGGGTCCCAGCCGGCCGGTCACCTCACGGGTCACCGGGTTGTAGTGGTGCAGCCCGGTGAAGGCCCCGAGGTGGCGGTAGTGGTTGTATCTCACGTTCAGTTGGGAATCGTCCTGCGCGAAGGCGCCCCGGCCGGTCTGTTCGTGGTCGGTGGAGACGATGGTGCGGGTCGCCCACTGGGCTTCCCACCACTCGGGTACGTCGTCGGGGTCGGGGTCGATCAGGTCGTCGGGGCGGATGGGGAACCAGTCGCCGACCGGGCGTCGGGGCCCGTTGAAGGAGGTCAGGACGAGGCGGCCGGCGGCGGTGCCCGTGCCGGGTGGTGCGGGGCGTGGTGCCAGGGGGCCGCTGTTGACCCAGAGGGTTATGCCGAGTTGGTGTGCCATCAGGCGTACGGGGAGGAGTCCGCCGTCGCCGGAGTTGGGCCAGGCGAGCAGGATGTGCGTGACGTCGGGCCGGTTTTCGAGTTCGACGCGGAGGTATTCGGCGACTTCGGCCATGGTCATGGGGCGGTGTTCGCCGTGCCAGGGTACGTCCACGTGGTTCGGGCCGCCGGTGGAGGCGGCCAGGGTCAGGGGGGTACCGTTCCAGGGGGCCTTGGTCGGTGGGGTGGTGGGCCCGCCGGGCAGGTCCACGATCTGGGTGGTGTCGAGGTCGAGGTCGGGCAGGTCGGTCCAGTTGCGGCCGGGTCCCTCGGCCCCGTCGAGCTTGATGGGGCGGCCGGTGGTCTCGGCTCCGGTGGTACGGACGTGGTGGGCGCCCAGCGCGGCCAGGTTGCGGGCGCGGCCCTGCTCCTCGGCATCTCGTACGAGGGCGGTCAGTTCGGCCCGTACGGCGTCGTCCACCACGGTGTCGGCGGGCAGCCGCAGCACCTGGCGGGCCACGACGGCCACGGCGTCCTGGTTCAGGGGGTGTTGGCCGTGCTCCGGGTCCTGGGACCAGAGCCGGGTCAGGACCGTGCGGACGTCGGCGTCGAGGCCGGGGGTCGAGTCGTCGGCGGCCTCGGCGTCCGCGTCGTCGACGTCCGACTCCAGGTCCGAGCCCGACTCCGGATCCCGGTCCGAGCCTGAAGTGAGGGTGGCCCCGGCCAGGATCCGGGCCAGGCCGTTCGGGTCCGGCGGGCTGCTGATGGCTCCGTAGCCGCGGCGGGCCGAGGGGTTGAGGTCGAGGATGCTGTGGGCGGTGGAGGTGGACGGGGTGAACGCCGGTTGCGGGTCCTCGACGACCTGGCCGGTGGCGTCGAGGACGACGATCCGGGCGTCGGCCTCCGACAGGTCGGGCGGGGTGGTGAGCCGCTGGTGGTCGGGTGCCTGGAGTTCGACCCAGACGGGCTCGGCCTTCCCCCGGCCGTCGGCGGCCAGCGGCTGGTAGGCGGCCCAGGCTTGTCCTTGCTGGTCGCCGGGGCGGCGGGCGAGGATCAGCACGACGGAGCCGGGGTCCTGCGCGCGGAGCACGTCGAGCACCCGGTCCCAGTGGCCGGCCCGCTGCCAGCCGGGGCCGGGGGCGAGGCCGGCTTCGGAGGGGTCCTGGCTCCGCCAGGACTCGTCCAGGCTCCGGGCGGGGCGTACGCCCTTCGGGAACAGGGCGTCGCGCAGCGACCGCAGCAGCGGCAGGTGGTCCAGCGCGTCCGGGCCCGCCCAACGCGCGATGGTGGCCAGCTGGTTGGTCAGGTTCAGCAGCCCGGCGGTGTCCAGCGGGCCGGCGGCGGTCGGGGGCGTCATCGGCTGCGGGTGTACGGCGGTCGCGGCGGTCGGTACGCGGGTGCCGGGGGCTGTGGGATCGGCGGTCGGGGGATCGGCGGGACCGCTGTTCGTGGTGGCTGCCGTGGCATCGTCGGCCGGCCCGTCGGCGGTCGGGGGGACCGTTGACCGCGGAGGTGCGGCGGACACCGTGTCCGGGGTTGCCGGCGCCGTGCCCGAACCTGCCGGGTCGGCGGCGGACCCCGTGCCCGAACCCGCCGAGGCGTTCGTCGGCACGCCCACCGGGGGATTCGGATAGGCGCGCCGGTACCAGGTGTCGGCGCCGGGTGCCGTCAGGTCGATGACCGCCGGGCCCGGGCCGTCGAGGCTGTCCCAGGCGACCACGCCGCCGGTGGCGTACACCGCCCGGCCCAGCCTGGCCAGCGCCTTGCCCGGCAGTTGCGGGTTGTGGAGGAGTATTCCGGACAGCGCCAGCACCAGCGGCACCTTCAGCGACAAGCCGAAGACGACCTTGTCGCGGGCGAGCAGCTCGACGAGTTCGTCCTCGGGCACCGTGAACGGCGGGCGGCCGGGGATACGTATCCGCACCAGCTCGTTGCCCAGGGCCTCTCCGGTGACGACCAGCGCGGGTTCGGTGCTGCCGCGGACGTGCCACGGGGCCCAGGCCATGGTGCCGGGCGCGACCTTGACCACGGTGGAGTCGATCCCGTGGGCGAAGTTCGTACCGGCGAAGTTCCGCCCGCCCCCCGTCCTCGGCGTGGCGAGGATTCCGGTGCGGGCGCTCAGGAACCCGACGGAGTGCAGGAAGTGGCCGGCCAGCGCGTGGACGCCGTACAGGTGGTGCCCCGTGGCCACGGCCCTGGCCGTCAGCGTCCAGGCCCTGGCGGACCAGGTCGGATCCGGCCGGTCGGGGGTGGGCCGCGGCCGGTGCAGCATCCGGGACTCGAAGGCGCCCCGGTCGGGCTGGGCGGCGTACACCTCCTCGGTCCTGACCTGGACCCAGAAGTACTGGGAGCGGTGCAGAGTCCGCACCCTGGCCGCCGGGTCGAGGCTCAGCACCCTGCGCAGGTCGTCGTCGGTCGAGCCGGGCGGGTGCAGCCGTGCGGCGGTCTCCATCACCTCCGGCAGGTCCAGGAACCGCGAGACGGTCAGGTTCGGATCCTGCCGGATCCGCAGCGCCGCGTAGTTCAGCATCGCCTGGATGTCCGCTGCCGTGAGGGGGCCGGGGGCGGCGCCCGACGCGGCCTTGTGCGCCCTGGTGGCGTGTTCCAGCAGGTCCATGGTGAAGTACGGGGCGACCGGGCCCAGGACGAGGTCCGCCCGCCGCATCCGTTCCAGGGCGCCGATCGCCGCCGCCATGGCCGGGTACTGGGGCTTCAGGTAGATGTCGTCCCCGTAGACCTCGCGCAGGGCCCGCTCCAGCCGGAGCGCCGCCTTCCGGTTGGTCCGGGAGGCCGGACCGGGGTCCTGGTGCAGCCCCATGGTCCGGGCGCGGTCGTCCAGTTCCGCCCCCTTCGGCCAGGGGTGGCGGTCCGGGGTATGACCCCGCCGGTCCTCCACGTCGGTGAACGCCAGGACCAGGAGCAGCCCCGACCTGTCGATGTTGGCGGTCGACCGGTCGCCGCCGGTGGGAATGATCAGGTCGGACTTGTTCGACAGGTACTGCGCGGTGGAGATGCCCGACAGCGGGTCGAGGGTGAACGGTGGGGGCGCGGCCACGTCGGTCCAGTGGGAGGGCAGGTCGGAGAGGGCGTCGCCGAAGCAGGGGCCGAAGAACAGCCGGAGGCGCGGGAGGCCCAGGGCTACGGCTTCCGCGTTCCGCTCGATGAGAGCGGCCACGCTGGGCCGCCGGACGAATCCGTCGACGAACTCCTGACCGGGGATCGTGGCGGTGCTGCCGTTGGTCAGGGGCACGGCGACGAACCCCGGGGAGCCGTGCGTGAAGAAGAGGTAGTGCGCCCACACGAGCGGCTGGAAGTCGCCCACCCGCTCCGAGGTCGCCGGGTTGTAGTGGGACCGGACCGAGTTCCTCCAGAAGTTGCGGTAGTCCCTCAGACGCTGGTGGATCAGGGGCTCGGTGAGATGGAACGCCGACCTGCCGTGCCGCTCGTGGTCGGGGTCGACGAGGGTGCGGGTGCGCCACAGCGCCTCCCACCACAGCGGCGGGTTCGCCGGGTCCGGGGCGCGGTAGTCGGTCGGCAGGCTGCGCACCCAGTCGCCGATCGGGTTGTCGGTCTTCGCGTACGCGACCAGGAACCGGCGGCGGGTCGCCCGGGTGATCCCCACGGTGAGCGGACCGCTCTGCGACCACACCGTCCGGTTGGTGAGATAGGCCAGCAGTTCGGCGGCCTTCAGGCCCAGGTCCCCGGAGTTGGGCCAGGCCAGCACGATCTCCACGTCGGCGTCCAGTGCTCGCGCCTCGACGACGAGGTACTCGATGGCCTCCTCGATCGGCATGTTCCGCCGGGTGTTGCGGGGCCAGGGCACCTGGACGTAGGTGGAGTCGCCCTCGTCGCTCAGCGCCACCAGGGGCGTGCCCGTCCACGGGGCGGGGCCGACCGTCAGCCGGCCGTCGGGCTGCCGTCGGGCCACCATGCGGACGTCGAGGTCGCCGGTGGTGGTGGTGCTCCAGTTCACGCCGGTCCCGGTGCCGTCGTTGAGCGACAGGACGGTGCCGGCCCCGGCGGTACGGACGTGGTGGGCGCCCAGCGCGGCAAGGTTGTTGTCCCGGCCCTCCGCCACGGCGTTCTGTACGAGGGCGGACAACTGCGCCCGCACGGTGGCGTTCACCGGGGCGTCGGCGGGCAGGTGCAGCACCTGGCGGGCCACGGCGGCCAGGGCGACCGGGTTCCAGGGGCCCCGGCCGCGCACCGCCTCCTGGGCCCAGCGCACGGCGAGGAGATCGTGTACGGGGTCGGTGGCCGGGGGAAGGGCCGGGGCGGGGCGGATGCTTCGGTGCCGGGAGCCCCGGGGCGGGGCGGAGGTGACGGGGGCGGACATGATGCGGCCGGGCATGGGTGGGGCGGCGCGGGGTGCGCCTGCGGCGGGCTGTACCCCACCCCGCCCCTTCCCGGCAGCGACATTATGCGGCTCCGCCGCGTGGGGGGACTCCGTCCCCCGGACCCCCTGCGCCTCAAACGCCGGCGAGGCTGGTATTTCAGCCTGCCCGGCGTTTGAGGGCACGCCCGTAGGGCGTACCGGGGTCTGGGGCGGAGCCCCCCGCGCGGCGGAGCCGCCTAGTGTCTCGTCGGGACCTCGTGACCGGAGTGGCGGCCGAGCAGCCGCAGGGTGCGCAGCGTCGCGC
>NZ_JBSFWB010000072.1:0-21400 GCF_053592635.1 Streptomyces sp. NPDC002623 | reverse complement strand
CGCTACGAGAAACGGGCCTACACCTATCTCGGCACCGTCACCCTCGCAGCACTCATCATCTGGCTCCGCACATGATCCGAGAAACAGCGCCTAGGCGACGGGGGTGAGGTCTCCTTCGAGGACGGTCTGGATGATCTGGGGCCGGTGCCAGAGGGCCAGGACCTCGTTCGCGATGTCCACGATGGGCAGGGGGTCCTGGACGCCGTGCACCACGATCGCGGCTGCCGAGAGACTGCGTGGGACGGCTCCGGCATCGAGGAGGACGCGCCACTCCTGCGGGCCGAGCTCCAGGAACTCCAGCCCGGTGAGCTCGGCGATCTCCAGGGGGTCAGCCAGCGTACCGGGGTAGGCGACGAGGGTGCGCAGACGGGGCAGCCCGGTGACGGGGGCGAGACTGAACGGCGCGCCGTCCCACGCGCCGATCGCCAGGACTTCCAGGTCGGGGTGCACGGCGGCCCGGATGCTCTTCAGGCTTGCGACGTTGACCCGGGCCACGGCCGGCGGCTGTCGCCCGTGCGGAGTGCCGGGTGCTGCGCCGGGCCGGCCCAGCACGAGGTCGGTGAGGGAGTCGGCGACGAGCTCGGCGCCGGTGTTCTCCTCGTGGGAGAGCATGATGACCTGTCCCAGGTGTCCGCGGGGGCCGGGCGTCAGATCGACCGCGAGCCGGTCTCCGCCGCCGTTGTCGCCGAAGGCGATCCAGCCGGGGGAGCCGACGACGCCCTGCACCATGGCGTCGGGCGGGGTGACGACCGCTTCCATGGCCGCGAACTCCCAACGACAGTGGCGCGACGCCGCGTCGGCGACGTACAGGCCGTCGAGGTCGAACAGCTCGCAGCCGACCGCTGCGCCTTGCCGTTGTGCCGCCTCGTAGTCGTCAGCCATGTCCTCCCATCGCGCCCGGGTCACCTGGTAGAGCGCCTTGAGCTCGTCGGGCAGGGTGACGCCGAGGCGCGCTTCGGCGGCGGCGATCTCCTCCTGCGTCGCGCCGACGGCGTGCGGCAACCGCTCGCGCAACGTCCGCTGAAGCAGCTCCAGGTCCGCCGAAGGGGCCGGAACCGCCCCGGACACCGGATCGGGCAGCCGGCGCCAGGGCTCTGGAAGGGAGCCGTCGACCAGGATGAGCGCCCCCGGGTGGGGGGTGCCGATACCTGGTTCCACGGCCGGGCTGGGCCCCAGCAGGCGGAGCACGGTCTGCCCGCCCGGCCGGATCTCCGCCGTGAACGAGAGGTCGACGACTCCGGCGTCCGCGAGCGCGCTCTGCACCCGCTGCACCGCGTCGTACTCCTCCTGCATGTCCTCCACCTGGGCGGCCCGGCCCGGCGCGGGCGGCCGTCGTTTGAGGGCCAGGCTCCAGCCGTGCCGCCCGATACGCCCCGCCACCCGGACAGAGGTGGCGGCGTGTCCGTGCGGGTGGTCGGCCAGCAGGAGCTGCAGCACGGGCTCCCAGGTCGCGAAGTCGCGTATCGATGCCACGGAGGGCCTTTGATCAGCCATGTGCAGACCGTATGCGGAACCACTGACAATCGCAGTCGACGGCCTCTTGCTTGTCAGGGACCGACAACGCCGCTCATCAGGGGGACAGGAGCGTGGGCCAGTCCTGGGCGGCTGCCCAGTCGGCGAAGCTGTGCCAGCCGACTTCGGGGTAGTCGCGTCGCAGCCCGGCGACGTCGATGTCGAGCCCGACGGTGGTGAAGTACTCGAACATGGCCGCCAGATCGGCGGATCGGGTCCGGACATGGGCCAGCGGGATCTCTTGGTGGGTGATCGGCCGGTCGGCGGCCGCCGCGAGGATCTCGGCGATCTGGCCGGGGGTGCGCTCGTCGGAGGCGATGTCGATGCGGCGGCCGGCGAACTCGTCGCGGCGCTGGAGCGCCAGCGCCGCGAACGCGCCGATGTCGACGGCGGGGATGAGCGTGAGCGGCCGGTCGGCGGGCATGGGCCAGGCGAACGTGTCGTCGCGCAGTCCGTCGAGGGTCCAGCCGCCGGCGTAGTTGTCCATGAAGGCCGCAGGGGCGATCACGGTCCAGGGCACGCCGGCTGCGCGAAGGTGCTGTTCGACCAGGTGCTTGCTCTCGTAGTGCGGGACTTCGGTGCCGCGGTCCGCGTGGGCGACGGAGGTGAGCACGATATGCCCGAGGCGGGCGGCTGCCGCGGCGTCGACGAGGGCCTTGCCCTGCCGCGTTTCGGTGGCCGTGTCGGCGCCGAAGGGGGTGGTGACCGCGAAGAGTGAGTCCGTCCCGGCGAGGGCGGCGTCGAGGGAGGCGCGGTCGTCGAAGTCGGCGTGGCGCACGTCGGCTCCCAGACGGCGCAGGGCGTCGGCGGCGGGCGAGTCGAGACGGCGGGTGAGTGCGCGCACGCGATGGCCTGCGGTCAGCAGGGCGCGGGCGGTGGCTCCGCCCTGGGCGCCGGTGGCTCCGGTGACGGCGACGGTGAGCATGGATTCTCCAGGGTGGTGATGGCGCTGTCGTTTACTGCGTTGCACATTAACTGCGTCACGCAGTTAAGCGCTACGAGATATTGCTGCGCTGCGCTGCGCTGCGCTGCGCCGCGCTGCGCCGCGCTGCGCCGCGCTGCGCCGCGCCGCGCCGCGCTGCGCCGCGCTGCGCAGTGATGGGCGTGCTCGCCCCGTAGCTCGGTGGCTCCTGTGACGAGCGTCACCATCGAAGGTTCGAACTTCGGCATGCGCCGCGCATCTAGTCCGCGTCTGACATCTGGCCCTTCAGCAAGGAACGAACAATGGGTTATCTGCGCGGCTTCATCCCCTGGATCGTCTCGGGCGTCGTCTCGTCCTTCGACTGGCGCTGGGGTGCGATCGGAGGCCTCGTCTCAGGCCTGCTGCTTCTGTTGCAGGACCGCAGGCGAGGAGTGGCCCTCGACGCTCTGGTCCTGGACATGGCCACCATCGCCTACTTCGTCGTGGTCGGCGCGGTGGCCGTCGGCAGTCCGAACTCGGCCCTGGCAGACCACACCGACGTCGTCTCCTTCGCCTGGCTGGCCGCCACCGCCTGGGGGAGTTTGGCGATGCGCCGCGCCTTCACGCTGGGCATCGCCAAGCGGCAGACACCGCGCGAGTACTGGGACATGCCGGAGTTCGTCCAGATCAACAACCACATCACCAGTGCGTGGGGAGTCGGCTTCAGCTTCATCGGCGTCAGCCTGCTCATCTGCGGCGCGGTGGAGGCCCCGGCCTGGGTGGGCATCACCGCCCATGTGCTCGGACTCGTCGGCCCCGCCGTCTTCACGAAGGTCTACCCCGCCCGGGTCCAGGCCCGAATGGAGGCCCAGGCGGCGGTGGCAGCCGGATGACCGACGAGACGACCCTTCCCCTGTATCTGCGGGGCCGCTTCGCCCCGGTCCCCGAGGAGCACAGCGCGGCCGGTCTCACCGTGCGGGGCTCGCTGCCCCCCGAGTTGGACGGCCGCTATCTGCGCAACGGCCCCAATCCCCTGCCCGGCGAGGAGAAGGGGCACTGGTTCACCGGCCCCGGCATGCTCCACGGCATCCGACTGCGAGACGGACGCGCCGAGTGGTACCGCAACCGGTGGGTGCGCACCCGGGAGTTGGAGGGACATCCCTTCGTCCGCGAGGACTTCACCGTCGACCTGGCCGCGACGCCCGCAAACACCCATGTCATCCGGCACGCCGGCACCGTGTTGGCGCTGTGCGAGGTCGGTCTTCCGTACTGGGTCACTCCGGAGCTGGAGACCGTCGGGCCGTACGACTTCGGCGGCCGGCTGCGCACCGCGATGACCGCCCACCCCAAGGAGGACCCGGCCACCGGCGAACTCCACCTGTTCGGGACCGGGTTCGCCCCGCCCTACCTCACCTATCACCGGGTCACGGCGGAAGGCGTCCTGTTCGACAGCCGGCCGATCGACGTGCCGGGCCCGACGATGATGCACGACTTCGCCATCACCGAGCGCCACATCGTCTGGATGGACCTGCCGGTCGTCTTCGACCCCGATCTGGCCGGGCGCGGCGGTATGCCCTACCGGTGGGACGAGGCGTACGGCGCACGGCTCGGGGTCATGTCCCGCACACCCGGCAGCACCGAGGTGCGGTGGTACGAGATCGATCCCTGCTACGTCTTCCATGTGGGCAACGCCTACGAGGACGCGCAGGGGCGCATCGTGCTGGACGCGGTGCGCTACGACCACGCCGGATTCCAGCGGAGCTGGTCGGACATCGGCGGTCCCACCGGGCCGAGCGGTCCGGCGCCGGGCCACTCGCCGACCCCGGCCGTTCTGCACCGCTGGCTGCTGGACCCGGCCACGGGCCGCGTCACCGAATCCCGACTGGACGACCGGGCGGCCGAGTTCCCCACGTACAACGAGACCCGCACCGGGCGTCCGCACCGCTACCTGTACACCGTCTCCGGTGACGGCATCGCGAAGCACGACCTCGTCCACGGCACCAGGAGCGTCCATGAGACGCCGGACAGCCGTCATGCCGGGGAGGCGGTCTTCGTACCGGCGGCGGACGGCGCCGGCGAGGACGACGGCTGGCTCCTGACGCTCGTCTCGGACGACAACGGCGAGGCGGGGGAGCTCCTCGTGCTGGACGCCGCGGAACTCTCCGTCCAGGCCGTGGTGGAATTGCCTCACCCCGTACCGGCCGGGTTCCACGGAAGCTGGCTGCCGGAGTCTCACCGTGACACATCGCCACGGAGGCGCTGACCTATGGCACCCCTCGATCCGCCCACCGACGAGGAACTCACCCGCCGGGCGCAAGCCGGAGAGCCCGGATCCCTCGGGCTGCTGCTGGCCCGGCATCAGGCGCCGATGCGCGCGGTGGCGCTGAGCCTGCTCGGCTACGGCCCCGACGCGGAGGACGCGATGCAGGATGCGGCGCTGACCGCGCTGCGACGGATCGGCGACGTACGGGATCCCGCGGCCGTGGGGGCGTGGCTGCGGGCGATCGTGCGCAACAGCGCCCGGATGCGGCTGCGCGCCACACGGGAGACGCCCGGGCTGGACGGCCTCGACCACCTGTACCCGTGTGATCACGAGCCGTCGCACCCCGAGCGCGTCGTCGAGCGGCACGCGATGCGGGACTGGATCTGGGACGCGGTGGAGGAACTGCCCGAGCAGCAGCGGCTGGTGCTGATGCTGCGGCATTTCAGCGGTATCACCTCGTACCAGGAGATCGCCGCCACATGCGAGATACCGGTCGGCACGGTGCGCAGCCGGCTCAACCAGGCCCGGGCGAAGCTGTCCCAGGTACTGCTGTCGACCGCGGCGCGGGCGCACGACGACGCTTCCGCCCTCACCGAGGACAGCAGGCAGGAGGCCCTGGCGACCTTGGAGGGCGCTGCGCGCGGCAGCCTGACCCGGGAGATTGCCGAGCTGTGGCCCGCGGAGACCGAACTGGTCGGCGTGCTCAGCCGACCGGGAGAACGCACCCATCCCGTCCCGGCCATGCGACAGAACCGGGAGGCCGGGGTGCGCCAGCACCTGCGCCATGTCGTGGCCAGCCGGGACATCACTATCTGGGAGATGGACGTCACCAACCCCGCAGGCGCAGTCAAACCCTGCCCGCCGACCCTCGCCTGGCTCATGATCCGCAGCGACAGAAGGGTTCGCACCCTCCGGGTGGTCTTCCCCGAGCCGACGCGGTGAGCATGGCAACACCCCAGCCGATGAACTCGACGACACCGTCGAGGAGCAAGTGAGGTGTCATCGATGGATTCGGATGATCTCCTCGGATTACGCCGGCGACCCGCCTGGAGGAGAATGCGCGATGGCTGATGGGCCGGGCAGCGGCAAGACCTCTCTGCTGCGGGAGCCTGGACGTGAGCCTCAGCGGGTCGGCGGGACGAACTCGGGCTGGTCGAGTACACGCAGCCAGCTTCCGTCAGGCTGGCGCCGGGCGACCTGCGCTCGGGCGCCCGCCCCGTCCTTCGGCGGGGTCGAAGTGAGGGCGATGCCGCCGCTGATCAGCGTCGGCAGCGGCTGTTCCGGTTCGAAACGAGGACGGCTGGTCAGCACTTTCTCCCACAGCGCACGGATCGCCGCCCGCCCCACCGTCAGCTCACCGGGCGGGTAGGCCATCACCGCGTCCTCTTCGTAGAGCGTGGAGTACTTCGTCGCAGTCGCCGAAGAACGGAACTTCACCCGGGCAGCCGAGCGAGTGCACATCAGCCAGTCCGGCGTCAGCGCCCAGATCCGGCAGCTGGAACGCGAACTCGGTGCCGAGCTGTTCGACCGGTCGGCGCGCACCGCCACCCTCACGGTCGCCGGAAAGGCCGCGCTCGAACACGCCCGCGCCGCACTTGCCGCAGCGGAAGCGGTCGGCCAGGCGGTGGGGCAGGTGACCGATCTGATCCGGGGTCGGCTCATGGTCGGGATGGTCATGGGCTGCACCCTGACCCCGCTGTTCGACGCCCTGGCCGCGTTTCACCGGGCGCATCCCGGCGTCGAGATCTCCCTGCTGGAGGACAACTCCGACCGGCTCGTCGAGGAGGTGCGCGCCGGTGCCATCGACCTGGCTCTCATCGGCACCGCGACCGCCACCCCCGACGGGCTGGACGCGCTGACCATCGTCAGTGAGCGGCTTGTCGCAGCGGTTCCGGCCGAGCACCCCTTGGCGAAACGACGGCGGGTC
Organism: Streptomyces sp. NPDC002623; assembly: GCF_053592635.1. NCBI lineage: Bacteria > Bacillati > Actinomycetota > Actinomycetes > Kitasatosporales > Streptomycetaceae > Streptomyces > Streptomyces sp. NPDC002623. The sequence continues at coordinate 14,797 of NZ_JBSFWB010000072.1, read as the reverse complement.
ACGCTGCGCGACCTGACCGCCCACCCAATCGTGTGCATGCCACCCGGCACCGGCCTGCGCACGGTGTTCGACCGGGCCTGCGCTGCACAGAGCCTCCAACCCACGATCGCCTTGCAGGCCAGCGCCGCGGACGCCATCGCCGACCTCGCGACCCGCGGACTCGGCGTCGCCATCCTCAGCAGTTCGATGGCCGGCAGCTACCGTGACCGGCTCACCGCCCGCATCATCGACGACGTCGAAGCGCCGGCGCTGCTGGCCCTGATCTGGAAAAGCGCGCAGAGTGCGCCAGGCACGTACAACCCGGCGGTGCGCGAGTTGCTCAAGCACAGTCGGGATGCGTTCGCCGCGTTCGCCCAACCCGACCCCACTGAGCAGTAGCGCGGGGAGTCGTCAGCCGGGCCTGGACCCCGCGTGCCCCACTGACTGCCCTTGCGGCCCTCGCAGGGGCCGCGCCGAGGCTCTAGTGTCAAATCTATGGCCGAAGGAAAGCCGAAGGAAACCTGAAGGAAACCTGGAGGACCGCGGAGCGTGCGAAAGACAGTGACACCCTCGGTGCTGCCCACCCCTACGGCGGGACCGAGGAAGCGGGCAGGGGGCACGGCCCCGGAGCGAGCCGCTGGGCAGGCACCGCACCCTGCCGGGCTCGCCGTCCTCCAGCGGACGGCAGGCAACGCGGCTGTGGCGCGCTGGCTGCAGCGCCAGGAAAACCCCGAGGCCAGACAGGACGCGCAGCGGCACGCCGCTGACCCCACCGTGCACGGGGAGTGGGCCACCTTCCGCGCCATGATGGCCCAGGCCGGCTTCCCGGACGACGTCACGGACATCGCCTGGCAGCTCATCCTCGGCGGCATCGCCGAACAGGGACAGCTCAACGACGACGCCATGGCGAAGTTCAGCGAACGCCAGAAGCAACGCGACCACCGCGCGTCGAACAGCTGGTACCAGGAGCTGGTGAAGCTCGTCGGCGACTATCTGGCGATCGACACGCCGACGCTGGCACTCTGGTCGGGCGGCAGGGCGGTCAGCGACTACGCCCGGGCCAAGGGCCACACCCCTCTGGAGGCCACCCCCTTCGGCGGCGTGGTCGACAGACTCACCCTGACCTCGGACTGGATGCTCAAGACGCCCATGTGGAACGTCCTGTCCAAGGCGTTCGTGAGCCGCGCCCGCGGACCCGTCCACATCTTTCTGCGGGCCTACAACCCCGACAGCGTCCTCATCGCGCAGGAAGTCCCGCAGCTCCGCGTGGTCATGGCGCTCAACCCGGCGGTGCAGCTCATCTGGCACCCGGTGTACGCCGCTGCCGACGGCAGGCTGATGGAGGTCACCAAGAACCTCGAGCTGGCCTCCGACGCGGCCTACCCCAGCCGGGACAAGTGCGTGCAGGTCCTCTACGACTACCTCCGGCTCATCCACGACCCGACCAACGCCCACTCCCGACTCGCCTACGAGGGGATGAGCGCCCGTCTCGCCGCCAACGGAATCCCGCAGTAGCGCCGGCCGCACCCACGCGACGAAGGAGGCCGCGGCCTGCTCCCACATCGGGTGCACCGCATCACCAAGCTGCTGCTTCGTGCAGGAGACGCGTCTCGACACTGCTCGGATCCGGGCGGCTCGCCGGGTGATCGACCCGGTCTTTCTCGACACCCCGCTGTACCGCTGCGAGGCGCTGGAGCCCGAGCTCGGGTGTGCGGTGAGCATCAAGCTCGAAACGGCGAACCCGGTGCGCAGCTTCAAGGGCCGCGGCACCGAGGTGATCGCGGACCTGCTGGCCGGCAACGGCTCGCGAGCCGCGGTCTGCGCCAGCGCGGGCAATCTCGGCCAAGCCCTCGCCTGGTCCGGTCGCGGCCGGGGGATCGAGGTGAGCGTCGTGGCGTCCCGCTTCGCGACCGTGGCCAAGCTCGACCGCATCCGCGCGTTGGGCGCCCGGTTGGAGCTGGTGGACGGCGACCACGAGCTGGCTCGCGAGCGCGCGGCGGCCATCGCGCGGTACGAAGGCATCCGGCTGGTCGAAGACAGTTCGGACATCGAGACCTGTGAGGGCGCGGCGACCATCGGCCTGGAACTGGCGGACGCCGCACAGTCGTTCGACACCGTCCTGATCGCTCTCGGCGGCGGGGCGCTGGCCACCGGCGTGGGTCATGCGCTGAAGGCGCTGGCACCCGAGGTCGAGGTGATCTGCGTCCAGCCGCTGGGCGCACCGGCGTTGACACCTCTCGTGGCGCGAACGACGTGTCGTCACCACCGACTCGACCGACACCATCGCCGACGGCGTCGCCGGCCGACGTCCCATCCCGGCCGTCCTGGACGACCTCCTCCTCGTCGCCGACGACGCCGTCCTGGTGCAGGAGGCGTCGATCATCGCCGGTATGCGGATGCTTTTCGACCATGCCGGCCTCGTGGCCGAACCGTCGGCCGCGCTCGGCATCGCTGCGATCCTCGAAGACCGCGACCGCTTCGCCGACCGACACGTGGTCACCATCGTGTGCGGCAGCAACGTCGACGTGGACGCCTATCACCGCTGGATCGGTGCGGGTCCCGTCCACCGGTCCTGACAAGTCGGGTTCGTCGTTCGCGCCCTGAGCGAGGAGGCGCACGAGGCAGCCGCTCTCGCCCGCGGGGCTCGATGCGTTGTCCTCTGCCGAGGACGTCCCATACCGTTGTGTCACATGTGGGGGACGGCGGACGGGGGAACGTCATGCTGGACGAGGCATCGGTCGCGTTGGCGACATCGGTGGGTTCGGCGGTCGCACAGGCCGCCGGGACGGACGCCTGGCTGGCGTTCCGGAACCGGCTGGCCCGGCTGCTCGGCCGCGGAGACCGACAGCAGGAGACCGCCCAGCGGGCACGTCTGGACCGGACCGCCGACGACCTCGCGGAGGCCGGGCCGGGCGGCGACGGGCCGGAGGGCGCTGGGGACGAGGAGCGGAACAGATGCGGTACGGCCTGGCGGACCCGTACCGAGGACCTGCTGGAGGAGTTGGCACCGGATGAGCGGGCCGCGGTGACGGCGGAGCTCCGGGCGCTGCTCGACGAGGTCGCGGAGGGGGCGCCCGCAGCCGCTGGGGGCGTCACGGGGAACCTGTTCCTCGGCGCGACGGCGGTCCAGCACGGCAACGGCAACGTTCAGGTGAACCGGTTCGACTCCCGCCCGTGACCGGAACCGGGCCCGACGAGGGCGGAGGTCGGCGCGATGACGGCCGCCGCGAGGACACCTTCCACGGCCCGGCCGGCGTGCAACGCGGCAGCGGCAACCTCCAGGTCAACTACCACGAGCACCGCACGGGCATCCTCTCCGCCTGCGCGATCGCCCTGGCGTGTCTGGCCACCGTGATCGCCGTCTGGGCAGGCGGCGACCCGACCACCGGAACCCCGGCCAGGGATACGGAGACGGGTACCGAGACGCGTGCCGACACAGCCCTGGCACCGGGCACAGCTCAGTCCGGCACGGCGGGGGCGGATCCGTCGGTGCTCACCGGGCGGCTGGTCAACGACAGCAGCGGGCTCTGCCTGCGGTCGCCCGGCACCGGGGACGGGCTCGTGCCGGTGCAGGACACCTGCACCGGCGCTGCCGACCGTTCCTGGACGCTGGCCGCCTCGACCGGCGGCGCCACCCGCACGCTGCGCAACGCGCACAGCGGCCGATGCCTGGCCGTGACAGGCGCGGAGAACTTCTCCCCGGCCCGCCAGCTCACCTGCACCGCCCGGCCCGACGGGCAGCGCTGGGAGCAGCTGTGGGGGACCGGTGACCGGGCCGGGCACTTCATGCTGCGCAGCGTCGGCAACGCCAAGTGCCTCGTGGTCCAGGGCCGCGAGGCGGCCCGGCCTGCCGCGCAGACGTCCTGCGGCGAGGAGTACGACGACCAGTGGTGGCACTTGGCCCCCTAGGACCTGTCCGGCCGATCATGCCGCAGACGCGGGGTGTGGCACGCCCTCCCCCAGAGGGGGGACCCCCAGCCGCGTTGTCGTCGGTTGCCGACGCTCCGCGTCGACGCCTTCCTCCGCCTTGCAGCTGCACGCACCACACCCCGCTCACCAGCGTTGATAAGTGCCGTTGCTTTCCTGCGACTTGATCGGCCGGACAGGTCCTAGTCGCACGTTTCCGCCGAGCCGTCGACATCGTGCGACCGGCCAGGACCTCGAAGGTCCGCGATCAACCTTGGACGTCCAGGCCGTCGGGACCGAAAGCTGCTCGGATCCGGCTGAGCCACTCTGCGCCCAGCCGACGTCCGTTCGGGAGTTGGTCGTCTCGATCCCAGCGCCAGGCCGTGATGATCGCCAGCACCAGGATCCGGCACTCGCGCAGCAAGTCTTGATCGACACCGGGACAGTGTGCGCTGACTTCTTCCGGCGCATGGGCGAGGTCGAATTCGACCGGCCCACGGCAACACGTCTCGAGGTCGATGAACAGCAGCCCGTTCTCCGTGGTGAGCAGGTTGCCCGGGTGCGGCTCGCCGTGCAGCAGCTGCTCGACGCTGCCGCGCTCGCCGATCGCTCGTCTCAGGCTTCGTAGCGTGCCGCCGAGGAGCTCCCGGTCCGCGTCGGCGAGTGCCGGAGTGCGGTCGCGGTTCGCCACGAGCTGTTGTGCCTGCTCGACTCGATCCGTGAAATGCGGGGTCGGGACGTCGAGCTTGCGCATGCCCGCGTGCAGCCGCTCCAGCGCATGGGCGTAGTCGGCTGGTGAGACCTCGTGAGGTGTCACGGGTTCGTAGTACGTCCAGAGCGTGACCACGAAGCCATCACGCTCATGGACGCGTGGCTCCACTCGAGGCTCCAGAGCAGCCACGGGGCACCCGGATTCGGCGAGCCGCTGAGCAAGCTCGACTTCGAACTGCGCGACCTGCTGCGCCACCGGTGCCACCCGGGCCAGGACGTCACAAGGCAGCAGACGCAGAGTGAGCTTGTTCGAGTCATGGAGAACGATCGCGTCGTCGACCGTCAGGCCGAGTGAGGAGGCGATCGACATGGCCGCGGCAACCGCACGCGGAAACTCCGACGCCCGCATCGTCGCCCGGCCCCTTTCCCTTGAGCGCTGCCACAACGCTCCAAGCGGTGAACCTGCGCACCGTACCAAGTCAGTTGTCGAGAATCTTGGCGAGGAGAGCGGTGTCCCCCCACTCAAGGGGAACGGAAAGCGCGAGTGCGCTTGGGCCGGTGTCGTTCGAGGGCCAGGCGTGCTGTGGCGGCCATGGCCTCGTCGACCATCTCGCCCTCGAACGCCACTGCGCCCGTCCCACTCTGCTGCGCCGCCTCGACCGCCTCGATCAGCCGTGCGTAGCGGGCGAGTTCATCGGGGCCGGGGGAGAACACCTCGTTGATCACGGAGACATGCGAGGGATGGATTGCCATCATCCCCTCGTAGCCGAGGGAGCGGTTCTGTTCGGCGAAGGCGCGCAGCCCCGAGAGGTCGGCGATGCGTGTCCACAGTCCGCTGACCGGGTGCGGCACTCCGGCCGCCCTGGCGTCCAGCAGGACTCGGGAGCGCAGTGCCACGGTTTCCGTTCCTTCGGCACTCCAGCGGTAGCCGAGGGCGCGTTCCACGTCCCCGCCGGAGGGGGTGAGTGCGCCCAAGTAGGCGATGCGCGGGGCGGCTTGGGCGATGTCATAGGCCTCGCGCAGGCCACGGGCCGTCTCCAGCAGCGGTACGAGGGTGATGTGCCCCGGAGGCAGGTCCTGCTCCTCTTCGCACCAGCCGAGCAGCCGGTCGGCGAGCCGCACGTCCTGGGCGCAGCGAACCTTGGGGAGCACGATGCCGGCGAGCCCGGGCCGTACGACCGCGCGCAGTTCCTCGGCGCCCGCCCAACCGTCCAGCGGGTTGACGCGGACGAACAGCGCCATCCGCCCAGCTGAACTGGCGGCGGCCTGCGCGATGGCTTCGGCCACCTGTGCGCGGGCGGCGAGCTTGTCCGCGGCGGGGACCGCGTCCTCCAGGTCGAGGACGGCCGCGTCGGCGCCCGCCGCACGGGCCTTCGACAGCCAGCCGGTTCGGGTGCCGGGAACGAAGAGCAGGGAGCGCAGCGGAGGCCGGCCGACGGCCTCCGCGCCCACCTCGGCGAGCAGCCTCCCCGAAGACGCCTCAGATGACATGGTTCTTCTCCAGATCCGTCAGCTCCTCCTCGCCGAGTCCGAGCCACTGCCCGTAGACGAGACGGTTGTCCTGTCCGAGGGCGGGTCCGGTCCGCCAGACCCGGCCGGGCTTCCGGCGGAAGTGCGGGATGACCGCCTGCATGCGCACCGGACCGAGGTCCGGGTCGTCGACGGTGATGATGTCCTCGCGTTCGGCGTACACGGGGTCGGCCGCGATGTCCGCGGCGTCGAACACCCGGGAGGCCACGACCTCGGCGCGGGCGAACTCCTCCAGGCACTCGCCGGTGCTGCGCTCTGCCACCCAGTTCCGCAGGCCCTCGTCCAGCCGCCCGCGCCCGTCGTGCTGTTGCTGTGCCGTGGCGAATTCCTTCTCGGGGAGCCCGAGCAGGCAGGCGATGTTGCGGACCGAACGCAGCGTCGCGGAGGTCACCGTGAGCCACTCGCCGTCGCGGGAGCGGTAGGTGTTGATCACGGCCGCGGGGGCGACGGCCAGTTGGTTGCCGGCGCGTTCGGGCACTCGTCCCAACTGGTCGTGGACGATGACCTGCCACTCGACGAGCCGGAACAGGGGCTCGAAGAGAGCGAGGTCGATCCACTCGCCGTCGAAACCCGCGTCGTGGTCACGGCGGTGGAGGGCGGCGAGGACGGCGTAGGCGCCCATCAGGCCGGTCACGGCGTCGCCGTGCGAGAAACCGGTGTGGACGGGAGGGCCGTCGGGGAAACCGGTCAGATGGACGACTCCGCTGCGCGCCTCGCCCATCTTGCCGAAGCCGGGAGCGTCCGCCTGCGACGAGGTCGCCCCGAAGCCGGAGATCTGCAGCAGTACGGCGCGGGGGTTGATCCGGTGCACGGAGTCCCAGTCGAGCCCCCAACTGCGCAGGCGTCCGGCCCGCAGGGTGACGATGACGACGTCCGCCCAGGCGACGAGCCGGTGGGCGACGGCCCGGCCCGCCTCGCGGTGCAGGTCGAGGGTGACCGAACGCTTGTTGCGGCCGGCGACCTTGAACCACAGAGGGACGCCGTCGCGTCGAGGCCCCATCGCGCGGGCCGCGTCTCCGGTGCCGGGGGGTTCCACGTGTACGACGTCGGCCCCTTGGTCCGCGAGCAGCGAGCCCGCCAGCGGCCCGGCCACCACATGGGCGAACTCGACCACTTTCAGCCCGCACAGCTGCCCGTGTCCGGTGGTGTTGCGCTGCTCGTCCGACACCGATGCGCTCCCTCGCCACTGCTGTTGGTGCGGCAGGTTCGTTGCCGTCGGGATCTTCAGACTGCAGGAGTCGAGAAATCCCTGTCCAGCATTAGAAGGCCATCAATCAATGCGAAGAATGCATGAATGGAGACCATGAATGGAGAGCGTGAACCGGGTGGCTGTACCGCGGAGCCTCAGGCCCACGAGACCCCGGGCGGAAGAGCCCGCCCCTGGGCGCGGGACTCCTCGAGCGTCTGAAGGAACCGTTCCGTCACGGTCGGCAGTGTCCGTCGTGCACGCAGCGCGATGTCCAGACGCCGGTCCACCACGGGGTCGACCAGCGGCCGGGAGACGACGGGCCCGGTGCCCATGAGCGGGAGCACGAGGGCGGGCATCGCCGACACCCCGAGGCCGGCGGCCACGAGTCCGCCCACCGTCGCGATACTGCCCGCCTCGGCCGCCGGCGCCGCGCGGGCGTCGATCTGGGCGAACGCCGCATCGGTGAGCCGACGCACGCTCGAGTCGCGCCCGACGGCGAGGAACGGCTGACGGGCCAGGTCGTCCCAGGCGATCTCGCAGCGCTCGGCGAGCGGATGGCCCTGCGGCAGGATCGCGACGAAGCGGTCCCTGACCAGGGGGCGGTGCTCCAACTGCTCGGGCGGGTCCCCGACCGTGGTGATCGCGAAGTCGGCGTCGCCGGACAGGACCCGGTCCAGCACCAGCCGCTCCAGGCCGTCGAGGATGCGTATCGCCACCTGCGGGCGCTGCGCGCGGAAGTCGGAGATCACCTGCGGCAGGAGGACCGCGGCGACCGAGGGAAGGGTGGCCACGGTCACGGTTCCCGACTCGCCGAGCAGAAACCGCCTGAGCTCCTTCATGCCCGCCCGGTGGGCGGTGACGATCTGCTCGGCGATACGCAGGGCCTCGACGCCCGCCGCGGTCAACTGCACGTTCCGGGTGTCCCGTTCGAGGAGCTGCACGCCGAGCAGTCGCTCCAGATCCGCGACCGCGCGGCTGAGCGAGGACTGCGACACGTGCATCTCCGCGGCGGCCGCGGTGAAGCTCGCGGCCCGGGCGACAGCCGTGTACGCCGCCAGTTGACGCAGGGTGGCATCCATGGCGGACGAGCATAGGACGTCCCCGCTCGATTTGATGCGCTTATCGCATGGATAGATCTCGGTTTGATGCTGGACAGCGATCCGTCGCTGCTTCGAAACTCTCGCGTAACACCTCAGCCGTTCCCGCCCCAAGGCCCCGCTCACCGCCGCCGAGAGCCGTCCTCGAGAAAGCGAGCGCCGCAATGCTGGCAGCCCTGGGTTTCACCACGATCGCCGTCTTCCTGCTGCTCACCATGACCAAACGCGCCTCGGTGCTGGTCGCCTTGATCCTGCTCCCGGTACTGGCGGCGCTCGTCGGCGGCTTCGCAAGCGATCTGGGCGATCTGATTCTCGGTGGGCTCTCCAAGGTGGCCCCCACCGGCATCATGATCGTCTTTGCGGTGCTGTACTTCAGCCTGATGGTGGACGCCGGGCTCTTCGACCCGCTGATCCGCGGCCTGTTGCGGCTGGCGCAGGGCGACCCGTTGCGGATCACCGTCGCCACGGCCGTCCTCACGCTGTGCGTGGCGCTGGACGGCGATGGGGCCTCCACCTTCCTCATCACCGTCTCCGCGCTGCTGCCGGTCTACAAGCGGCTCGGCATGAACCCCCTGGTGCTGTCCGGGGTCGTCTGCCTGGGTGCGGGCGTGATGAACATGATCCCCTGGGGCGGCCCGACGGTACGCGCCATGGCCGCGCTGAAGCTGGACAGTTCCGAGGTCTTCACTCCCGTACTGCCCGCGATGGGCTTCGGCGTCGTCTGGGTGCTGGTGGCCTCCTACCTCCTCGGCCGCCGGGAGCGGAACCGTCTCGGCGCGCTGTCCCGGCAGGCGCCGGCCGCGGGCGGGGCCAAGGACGGGGCCAAGGGCGAGGGCGAGAACGAGCCGGACGACCGTGGACCCGCCACGCCCATGACCACGCCCATGACCACGGCCACCATCACGCCCACGATCACGCCCACGGACGAGTCGTTGCGGCGGCCCGCTTCCGCGACCGACGATCAGCCGGCGCGGCAGGCCGTCCGCGCGCCCGGGGACGGGCCCGGCGCCGTCCGGGTCCCGCCGCTGCCGCGGACCTGGCTGAACGTCTTCAACCTGCTGCTCACCCTCACCCTCGTGGTCTGCCTGATTCAGGAAGTGCTGCCGCTCCCCGTGCTGTTCGTCCTCGGGTTCGCGATCGCGGTGCTGGTCAACCACCCCACCTGGGAACAGCAACAGGCGCTGCTCGACAGACATGCCAGGAGCGTGGTCCTCGTCACCACGATGATCTTCGCGGCCGGTGTCCTCACCGGCATTCTCACCGGCACCAAGATGATCGACGAGATGGCCGAGGCGCTCGTCTCCGTCGTTCCCGACTCCTTCGGGTCGCACCTGCCCGTCGCGGTGGCCGTCACCGCCATGCCGCTGAGCCTGGTCTTCACCCCGGACGCCTACTACTTCGGCGTGCTGCCCGTACTCGCCGAGACGGCGAACGGGTTCGGCACGGATCCGGCCGAGGTCGCCCGGGCCGCCATCCTCGGTCAGATGACCACGGGGTTCCCGCTCAGCCCGCTCACCGCGTCCACCTTCATCCTGGTCGGCATGAGCGGTGTGTCGCTCGGCGAGCACCAGCGCTTCATCTTCCGCTGGGCATTCGCCACCACCCTCGTCATGACGGTCGGCGCGCTGCTGACCGGCGCCTTCTCCCTGTGACATCAGCTCGCCGCATCCCTCGCACGCTGCGGACCCGGCAACCTCCGGCCAAGTCGTCGACCGAGACGAGGACCCATGACAAGGATCACCAGGCGTACGGCGCTCACCCTCACCGCAGGCGCGGTCACGGCGTCGGCCGTCGGCACGGCAACCGCAACGGCGGCCGACGCCACGACCACTGCTTCTTCGGGACGACAAGCGTCCTCCGACGTCAATCCGGTCCTGCGGACCGACCTCGTCACACGGGTGACGCCGAGGAACAACTGGCTGGTGACAGCCGTCGCCGTCCAGTACGCGCAGCGCATCGACGTACGCGGCGGAGTGATCCCGCCCTCCGCCTTCCAGGTGAACGCCACCGTGGGCGGCCAGACGGCGGCTCGCACGGTGACCCGGGTCTACTCCAACACCAGCGCGGCCGTGGACGACCGGTCCCGCCCCGGACGTCCGGGGGACCACCTGATCGTCGAACTCGACCCGGACGACCCGAACGCGCGGGCAGCCGGCGTCGATCCGCTTCCGCTCGAACGCGCCTACGCCGTCAGGCAGTCGGCCGACATACGGACCCCCGGAGGTGAACTGGTGCTCAGAGCAGGCCCGTTCGCCTGTCGGAACGACGGCATCGTCACTCCCGTCGTCGACGACTTCACCGCCGGTTCCTTCACCCACTCCGCAGGCTTCGAACTGGACTTCCGGCTGTACCAGCCGGAGCCGTTCGTACGGAGCCCTCGGACGCGCACCCGGTACCCGCTCGTCGTCACCCTGCACGGCGGTGGCGAAGTCGCCGACAACAACATGACCCAGCTCACCGCCAACCGGATCGCGGTGACGTTCGCAGAACCGGAACGCCGGCGCCGCAACCCGGCGTTCGTCCTCTCCCCGCAGATACCCCTGCCCCGGCCCATGGACGGGCCCGACGGCACAGACTGGACCGACGCCAAGGTCCAGGCCGCGCTGATCGAACTCATCGACGCCTTCGTGAGCGAGCGGCCCCGAAACGTCGACCCGGACCGGCTCTATCTCGTCGGCCTGTCGTCAGGTGCGCGCGGAATCTACAGCCTGCTGTCGAAGCGACCCGACATGTTCGCCGCAGCCCTGCCCACGGCCGGCTGGGGTGACGTGACCACCATGGACCGGATCGCGCACATTCCCATCTGGGCCGACCACTCCATCGACGATCCGATCGTCCCCTATCGGGAGGGCCGGTTCGGCAAACCCGGCACCTGGGCACTGATGAACGCGCTGGAGACCGCCGGCACCCGGGTCACCCGTGGCGAGTGGGCCAACGACCTGCCGAAGGAACAGTTCGAGGCGAGGTCCCGTGCGCTCCTGCGGCAGGCCCGGAACACGCGCAGCCACACACTCTTCACGAGCTACCCGCCCGGAACGACACCGGTGAACCCACACCTCGCCTGGGCCCAGACGTACGAGAACGACGTGGTCGTCGACTGGCTCTTCGAACAGTCCCGGTAGCGGCGCTCGGAGGAGTCTCGACAACCCGTACCGCGTACTGCAACCCGTACCGCGTACTGCGCTCTCACCGAATCCCGGAGGTAAATCGATGCAACCGACCCGTCGTCCGACCAACGCCACCGTGCCGTTATCACCGACCCGGTCCCGTGCGGTGACGGCACTGATCGCACTGGCGACCACCGTCACCCTGGCGCTGACCCTGCTGACCGCCACCGCCACACCGGCGGCCGCCGCCGACCTGCTGTCGCAGGGCAAGCCGGCGACCGCCTCCTCCACCGAGAACGCCGCCACGCCCGCGTCCGCGGCGGTGGACGGCAACACCGGGACGCGCTGGTCGAGCGCGTTCAGCGATCCGCAGTGGCTGAGCGTCGATCTGGGCGCCACCGCCTTCATCAGCCAGGTCGTCCTGCGCTGGGAGGCCGGGTACGGCCGCGCGTTCCAGATCCAGACATCGGCCGACGGCGCCAACTGGACTGCCGTCTCCTCGACCACCGCCGGCACCGGCGGCGTGCAGACCCTCGACGTGAACGGCAACGGCCGGTACGTCCGCGTCTACGGCACCCAACGCGGCACCGTCTACGGCTACTCGCTGTGGGAGTTCCAGGTCTACGGCTCCGGCGGCGGCACGTCTCCCGGGAACGGGATCCCGGACCCGACGACCGCTTCCCTCGAGGCGACGAACGGGCCGCTGTCCACCGCGAACTACACCGTTCCTACCCCGAGCGGCTACGGCTCCGGCACCGTCACCTACCCGACGGCCGGCGGCTCGTACCCGGGGATCGTCCTGATGCCGGGCTACCAGGGCACCCAGCAGAACCTGCAGTGGCTCGCGCCCCGCCTCGCTTCCTGGGGCTTCGTCGTCATCAACGTCGGCACCACCACACTCACCGACGATCCCGAATCGCGTGGACGGCAGATCAGCGCCGCCGGCACCCAACTGCTCGCGCTCGGAAACGCCACCGGCAACCCGCTCTCGGGCAAGCTCAACGGCACACTCGGCGCGGCCGGCCACTCGATGGGCGGCGGTGGCGTCATGGCGGCCCTCCGGGACGACCCCCGCTTCCGGGCCGGAGTGCCCACGGCCCCCTACCACCCGAACGGGAACTTCTCGGGAGTCACCGAGCCCACCTTCTTCATGACCTGCCAGAGCGACCCGGTCGCCCACGGCAACACGTATGCGGTGCCCTGGTACAACTCCATGACCCAGGCCGAGAAGCTCTACATCGAGGTCCCCGGCGACCATCTCTGCCCGATGACCGGATACGGCAACAAGGCCAAGCAGGGCAAGTGGGTCGTGTCCTTCTTCAGCCACTGGCTGCGCGCCGACACCCGCTTCAGCCCGTTCCTGTGCGGCGCCGTGCGTGACGCCGACAAGAACAACACCTCCCTGGTCACACGCTGGATGGACACCTGCCAGTTCTGACCGGCCCGCCCGGAGCGCTGCGCCGCCCGCCGACGCAGCGCGCAGGGCTGCGGATCGCGGTCCGTGACGATCGCGTACAGCCCGGCTCAGGGGGTCTGCGGCTCGTACTCGAACCAGTCGAAGTGGAGCGTGCCTTCGGCGGCGTACATGCCGATGACGCGACCGGTGAAGCCGCCGGCCACCTCGGTCGACAGATAGCGGCCGTCGAGTGTCGCGAGCACGGTGAACGTGCCGTCGGGCTCCTCGACGCCGAAGGAGACGACATCGGGTCCGGTGCGGGCGTCGTGCGGAGTGGGCGGGGCGCCGACCGTGATGCCGAGGACCAGCGGCAGGGCGGGCACGGGCCGCTCGGCCAGGAGGGTGCGCAGCGGGCCGACGCGCGCGAGCACTCGCACCTCCGTGGCGGACGCCTCGATCTCGTAGTGGTGCTGCTCGTCGAGGCGGACGGCGAGACCGCCGCGTCCCTCCGCCGGGTCGACGAGAGCACGCGCCCGGCACGCCAGGTGCTGCTGGCGCCGGCCGACGAAGACGACGTCGGGCTCGTCCAGGGAGCCGCCCCGCGCGTGGAGGGTCAGCCATCCGGAGCGCTCCTCAGTGGTGCAGTGCTCGGCGGGTCGGTCACGCAGGGAGATCCAGGACGGCCGTAGTTCGCCGAGGTCGAAGTCGTCCCGGGGCGTCTCACCGCGGTGGGGCGCGAGCGGCCATGGGGGAGTGGGCAGGTTCAGTTCCACCTCGCCGACGACCGGCCAGCCGTCCACCCAGGTCACGGGCGCCAGGAACGTCTCACGGCCGAGCACGTGCCAGCCCGGAGTGCCGCCGCCCGGCCGTACACCGAGCAGCAGCATCCACCAGGAACCGTCGGGGGCCTGCACCAGATCCGCGTGGCCGGTGTTCTGGACGGGGTGATCGGTGCCGCGGTGGGTGAGGATCGGGTTGGCCGGGCACGGCTCGAACGGGCCGGTGGGTGCGCTGCCGCGGGCGATGGAGACGCCGTGGCCGCGCTCGGTGCCGCCCTCGGCGATGAGCAGATACCAGTGGTCGCCGATCCGGTACAGATGCGGCGCCTCCGGAGCCTTGGCGCCGGGGCCGCCCGACCAGAGTCGCCTCGGTGGGCCGTAGGTCTCGCCGGTGTACGGATCGATGCGGATCTGTCCGACCCCCGCGAACGTGCACCAGCAGGCGCCGTCCTCGTCCCAGGCGAGGTCCGGGTCGATGCCGGGGACGTCGGGCAGCGGGAGGGGATCCGACCAGGGGCCGGCGGGGTCGGTGGCGGTGACGAGCAGGTTGCCGCCGCCTTCGCTCACTTGGGTGACGATCAGCCAGAAGCGGCCGTCGTGGTGGCGCAGGGTGGGGGCGTAGATCCCGCCGGAGGACGGCACGCCGACGGGCAGGCGCAGTTGGCCCGGCCGGTCCAGGACGTTGCCGATCTGCGTCCAGTGCACCAGGTCGCGGCTGTGGAAGAGGGGGACGCCGGGGAAGTACTCGAAGCTGGAGCACGCGAGGTAGTAGTCGTCGCCGACGCGGCAGATGCTGGGGTCGGGGTGGAAACCGGGGATCACGGGGTTGGCGAGGGCGTCGTCCGCCCGGTGCTGGTGGGGCATCCCCTGCGTCCTTTCGTCGTCGAAGCGCTTCACCTGACAGCGAAGCTAGCGACATGATTCCGACGAAACAATAGGATGAATCAAGGGAATGGCTCTTTATTTTGCTGTATTGACGGTCCAGCGGGGCGGCGCTCGGTGTCGATGCGCTTCGACGAATGCCAGGAAGCCGTCTCCCGGGACGGCGCAGACGTGGGTCCTCCGTGAGCCCGTACCGAGCGGAGAGTGAGCTCCGCTCGGTA
>NZ_JBSFWB010000071.1:0-22515 GCF_053592635.1 Streptomyces sp. NPDC002623 | reverse complement strand
CATGCACTACCTCGTCGCCGACATCGCCCGGACGATCACCCTGTACCCCGGTGACGTGCTCCTGTCGGGCACCCCGGCCAACTCGCGCCCCGTGCCGCCCGGCGACGTCGTGGAGGTGGAGGTTGCGGGCCTGGGCCGGCTCACCAACCACATCGTCACCGGCCCGACCCCCGTCCGCACCGACGTAGGTGCCCAGCCCACCGAGTCCGAGGAGGTCCTGTCCACCGCGCTCGGCGGCGACTGGGAGTTCCGCGGCATCCGTGCGCCCAGGCGATGAAGCCGCCCAGAATCGTGCCGCGCGGGGTCTGCTGCTGTGGCTCCGGCGCGTCCTGTGCCGACGCCCGCGGGCCGCACACGGTGCCTTGCGTACGGGGGAGTGTCTGAGCGTGAACGTGACAGCGGTCCGCCCCCGTCGCGCTCTCAACCGCCCGGGTAGGGTCGCAGGCATGACCGATTTCGCGGACGCCCCCAAGGGCCGACAGTCGCGCGAGCGCCTGCAGTACGGCGAAGGGCGCGAGGCCCTGCTCAACGCCGCGGTGCGCGTCGTGGCGCGGGGCGGGCTGCGCAAGCTCACCTACCGGGCGGTCGCGGCGGAGGCCGGGGTCACCCACGGGCTCGTCGTGCATCACTTCGGCTCGCGCGACGCGCTGATCGAGGAGGCCCTCGCCCACACGATCCGCACCTCGCTGAGCACCAGCGCGCTCGAACCCGGCACCGGCAAGGTCGCGGACTTCTCGACCGGACTGTCGGAGATGGTCACGGAGGATCCGGACACCCAGGCGTTCCAGTACGAGCTCCTGCTCGAGTCACGCCGCCGCCCGGAGCTGCTGCCGCAGATCCGCGAGCTGTACGACGAGTACTTCGACGCCACCCAGCGGGAGCTCGGCCGGATGCTGCCGGCCGGCGCGGACCGGGCGCTGACCCGGCTGGTCTTCGCCGCACTCGACGGTCTCGTGCTGCACCAACTCGTCCTGGGCGAGCCGGAGGTCACGGACGCGGCCCTGGAGGAGCTGCGTTCCCTGCTGAGGCTCCTCGACGCCGACGGCGACGGCTCTGGAGAGCCAGGAGTGACGATCTGACCTGCACATTCTCAAGCCCCGGACGTTCGGCGCCCGGGGCTTCTTCGCGTGCCGCGTCCCAGGCTTCATTTGATCCCGTACGAGTAAAGAGTTGATTACGGGCCCTCGAAGCATTGACGAACCTGTCCAGGTGGATAATTCTCGCCGTATGGCAGGGGCCCGTTCGAGGCCGCCATGCATCCCGAGGAGATCCCCATGACCACCGAGGCTCCCGTAGTCGACCTGCTCCCGTTCCGCGACCCCGACTATCGTGCGAACCCCGCCCCGTACTACGCCCGCCTCCGTGCGGAGGCGCCTGTCTACCGGCATCCCGTCGGCGTGTACGTGGTGTCCCGCTACGAGGACGTCGCCAGGCTGATCCGCAACCCCACTCTCAGCGTCCGCAAGCTCGACTTCGGAGTGGCCGGTCCGCTGCACGACACGGTGCTCGGCCAAGACACCCCGGACCACACCAGGCTGCGCCGCATCACCAACCGCTGGTTCACGCCGAAGGCGGTCGAGGAGTGGGCCAAGGTCATGCAGGCGTCCGTGGACGCGGTGCTCGACGAGGTGGCCGCGGGTGACGGCACCCTGGATGCGGTGGACGACCTCGCGCTGCGCTCCACCTTTGACACGATCTGCCACATTTTCGGCGTCGCACCCGTCAAGATGCTGGAGATCCAGAAGGCCACCTACGACATCGGGCTGAGCCTGGGACCCGGGTCCGACGAGGACGACTGGCAGGTCACGGGCGAAGCCTTCGAGTGGTACGAGGACCACATCCGCGGCCTCTTGGCCCACAAGCGCGCTCACCCCGGTGACGGCCTGATCGATGCCTTCCTCGCGGCGCAGGATGAAGGGAAGATGACCGAGAAGGAGGTCGTCTCCTCCATCCTGCTCTTCTTTGCTGTCGGTCATCTGGATATAAAGCACCTCATCGTGCAGGGTATCCGCCAGATGGCGGAGCACCCTGAGTTCATCGCGATCTACCGTGACCAGCCCGAAGCCCGGTCCGGTTTTATCGACGAGGTGCTTCGCGTGGAGACGCCTGAGCAGATGGTCTCCCGGCTCACCACCGAGGAGACGGTCATCGGCGACACGACCGTTCCTGCCGGCGAGGTCCTGGTTCTGCTGATCGGGTCCGCCAACCTCGACGCCGAGGCATTCCCCGACCCGGACCGCTTCGACCACACCCGTCCGAACGCCGCCGGCCAGCACCTGGCCTTCGGCTCGGGCCAGCACGGCTGTGCGGGCCAGGTGCTCGCCCGGGCGGAGGCGGATGTGGTCTTCACCTCGCTGGTGAACCGCTTCAGCGCGATCGAGCTCGCAGGTGAGCCGACCTTCACCCATACCGAGTTCCTGCGCAGCATTGCCTGCTTGCCGATCCGGCTGCGCTGAACACACAGACGCAACCGGCCGCGCAAGTTTCCAGCACAGCATCAAGGAGTCACCATGAGGGTCGAAGTCGACCTCAGGAAGTGCCAGGATCACGGACAGTGCGTCTATGCCGCTCCAGACCTCTTCGCCCTCGACGAACACGGGCGACTGGCGCTGCGTGCCCATCGTGTCGACGTGTATGTGGCAAAGGTGGACGACGCGCGCGCCGATGAGCTGCAAGAGGCCGCGGACGTCTGTCCACTGCAGGCCATCACCGTCGACCAGTAGACGGTCCGGTCTCACGGTTGGTCGCCGGATCGCCGAGAAAGATGGCGGCGGCGTGCTGACCCTTCTGGCCGGCCGATGAGTACGCGGCGGGAACCCCCAGCGCCGTCGAGTCGCTGTGGCGCAGCGGCCGCTGGACACGCGCCAAGCGCGGCCTGCTGAGCGCGCTGCGCCGCGTATCACCCGGAACCCCATGCTCTGGCACTTCTGGACGGCCCCGCTGGGCCGAGCGGCACCACATGTCGAAATCGGTCGACTCGTTTGGCCTAAAACGAACCTCCCCTCTTCCTCCCCCCTTCCTCCCCCCTCCCTTCCCCGTCCCGGCAGGTGATCCGAGTGGACAGTCAGACGGCGGTAGTACCACCTACCGCGCAGGATTCATCCATGACCGGCAGGCTCAAGCCCAACTCCCTGGGTGTCCTGGGCATCCTCTTCTTCGTCCTTTCCGCTCAGGCACCGCTGACCGGCATCGCGGGGGCTCTCCCCATCGCCATCGTCATCGGCAACGGGGCCGGCGCTCCCGCCGCCTATGTCGCGGTCGGTGTCGTGATCCTGCTGTTCTCCATCGGCTTCGTGGCCATGAGCCGCCACGTCGTCGACGCGGGCGCCTTCTACACCTACATCGGCAAGGGCCTCGGCCGACCGACCGGCTCCGGCAGCGCAGGCGTCGCGCTCTTCGCCTACTGCGCCGTCCAGGCCGCCATGTACGGGCTGTACGGCGCGACGGTGAGCGGCCTGGTCGAGCACTACGCCGACGTGCACGTGGCCTGGTGGGTCTGGACGCTGGTCACGATGGTGATCGTTCAGGCTCTGGGCGCCGCCGGGATCGAGATGGGAGCGAAGGTTCTCGCGGTCTTCGTCCTGGCGGAGTTCAGCATCCTGACCGTTTTCGCGCTGGTGACCTTCTTCAAGGGCGGTGGTCCCGAGGGCCTCGGCTTCGGTGACACCTTCTCGCCGCACGCCGCGCTCCAGGGTGCCCCGGGCGTGGCGATGATGTTCGCCGTGGCGTCGATGTTCGGCTTCGAGGGGACTGCCATCTACGGTGAGGAGGCGCGGGAGCCCGCGAAGACCGTCCCGAGAGCCACGTACCTGTCCGTCGCGGTGATCACCTGCTTCTACGCCTTCACCTCATGGATGCTGGTCTCCGCGCACGGTGCATCCAACGCGACGGCGGAGGCGGGCAAGGCGCTGGAGTCGGGCGACGCCACCACCTTCGTCTTCGCGCCCGTCAGCGCCCAGTTCGGTGCCTGGGCCGGCGACGTGCTGCCCGTCCTGCTGACCACCTCGCTGTTCGCCGGCATCCTCGCCTTCCACAACTCCGCCAACCGCTACCTGTTCTCCATGGGGCGTGAGCGCCTGCTGCCGCATGGGCTGACCGCGCTCAACCGGCGCCACTCGCCCTGGCTGGCAGGCGCCGTGCAGACAGTCATCTCCGTGGCGCTGGTCATACCGTTCGCGCTGCTGGGCAAGGACCCGGTGCTGACACTGTTCTCCTGGTTCAGCGGTGTCGCCGTGCTGGGGATCATGCTCCTGTACTTCCTGACCTCGGTCTCCGTGGTGGTCTACTTCCGCCGCTCGCGTGCCGACACCCGGCCCTGGAACACGCTCATCGCACCTGTTCTGGGCGCGCTCGGCATCATCGGGGCGATCTGGCTCATCGTCGAGAACTTCACCACGCTCATCGGCGGAGACCGGACCACCGCCGTCTGGCTCCAGCTCACGGTCCCCGCAGTTCTGCTCCTGGGGTTCGTCGCGGCACGGCTGACCCGGGATCGGCGAAGCGTCGCGGACTGACCTCGTCGTCCCACAGCTGGTCATGTGCGGCATCCCTTCCGGGGTGCCGCACATCGGGCGGCCCCGGCCGCCCCGCCGAGGTCGACCTGGCCGTGGCCGCCGCGCGCCGGGCCTTCGACGCCGGACCTTGGCCACGCCTCGCGCCCGCAGACCGAGGCCGGATCCTGCTGCGCATCGCAGACCTGCTCGAAGAGCAGCGGGAGACGCTCGCCCTGACCGTCAGCCTGGAGATGGGCAAGCCCGTCACGGACGCGCATGACATCGAACTGCGCGCCGCGATCACCACCTTCCGCTGGTACGGCCAACTGGCCGACAAGCTGACGGACGAGTCCCCGCACACCGCCGACTGTCTTCGACCGCGTGGACCCGGGGATGCGACTGGCTCGCGAGGAAATCTTCGGGCCGGTTCTCTCTGTCCTCGCCTTCGACGACCTGGACGAGGCGGTACGCCTGGCCAACGCCACCGAGTACGGACTCGCCGCCGGCCTGTGGACCTCCGACCTGTCCACCGCCCACAAGGTCTCCCGGGCCCTGAAGGCCGGCACGGTCTGGGTCAACTGCTACGAGGAGGGCGACCTGACCGTCCCCTTCGGCGGCGTGAAGCAGTCCGGCAACGGCCGCGACAAGTCCGCCCACGCCCTGGAGAAGTACACCGAACTCAAGACCACGTGGATCCAGCTGTGACCCGCCCGCTGATCGAGGCCGTATGGCGGCCCGGTGGCGAACCGGCGAGCATCCACCCGGTCGACCCCGCTGCCGCCGACGTCCCAACCCGTCTCGCCCGTTTCGACGGCGTCCTGCTCCCCGGCGGAGGCCGACCTCGCCCCACACCGCTACAGTGCCGCCGACACCGACGCCAGTGTCTACGGCGTCGACGATCTCCGGGACGCCTTCGACCTCGAACTCGCCCGCACGGCACTGGACTTGGGGCTGCCTCTGCCGGTCATCTGCCGCGGTCTCCAGGTCGTCAACGTGACCCTTGGCGGCTACCTGGAACAGGACATGGGTGGCCGGGATCATGAGCACCGGCACCTCGTGCACCCGGTGGAGATCGAGCGCCGGACCCTGCTGGAACAGGCCACCGGCGCGCAGAAGGTGGAGTCCTCCTGCTGTCACCACCAGCGCGTGAGCACCCTCGCAGCAGGTCTCGCGGTCACCGCGCGCGCCGTCGACGGCACCGTGGAAGGACTCGAACTCACCGTGACCCGGGGCTGGTTCACCGCTGTCCAGTGGCACCCTGAGGACACCGCCCCGGACGACCCCGCCCAGCAAGGAATCTTCGACGCCCTCGCACGAGCCGCCCGCGACAGACGCTGACTGGACATGGCCCTCTTCGGCAACAACAGACGTCAGGGGCCCCGCTGGCCCCAGAGCTCGACGACGCCGCGCTCGGCCGAGTCGTGAAAAGCATTGCCTCCACCCGGGGACCGGGACCTCAGGACCTCGCCATCGCTCAACTGGAACGGCTGCTGCGGGACACCGGGAACGACTGGGACCGCCGCTGCCACCGCGTCGCTGTACTCGCGCAGGCCGCTCCCGCCCTGGCCCGCGGCTGGCGGTCGCGACAGCCGCGCGACCCGGACGCACTGGTGATATGCGGCTGGTCGGAACTGGCCACCGATCCATGGGCCGGTTTGTCGACCTTCCGTCTGGCTGCCGCAGCCCGCCCGGCCGACCCCACTCCCTGGGTCGGCGCGCTGGCCGCGCCGCGACTGCTGAGGGGGTCGAGAACGGAACTCGCCTCTGTGTGGCAGGAGATCAGTGTCCGCGACTCCTGGCACAGGGAGGCATATCTGCAGATCCTGGGCTGTCTCTCCCCCGAGGAACAGGGCAGCCAGGCGGCGCTGCGTGAGTTCTTGGACGACGTCATCGCCGTCATGCCGCCCGACACACCCACAGCCTGCCTGTCGCTGACGGCAGCCGTACGGCAGTACCACCGCGACCTGGACCGTGGCGGCATCCAGGCACTGGGAGTGAACAGGTTCTGGTCCCAGCCACACGTGGCCGCGCTGCTCGACCAAGCGCTGGGGCACTGGCTCCCACCTGGGCGGCTGCGCCACGCGGCGGCCGTCGCGGACCTGGGTCTGCTCGCCTACGGGCTGGCGCGAGCGGGTCGGCGCGGCGACGCGGCTGCCGCTTTCGCCGCGACCGGCGGGCTGGTCACGGTCTGGCCGTGGGGGCACGACGGCGATCCCGTCGAGCGCTACGCCTACTGGAGTCGTCCGTGAACGTGCGGATGGCTCGGCAGAACGTTCGAGGGCGACGTCTGTGCCGAGTCTGCCGGCGTGCCTGCCGCCCAGGAACCGTCGCCGGCTGTACCAACGTCTCCGGCGCAGGCCACGGCCGTCCCGCCGTCGTGTGCGACGAGCAGGCGACCGCCCATGGCGTCGGGTGACTTCAACGGGCGGCCGGGTTCCCCCGCAGCGGCATTGGCGGCTCTTCCCAAGGGGTGCACCCGGGCTGGGCGGGGTACGGTCCCGCCCAGCCCGGAGCCAGGAGGAGCCGTCAGTCGCGCTCGGCGGCCTCGACGATGTTGGTCAGCAGCATGGCCCGCGTCATCGGGCCCACACCGCCCACCGGCGGGGCGATGGTGCCGGCGACCTGGCCCACGTCCGGGTGGACATCGCCGAGGATGCCTTCCACGGTCCGGGTGATGCCCACGGACAGGACCGTGGCACCCGGTTTGACCCAGTCGGGCTTGACGAGGTGGGACACCCCGGCGGCGGCCACCACCACGTCCGCTACCCGGGTGTGGGCCGCGATGTCCTGGGTCGCCTCGTGGCAGAGTGTCACCGTCGCGTGCTCGGTGCGGCGCGTCAGCATCAGGCCCAGCGGGCGGCCTACCGTGATTCCGCAGCCGATGACACAGAACTGTCGCCCGGTGATGGCCACTTGGTTGCGGCGCAGCAAGTCGATGATGCCGCGGGGCGTGCAGGGCAGCGGGGCCGGAATGCCCAGCACCAGACGGCCCAGGTTCGTCGGGTGGAGCCCGTCGGCGTCCTTGGCCGGGTCGACGAGCTCCAGTATGGCGTGGGTGTCGATGTGGGCGGGCAGCGGCAATTGGACGATGAATCCGGTGCACGCCGGATCGGCATTGAGCCGACGTACGGCAGCCTCGACGTCGGCCTGGGTTGCTGTGGTCGGCAACTCCACACGGATCGAGGCGATGCCGACCTGGGCACAGTCGCGGTGCTTGCCTCTGACGTAGGAGTGGCTGGCCGGGTCGGCGCCGACCAGGATGGTGCCGAGGCCGGGGACGATACCTCTGGCCTGCAACGCCCGGACGCGGGCGCTGAGTTCGCTCTTGATCTCGGTTGCGGCGGCCTTGCCGTCGAGCAGCGTCGCAGTGGTCATGGTGGTACGGACCTCTCGGCTGAGCCCATCAGATGGGTTGCGAGCGTCAGGAGAAGACGACGGTGCGGGAGCCGGTCAGGACAACCCGATCCTCCGCGTGCAGCCGTACGGCCCGGGCCAGGACGATCCGTTCCACGTCCCGGCCGATGGCGACCAGCTCCGACGCGGTGTGGCGGTGCCCGACGCGCACGACGTCCTGCTCGATGATCGGCCCCTCGTCCAGGTCGGCGGTGACGAAATGGGCGGTGGCCCCGATGAGCTTGACACCCCGGTCGTGGGCCTGGTGGTAGGGCTTGGCGCCCTTGAAGCCCGGCAGGAACGAGTGGTGGATGTTGATGACCCGTCCCGACAGCTTGCGGCACAGGTCGTCGGAGAGAACCTGCATGTAGCGGGCGAGCACGACGAAATCGACCTGATGCTCGGCGACCAGGCGCAGCAGCTCGGCCTCCGCATCGGGCTTGGTGGCGCGGGTGACGGGGAGGTGGACGAACGGGATGCCGTAGCGCTCCGCGATCGGCGCACAGTCGGGGTGGTTGGAGACGATCAGGGGGATGTCGAGGGGCAGTTCGCCGAGGTCCCATCGGTAGAGCAGATCGACCAGGCAGTGGTCGAACTTCGACACCATGAGCAGGACCCGGCGACGCTGTTCCACCGGCCGCAGGGACAGCACGGGGTCGAATCGAGCCAGGCGCAGAGCCAGCTCGTCCCGCAGGACTTCGCTGTCTGTGCGGGGAGTCTCCAGACAGACGCGGATCGTGAAGTCGCCGGTGCCGGGATCGGAGAACTGCGCACTCTCCAGGATGTTGCCCTTGGCCTCGGCGATGCCCCCAGAGAGCGCGTGGACGATGCCCGGCTGGTCCGGGCAACGGAGAGTCAGAATGTAGCGCTGCATGACGGGATCTCCAGCCGGGTCAGGATCGCACGCGGGCGCGCTCGGGGTCGTACACGGGGGTGGGCCGGACCACGGCCTCCGCCTTGAAACCGTCGGAGACGACGGCGGTGAGCGCGGTTCCGGACTTCACGGCGTCGCGGTGCACGCGAGCCAGCCCCAGAGTGGCGCCACCCAGCGCGGGCGAAGGAACCGCCATCGTCACATAGCCGACGTCCCGCCCGTCCAGCTCCAGCCGGGCGCACTCCGCGACCTCGGGCTCCGCGTCCACGACCACGCTGACGATCCGTCCCGTCGCGCTGTCCTTCTTGGCCAGCAGCGCGTCACGGCCCTGGAAGGGGCCCTTGTCGAAGTCGACCGCCCAGCCCATCCGGCACTCGAACGGAGTGACCGTGTGGTCGTACTCCAGCTCACCCATGATCATGGCGGCCTCGGTGCGGCACATCATCAGCGCGGCCGCGCCGAAGGCCTTGACGCCGAGATCCGCACCCGCTTCCAGGACCGCGTCCCACAGCTCGACCGCCCGTTCGCGCGGCACCTGGATCTCGTAACCGAGTTCTGCGGTGAACCCGAGCCGGCTGACCTGTGCCGGAATACCCGTGACAGGGATGTTCTGGAGCAACGTGTAGTAGGGAAAGGCTGTGTTGGAGACGTCGGCGTGGGTGAGCCGCTGAAGTACGTCGCGGCTGCGTGGTCCCTGCAAGGTCAGTACGGCGAATTCGTCGCGGCGCTCGGTGACCGATGTCCCCGCAGGGGCGTGGGCGGCAAGAGACTCCTGCGTGACGGGGTTTCCGCCGGTGACGACCAGATGGTCGACCGCGAGGACGGACACGGTCACGTCGTCGACCATCATGCCGTCGGTGTCGACGACCACGCCATAGGCGATACGTCCGGCGTCGAGACCGCGGACACGGCGTGAGAAGACCGCGTCGACGGTCGCGACCGCGTCCTCTCCCTCGACATGCCACTTGTAGAGCATCGAGTACTCGGAGGCGCCGGCCGTGGTGCGGATGGCCCGGTACTCCTCGGTCACGTCACCGATGGCCAGGGGTACGGCGTGGCCGTAGACGTCGATCCACTCCTCGATACGGTCGGCGTACCGTGGCGAGAACGGGGTGCTGCGCAAGCCTTCGGGCATGACCACGGGGACTCCAAGTCAGGGGGAGGCAGGGGAGATACAGCCCGAGAATCTATCCAGTCGGATAACTTGTCAATAGGATAGGTTTGCTGGCAGGGGAGACACGGGGAAGTGGAGGGGGCCGATGACCATCGTGACCAGGACCGATGGGGAGGTCGGTCAGGATGCCCGGCCCGGATACGGAGAAGGGCGAGAGGCGCTGCTGGCGGCGGCCGTCAAGGTCGTGGCCCGAGGCGGGCTCCGCAAACTGACCTATCGGTCCGTGGCCGCCGAGGCCGGGGTGACCCACGGGCTGGTCGTCCACCACTTCGGTTCGCGCGACGCCCTGCTCGAAGAGGCGCTGCGGTGGAGTGTCAGGCGCAGCATCGAGACGTCGTCACTGGTGCCGGGCAGTGGCAGGTTGGAGGACTTCGTTGCAACGCTGCCCGGCTTCGTCGCTGCCGATCCGGACCTGCAGGCGTTCCAGTACGAACTGAAACTGGAGGCAAGCCGCAGGCCCGAACTGCAGCGGCATGTCGACATGCTCTATGACACCTACCGCGACGCCGTACGCGAGGCGCTGGCCTGCTTCGGTGTCTCCCGGACAATGGTGGAGATCGTCTTCGCGGCCCTGGAAGGGCTGGTGTTCCATCAGGTCACCTCGGGGGATCAGCAGCGCACCGAGGAAGGCGTCAAGGCGCTGCGCAGGCTCCTTGAGGCCCATCATGATCAGGCGTGGTCCTCAGCGTTCAGTGGTGCATCGACTGAGCAGCAGGACTCCGGCACGACGGATGGCAGGCCCGGTCATGACAGGTCACAGCCGGTTTCCTGATGTGGCACCGCGTCATGGGACGGCCTCTCCTCGGTGGCACTGCCGACCGGCAGCGTGGCCGTGGCGCACGACGACGGAATGCGGGGCGTCGGGCGGAGCCGGGAAGGCGAGGAATCGTCCGGCCTCCGCCCGGTCGGGGATGTCGGGCTCCGACTGGCGGCCCGAGCTGCTGAGGATTCGGATCTGTGGACGGCGGCCGCTGCGACGCTGCGCCGGAGGCTGGCCGTCGAGGAGGGTGAGACGGCGTTCCTCGCCAAGTGCCTCGACCTGGAGCACCACTTGACGCAAGCCTTCCGCGAGGCTGCGGCACTCCTCGCCCCCGAGCCGCCCGGTGACGAAGGCCTCCTCCTCGTTGAACGCAGGGAAGACCCGCTGCATCAGCGCCTCGCCCTCCGCTCCGACAGCCGACAGCCGACAGCCGACAGCCGGCAGCCGGCAGCCGGCAGCCGGCAACCGCCAGTCGTCAGACGGCGACATGCCAGCCAGCTGGATTCCGCACAGGGTCATGCCAAAGATTCAGAAGGCGTGCGAGGCGTCAGCGAAAGACCATCCGCAACGGCCCTCTCCCAGCACACCTCCATCGACAGGTACGGGGCCCTGGCTCGGAGAAACAGGGGCCCCGTACCTGCTGGATGCCACTGAGCGGCTGGCTGAACGCGCCCTGAAAACGACCTGGACACACACCAAGTTCATCGTTTCCTGCCTCCGACAGGAGGCCTCCGTCTGCGAGGCTCACGGCCTCGAGGCCCGCTTCTGCACCGCCCGCTCGATGTCGTTGCCCGGCCGGAGGGTGGGCTCAGTTCGGCGCGTCCGTTCACGAGGCGGGCGTCGGTTGTGGGGTCGACTGCGCCGCGCTTCTCGCCGCGCTCGATGATCTCTTCCGCCGCGCCTGCGTGCAGGTGACGAGCGTGTCGATGAACGCCTTCTGAAGCTGCTGACGCGAGCCGACGTCGTTCGAGGCGAGGCCGATACGCAGCACTCCGAGCGCGGCTGGAATCGGTTCGAAGAGGAGGCCCGACCGGCCGCAGCGCCGGGGGTTCGGCCGCTCGCGTCAGCGCGGTTCTGCCCAAACTGTGGGCCACGACGGTGACTGGAGACCCCCTTGCTTGTCGTGAACAGCGGCAAGCGTCGGTTCCACCGCGCCCCTGCCGACCACGCACCGCCGGCGACGCCCCCGACGTCGGTACCTATCAGGACGGCAGGTAGACCGACTGCCACTCCAGGTACGCGCTCAGGCCCTCGGGTCCGAGTTCGCGTCCGAGCCCGCTGGCGCCGCGGCCGCCGAAGGGGGAGTTGAAGTCGAGGCGGTAGCCGTTGATCCCGATGGTGCCCGTGCGCACACGGCGGGCGATCGCCGTGCCGCGTTCCTGGTCGGTGGTCCAGACGGTGCCGCCGAGGCCGAACTCGGAGTCGTTGGCGATGGCCACCGCTTCGTCGTCGGAGGAATACGGCGTGACGGCGAGAACAGGGCCGAAGATCTCCTCGCGTGCGATGGTCATGTCCGGGCGCACGTCCGCGAAGACGGTCGGTTCGACATACCATCCGCGATCGAGGTGCGCGGGACGCTTGCCACCTGCCGTGAGGCGCGCCCCCTCGGTGAGCCCGGCGGCGATGTACCCCTCGACACGCTCGCGCTGGCCGGCGGAGACCAGCGGACCGACGGCTGTCGCCGGGTCCAGGGGGTCGCCGACCGTCAGACCGGAGGCGAGGGCGGAGACCGCGTCGAGGACTTCGGTGTAGCGGCTTGCCGGGGCCAGGAGGCGGGTACTGCCGTAACAGGTCTGGCCGTTGTTGGCGAACGAGACGCCCGGGAGCCCCTTGATGGTGGCCTCGAGGTCGGCGTCGTCCAGAACGATTGCCGCGGACTTGCCCCCGAGTTCCAGGGTGACGGGGCGCAGCAGGCGTCCGCAGACCTCGCCGATCGCCCGGCCTGCCGGGGTGGATCCCGTGAACGCGATCTTGTCGACGCCGGGATGCGCGACGAGCGCCTCACCCGCTTCGAGGCCTCCGGGCACGACGTTCAGCACGCCCGCGGGCAGGCCGGCCTCGGCGGCGGCATCAGCCAGGACATACGCGTCCAGGGAGGTCTCCAACGCGGGCTTGAGGACGATCGTGCAACCCGCGGCGAGGGCGGGGGCGATCTTCATCATGGCGAGCGTCTGCGGGTAGTTCCACGGCACGATCGCCCCGACCACTCCCACCGGCTCCCGGCGTACGAGGGTGGTGGTGCCGGTGAAGGAGGGCCGCCGCTCCTCCCACTCGACCGTGCGCGCCAGGCTCGCGTAGTAGCGCAGGATCGCGGCCGTGCTGTGCCCGTTGACCTGGGGCGACATGGCGATCGGCATGCCGTTCTGGCGGGTGACGAGGCGGCCCAGCTCGTCGGCGCGGGCCTCGACGGCCGCGGCGAACCGGTCCATGGTGTCGGCTCGTTCGGCCGGACTCGCGACGGCCCACGGAGCGCCCGGGGTGTCAAGGGCCCGGCGGGCAGCGGCCACCGCCGCTTCGACGTCCTTCGTGCCGGCGACGGGGACGCGACCGATCTCCTCTTCCGTGGAGGCGGAGATGACGGTGTACGTCTCCGAACCGAGTGGCGGCCGCGAGGTGCCGTCGATGTGGAAGGAGGTCTGTTCTACGTAACTGTCCATGCCAAGTCCCTGCGGTGAGCTCGTGCGTGGCCGCACTCTAAAGTTGCTATTCATATGTGAATATACGCCATGGGATCTCGACTGTCAGCGAGGCTGCATGCGAATCGCTCCGTCGAGCCGGATGACCTCGCCGTTGAGCATGGGGTTCTCGGCGATGTGCTGGACCAGTGCGGCGTACTCGGCGGGGCGGCCGAGGCGACTCGGATGCGGTACCTGGGCCCCGAGCGACGCCTTGGCCTCCTCGGGCAGGGCGGCGAGCATCGGCGTCTCGAACAGCCCGGGGGCGATGGTCACGACACGGATACGGTGGCCGGCCAGGTCGCGGGCGACGGGCAGGGTGAGACCCACCACGCCGCCCTTGGAGGCGGAGTACGCGGCCTGCCCGATCTGCCCCTCGTAGGCGGCGACGGACGCGGTGTTCACGATCACCCCGCGTTCCTCGCCGCCCGCCACCGGTTCCAGCGCGGCCATGCGTTCGGCGGCGAGCCGGATCACGTTGAAGGTGCCGATCAGGTTGATCTGCACCGTGCGGCTGAAGTCGGTCAGGGGGAACGGGCCGGCCTTGCTCAGGGTGCGGGCGGCGGTGCCGATGCCCGCGCAGTTGACGGCGACCCGCAGCTCGCCGAGATCCGCCGCGGCGTCGAGCGCGGCCGCCACGTCGGATTCACTCGTGACGTCCGTCGGGGCGAAGGCCGCGCGCTCGCCGAGTTCCTGGGCGACCGCCTTGCCGTCCGAGGAGGCGAGGTCGGCCAGGACCACCGACATTCCCGCGTCGAGCAGGCGCCTGGCGGTCGCCTGGCCGAGTCCCGAAGCGCCACCGGTGACGAGTGCGACGCTGCCTGCGATGTCCATGGAAATTCTCCTGAGCTGTCGAGCCGGTGCTTGATGGGTGACGGTGCGTCAAATGCGTTCGATGACAGTGGCGTTGGCCATGCCTCCGCCCTCACACATGGTCTGTAGGCCGTAGCGGCCGTCAGTCGCCTCCAGGTGGCTCAGGAGGGTGGCGAGCAGACGGAGACCGGATGCACCGAGGGGGTGGCCCAGCGCGATGGCGCCGCCGCGCGGGTTGAGCCGGTCGGGGTCGGTGTCGAATGCCCGCTGCCAGAGCAGCGGCACAGGGGCGAACGCCTCGTTGACCTCGTAGGTGTCGATGGCGTCCAGCGACAGCCCAGAGCGGTCGAGGACCTTGCGCGTGGCAGGCACGACCCCGTCGAGCATCAGCAACGGGTCGGAACCGGTGACCGCGAAGGAGTGGTAGCGCGCCCGGGGGCGCAGCCCCAGTCGGCCCGCGACCGTGGCGTTCATGATGAGTGCGGCGGACGCGCCGTCGGTGAGCGGAGAGGAGTTGCCGGGCGTGACGCGCCAGTCGATCTCGGGAAAACGCTCGGCTTCCGGGGCCCCGGTGAAGGCGGGCTTGAGGCCGGCCAGACCCCCCGCGGTCGTGGTCGGCCGGATGGTCTCGTCCACGGTGTGGCCGTCGACGGGGACGATCTCCCTGCCGAATCCGCCTGCCTCCGTGACGCTCCAGGCGCGCTGATGGGAGCGGGCCGAGAAGGCGTCGAGTTCCTCGCGATCCAGCTTCCAGCGCGCGGCCAGGAGCTCGGCGGAGACGCCCTGCTGTACCAGGCCCTCCGGGTAGCGGCGGCGCAACAACTCACCGGAGGTGTCGGCGCCGCCCGCGCTGGTGAACATCGGCACCCGGCTCATGGACTCCACGCCGCAAGCGATGACGATGTCGTACGCCCCCGCCATCACGCCTTGGGCGGCGAAGTGCCCGGCCTGCTGACTGGAGCCGCACTGCCGGTCGACGGTGGTCGCGGGCACCGACTCGGGGAACCCGGCGGCCAGCAGCGCGGTGCGGGTGATGTTGAGGGACTGCTCGCCGACCTGTGACACGCAGCCGCCGATCACGTCGTCGACCAGGGCGGGGTCGAGGCCGTTCCGTTCGACGAGTGCGGTGAGCACAGCGGCCAGGAGGTCGGCGGGATGGTGGCCCGAGAGGGCGCCGCCGGGCTTGCCCCGGCCGGACGCGGTACGCACCACGTCGATGATGACGGCTTCGTTCGTGCTGGGCATCAGGGGTCCTTTACTGCAGGGGCGACTGATCTCGCGATGTCGTGCGGAGGCGGATCCCGGGGGGCGAAAGAGGGCTGATCCCTCGTGGCCCGCGAGGGGCGGTTGACCGCTCGGTGTCAGTTGCCGCTCCAGCGCGGGATGCGCTTCTCGGCGAACGCGCGAAGTCCGTCCCTCGCGTCGTCGCCGGCGTGGATCTCCTGCCAGACGCGTTCGTTCTCCTGCCAGGCCCGTGCATCGGTCTCCTGCTCGCCCCAGGTCATGAGGTGCTTGACCGCGCTTACGGCCGACGGCGCCCCCGCCGCCACCTGCTCGGCCAGCTCCAGGGCGACGTCGACGGCCTTCCCGGCCGGTGCGACACGGTTGACCAGACCCCAGGCGGCGGCTCGGGTCGCGTCCACGGGGATGCCGGTTAGCGCCATTTCCAGGGCGATGTTGCGGGGGATCCGCTGGTGGAGTCGTAGTACCCCGCCGGCTGCCGGAAACAGGCCGTGGCGTACTTCGGGCATGCCGAACGTGGCGTTCTCGTCCGCGACGATCAGGTCGCAGGCGAGGGCGATCTCAGCGCCACCGCCCAGCGCCGGGCCGTTGACAGCGGCGATGAGCGGCTTGTCGACCGGATGCCGGACGATGCCCGCGAAGCCCCACTCGGGATGCCGCGGATCCCGACCCGCAGCCGCCTCCCTGAGATCCATACCTGCACAGAAGGCGCGCCCGGCACCGGTTATCACCGCGACCCGCAGGCCGGAGTCGGCAGCGAATTCCTCCAGGGCTGCGCCCACGGCCGCGGAGACCTCCGCGGTCACCGCGTTCAATGCTCGGGGCCGGTTGAGAGTGATCAAAGCGGTACTGCCCCGCCGCTCCAGCGTGGCCACCGGCGCGGCCTCGGTTGCTTCTGCGTCTGTCATGGCACCTGCCTCCTTGGACTCAGACCCAAGGCTGGATCTAACGATCGTTAGGGTGGGACGCTAGAATGGGCAGCCAGAATGCGTCAAGTGGTCTGGCTCTCGGCAGAGGAAATCTTGCGTTCCTGGCGCTGAGCAGCGCTGACACCCTGAGATTTACCGCCCCGGCGTATTGACCTTCACTGCATCCGCTCCTAGCGTCCTAACGAACGTTAAGTATTCGCCCCTTCTGGAGCGAGCCCTCAAGAGCCGCGAGGACCGCATGGCGATCGATCTCACCCTTGCCCCCGAACTGACCGAGCTCCGCGACCGCACCGCCGAGTTCGTCCGGACGACCGTCCTCCCCGCCGAAGTCGAGATGCTCCGGGGCCCGGGCTCACCCGACGACCCCCTGCGCCGCGCGCTTCAGCGAGCTGCCCGCGATGCGGGGGTCTTCGCCCCGACGGTCCCCAAGGAGCTCGGCGGCCTCGGCCTCGACCTGCGAGGGCAATCCGTGATCCTGGAGCGGCCGGGTGCAGCCTGCTCGGGCCACTCGCGGCGCCGCCGGAGGCGACCATGTTTCTGGTGCCGACGGACACCTCGGGGTTCTGCATCGTCCGGCACGTTCCCAGCCTCGACCAGGGCTTCACCGGAGGCCACTGCGAGATCGAGCTCGACGGCTGTGCGGTCGGTGACCAAGCCGTCCTCGGTGAGGTCGGCAAGGGTTTCGCCTACGCACAGGTGCGCCTCGCGCCCGCCCGCCTCACCCACTGCATGCGCCGGCTGGGCCTGGCCTATCGCGCCCACGACCTCGCGGTTTCCCGAGCCTTATCTATGACGGCCCCTCCGAGACCCATCGCTGGTCGATCGCCCGCCGAGCGCTGAGAGCCGCCGCCACGAAGGAGCAGAACCGATGAAGAGCACCATGATGGACCGGGACCTCCAGATCAGCGATCTGCTGCGGCACGGACAACGGGTGCACGCGCGCAGCGGTGTCGTGCGCTGTGCCCAGGACGGCGGCGGCGCCTGGACGTTCGCCGAGACCGCGGAACAGGCGGAGCGGCTCGCCGCGGCCCTCTCCCGGCTCGGCGTCGAGCGCGGCGACCGGGTGGCCACTCTGTGCTGGAACACGCCCGAGCACCTGGCCGCCTATCTCGCCGTCCCGTCCATGGGCGCCGTCCTGCACACACTGAACCTGCGCCTGCACCCCGACCAACTCGGCTACGTCATCGAGCACGCCGAGGACCGGGTACTGCTGGTGGACTCCACCCTGCTCGGGCTGCTCGGAGCCGTGCGGGACTGCATGTCCACCGTCCGCCACGTGGTGGTCATCGGCGACGGAGAAGCTCCCGAACTACCAGGCCACATCGCTGTCCACCGCTGGGACGACGCGCTCGCCGCCGAGCGTCCCGGCTTCGACTGGCCGGCGGTCGACGAACGCTCCGCCGCCGCACTTTGCTACACCACCGGCACCACCGGCGCCCCCAAGGGCGTGGCCTACAGCCATCGCTCCATCGTGCTGCACACCCTCGGCATCTCCACCGGCAACGGCTCGGCCATGTCGGACCGGGACCGGATTCTGCCGATCGTGCCGATGTTCCATGCCAACGCCTGGGGATGGCCGTACGCCGGTTGGCTGGCAGGCGCCGACATCATCATGAACGGCCGCCACCTGAACGTCCCCGACCTCGCCCGGATCATCAACGAGGAACGCCCCACCGCAGTCGCCGCCGTGCCCACCCTCTGGAACGGGTTGCTGCACCACGGAGCAGAAAATCCCCTCGACCTCTCCACTGTCCGGCTGGCCGGCTGCGGCGGCTCCAGCCCGTCACGAGCCTTGGTCCAAGGTCTCAAGGAGCGGTACGGGATCGCCCTGACCCAGGGCTGGGGCATGACCGAGACCAGCCCGCTCGCCAGCTGGTCCGCAGCGCCCCGCGACACCGCTCCGGACGAGGAAGTCGACTGGCTGGTCAAGAGCGGCCGGGTCATGCCCTTCGTCGACGTGCGGCTCATGGGCATGGACGGCGCCGAGCAGCCCTGGGACGGGAAGGCGGTCGGGGAACTCCAGCTGCGCGGACCGTGGGTGGCCGGTTCCTATCTGCACACCGAGGTCACGCCCGACAAGTTCGACGACGGCTGGCTGCGCACCGGCGACCTCGGCACCATCGAGCCCGGCGGCTGGATCGTGGTACGGGACCGGCTCAAGGACGGCATCAAGAGCGGTGGCGAGTGGATCTCCACTGTCGAGTTGGAGAATGCCATCGCCGAACATCCGGCGGTCGTCGAGGCCACCGTGGTCGGCGTGCCCGACCTCAAGTGGGACGAGCGCCCGCTGGCCTGCGTCGCGCTGGCCGAGGGAGCCACCGTCGGCCCGGTCGAACTGCGGGAGTTCCTGGAGGGGCGGGTCGCGCACTGGTGGATCCCGGAACGGTGGACGTTCCTGGACGCCATCCCCAAGACCAGCGTCGGCAAGTATGACAAGCGGGCCGTGCGCCGGATGTACCGGGACGGCGAGATGAGCATCGAGAACGGCGGCACGGGCGCATGAACCACACCGAGCCCCGGACCGCCGGCCCGCTGGCCGGACTGCGCGTGCTGGAGATCGCCAGCATGGCGCCGGGCCCCTTCGCCTGCATGCTCCTGGCCGACCTGGGAGCGGAGGTGCTGCGCATCGACCGTGCCTCCGACGTCGACCCGGGGCAGCACAGCTCGACCGACCCACTGGCCCGCGGCCGCCGCTCCCTCGCCGCCGACCTCAAGCATCCCGACGGCGCCGCACTGGTCAGGCGGCTCGCCGCCCGCGCCGACGTCATGGTCGAGGGATTTCGGCCCGGTGTCGCCGAGCGCCTCGGCATCGGCCCGGAACGCTGCCGGGCCCTCAATCCCCGCCTGATCTACGGACGGATGACCGGCTGGGGGCAGAGCGGTCCGCTCGCCCTCCGCGCCGGCCACGACATCACATACCTGGCCGTCTCCGGAGCTCTTGGCCTGATCGGTCCGCCCGACCGGCCCCCGGTTCCCCCGGTCAACCTGGTCGCGGACTTCGGCGGGGGTGGCATGCTCCTTGCCCTCGGCATCCTCGCCGCCCTGCACGAGCGGGAGCGCTCGGGCCGGGGCCAGGTCGTCGACGCCGCGATGGTCGATGGGGCGGCACTGCTCACCACCGCGCTGCACGGCCTGCGGGCGGCCGGCCAGTGGGAGGGAGGCCGGGGCGAGAACCTGCTCGACGGCGGGGCGCCCTTCTACACGACGTACGAGACCGCCGACGGCGGACACATGGCGGTCGGCGCACTGGAGGAGAAGTTCTACGTCGAGCTCCTCGCCGGTCTCGGACTCGCGGACGGCGCGGAGCTGCCCGCGCAGTACGACCGTGAACGCTGGCCCGAACTGCGGCAGCGGCTGGCCGTCGTCTTCAAGGAACGCACCCGTGACGAGTGGACAGCCGTCTTCGAGCCGACGGATGCCTGCGTGGCCCCGGTGCTCAGCCCCTGGGAGGCCCACCGCCACCCGCACAACGAGGCACGCGCCACCTTCACGGAGGCGGAGGACATACGCCAGCCGGCGCCCGCCCCCCGTTTCGATCGAACCCCGGGCGGGATCCAGGGACCGCCGCCCGTTCCCGGGCAGCACACCCGTGCCGTCCTCGCCGACTGGGGAGTCGACCCGTCCGACACGGACCGTCTGCTCGCGACGGCCGCCGTCGTCCAGCACCCGCACACAGGAGAGAACCGATGAGACTGGGCCTGAGCATGGGCCACTGGGGCCGCAGCGGAGGTGCCGAGCCGCTTGCGCTGGCCCTGGAGGCCGAACGTCTCGGCTACGCCGTGGTGTGGGCGGCGGAGGCGTACGGTTCGGACGCCGTGACCGTGCTGTCCTGGCTGGCCGGCCGCACGACGCGCATCGGTCTCGGTTCGGCCGTCATGCAGATCCCGGCCCGCACCCCCGCGATGACGGGCATGACGGCAGCGACCCTGGACGCCCTCTCGGACGGGCGGTTCCACCTGGGGCTCGGGGTCTCGGGGCCGCAGGTCTCCGCAGGCTGGCACGGCGTCGAGTTCACCAAGCCCCTGGCCCGTACCCGTGAGTACATCGACGTGGTACGAGCCGTCGTACGCCGGGAGCGGCTCCGCCACGACGGCGAGCACTACCCGCTTCCCCTGCCGGGCCCGGACGGCCGTCCCGGCAAGCCGCTGCAACTGATCATCCATCCGCTGCGGGACGAGATCCCCGTCTACCTGGCCGCGGTCGGACCGCGCAACATCCGTCTCGCGGGCGAGATCGCGGACGGCTGGCTCGCCCTGTTCCACGCCCCGTCCCACGCGGAAGAGAACCTCGCCCAGCTGCGCGAGGGCCGCGGCGAACGGGGGTTGGACGGCTTCGACGTCGTCGCCAGTGTGCCGGTGTCGGTCGGCGACGACCTGGACGCCTGCGCCGACCGGATCCGCGACTATGCGGCGCTGTACGTCGGCGGCATGGGCAGCCGGGAGAAGAACTTCTACAACGCGCAGGCATGCGCCCTGGGCTACGAGAAGGAGGCCCGAGCGATCCAGGACCACTATCTCTCCGGTGACCCCGCCGCGGCCGCTGCCGAGGTGCCGTTCGGGCTGATCGACGAAACCAGCCTGCTGGGACCCGTGGACCGCATCGTCGACCGCCTGGCCGCCTTCGCCGCCGGCGGTGTCACCACCCTGTCCGTCATCCCGTACGGCGACACCTATGAGGAGAAGGCGGCCACGCTGGCCACCGTCGCCGAGGCACTGGACCGCTCGAACATCTGAGGAGAGTTACCGTGCAGCGCACGCTCTACGACCAGGACCACGAGGACTTCCGGGACGTCGTGCGGGAGTTCGTCGCCCGCGAGGTCGTTCCGCATCAGGAGCGCTGGGAGACCGAGCGCCTCATCGACCGCGGGGTGTGGACCGCCGCCGGCAAGCAGGGCCTGCTGGCGCTGGCCGCACCCGAGGAGCACGGCGGCGGTGGACAGGCGGACTTCCGCTATCGCGCGGTGATGATGGAGGAGTTCGCCAGGGTCGGCGCCGCGTCCCTTGGATCCGCGTTCAGCGTCCAGGACGACATCGTGCTGCCCTACCTGCTCGACCTGGGCACCGAGGAGCAGAAGCAGCGCTGGCTGCCTGGGATCTGCGCGGGGGAGACCGTCACGGCCATCGCCATGACCGAGCCCGGCGCGGGCAGCGATGTGCAGGGCATCCGCACCACTGCCGTCCGCGACGGGGACCACTGGGTGCTCGACGGCGCCAAGACCTTCATCACCAACGGTATCCAGTCCGACCTGGTCATCGTGCTGGCCCGCACCGACCCCGCCGCCGGAGCACGCGGTATGAGCCTGTTGGTCGTCGAGCGCGGTATGCCCGGCTTCACCCGGGGCCGCAAACTCGACAAGATCGGACTGCACGCGCAGGACACCGCCGAGCTGTTCTTCGACGCGGTCCGCGTCCCGGCCGCCAACCTCCTCGGCACCGAGGGCGGTGGCTTCGGGCACCTCATGGAGCGGCTGCCGCGCGAACGCATGGCGATCGCGGTGTCCGCCCAGTGCGTCACCGAGACGGTGCTGGAACAGACCCTGGACTACTGCACCACACGGACGGCCTTCGGCAAGTCCGTGTCCGACTTCCAGCACAGCCGCTTCCTCCTGGCCGAACTGACTACCCAGTCCGATGTCACCCGCGTCTACCTGGACCACGCCATCGAGGCCCTCAACGGCGGCGCCCTGACAGCTGTTGACGCGGCCAAGGCGAAGTGGTGGGCGACCGAAGTGCAAACGACGACTGTTGACCGCTGTCTCCAACTGCACGGCGGATACGGCTATATGACGGAGTACCCGGTCGCGCGAGCTTTCCTCGACTCGCGTATCCAGACCATCTACGGCGGGACCACCGAGATCATGAAGGAGATCATCGGCAGGGATCTCGCGGCGCGACGGAAGACCGAGCGGTGACCAGTGACCTGCACCGAGCGGAGCGGACCGACCTGCACATCGACAACCCACCGGGGCTCGATCTGTCCGCGCTGAGCCGCTGGTTCGACTCCCATGTGCCCGGATGCCAGGGCCCGCTGACCGCGGCCATGCTGCACGGCGGACGATCCAACCTCGCCTACCGTGTCACCGACGGCCACACCCGCCGGGCTCACACCGTACGAACTGCGCCGCTGCGCGGATGGGCTGGTCGACCAGCCCATCCGCGCAGC
>NZ_JBSFWB010000070.1:0-23001 GCF_053592635.1 Streptomyces sp. NPDC002623 | reverse complement strand
CCCCGGAACCCGACACCGCGTTCGTCGCCGGGTCCGGCGCCGGTTCGGCCGCCGGGGCCTGTTCGATGACCAGATGCGCGTTGGTGCCGCTGACGCCGAAGGAGGAGACCGCCGCGCGTCGGGGCCGTCCGGTCTCGGGCCACGGCCGCGCCTCGGTCACCAGCTCCACCGACCCGGCCGACCAGTCAACGGCGGGCGTCGGCTCGTCCACGTGCAGGGTCTTCGGCACGACCCCGTGCCGCATCGCCATCACCATCTTGATCACACCCGCGACGCCCGCGGCCGCCTGGGTGTGGCCGATGTTCGACTTCAACGAGCCGAGCAGCAGCGGCTGTTCGTCGGGACGGGACTCGCCGTAGGTCGCCAGCAGCGCCTGCGCCTCGATCGGATCGCCCAACCGCGTGCCCGTCCCGTGCGCCTCGACGACATCCACCTCGGCGGGCGACAGACCCGCGTTGGCCAGCGCCTGACGGATCACCCGCTGCTGCGACGGACCGCTCGGCGCGGTCAGGCCGTTCGACGCGCCGTCCGAGTTCACCGCACTGCCCCGGATCACCGCCAGCACCGGCAGACCCCGCCGGCGGGCGTCGGACAGCCGGGCCAGCGTCAGCATTCCGACGCCCTCGGACCAGCCGGTGCCGTCGGCCGCGGCCGCGAACGCCTTGCAGCGGCCGTCGGGTGCGAGCCCGCGCTGCCGGGAGAACTCCACGAAGCCGTCCGGTACCGGTATCGCCATCGCGCCGCCGGCCAGCGCCAGCGAGCACTCGCCGTTGCGCAGCGCGTTCACGGCATGGTGGATCGACACCAGCGACGACGAACACGCCGTGTCCATGCTGACCGTCGGCCCCTCCAGGCCGAGGACGTAGGAGATCCGGCCGGACGCGACACTGGTCAGCATCCCGGTCATCGCGTAGCCCTCGGTGCCCGTGGACGTGGCGTCGACCATGGAGGCGTAACCGGTGTACGTCACGCCGACGAACACCCCGGTGTCGCTGCCGCGCAGCGAGCGCGGGTCCAGCCGGGCCCGTTCGATGGCCTCCCAGGCGGTCTCCAGCAGCAGCCGCTGCTCCGGGGCCATCGCCAGCGCCTCGCGGGGCGAGATCCCGAAGAACGCCGAGTCGAAACCCTTGAGGTCGCTGAGGAAACCGCCCTCGCGTGCGGAGAACTTGCCCACCGCGTCCGGGTCCGGGTCGTACATGCCCTCCACGTCCCAGCCGCGGTCGGCGGGGAAGGCGGCGATCGCGTCGACGCCGTCGGCGGCGAGCCGCCACAGCTCGTCGGGCGTCGACACGTCGCCGGGGTAACGACATCCCATGCCCAGGACGGCGATGGGCTCGGACCGGCTCGACTCGAGTTCCTCGACCCGCGCCCGGGTCTTCTGCAGATCGGCGGTGACCCACTTGAGGTAGTCGAGGAGCTTCTCGTCCTTGTTGCCCTGCCGGCCCGACTGCGGGCCCGTCTGCTGACCTGTCTGGTTGCCGC
Organism: Streptomyces sp. NPDC002623; assembly: GCF_053592635.1. Taxonomy (NCBI): domain Bacteria; kingdom Bacillati; phylum Actinomycetota; class Actinomycetes; order Kitasatosporales; family Streptomycetaceae; genus Streptomyces; species Streptomyces sp. NPDC002623. The sequence continues at coordinate 21,519 of NZ_JBSFWB010000070.1, read as the reverse complement.
TCACTTGGACACCGCCCGAATCGAGTTCTCCAGTCCCGTTGCGGGATCCTGTCTGTCCAGCACCGATGAGCCGAGCCGTCCCGCCAGATACAGCGCGAGATGCAGCCGGAGATGGTCCTCGCGCAGGGACCGCCCGAGGAGTTGCTCCGCCTTCTTCACCCGGTAGATCACGGTGTTCTTCGCGATGTGCAGACGCTTGGCCGTGATGGCCACGCCCCGCTCGTTGTCCAGCAGACAGCGCACGGTCTCGCGCAGCGCGGCCATGGTCCGGTTGTCGGCGGCGAGCGGGCCGAGCTCGCGGCGGACGAAGTCGGCGGTGGCGTCGGCGTCGTCGCCGAGCAGGATGACCAGCTCCAGGTCGCCGTAGTCGAACAGCCGGGACGGGCTGGGCTCGGTGATGCGGCCCACCCGCTCCGCGGTGATCGCCTGTTCGTGGGAACGCTGGAAGCCGGCCACGCCGTCGCCCGGCAGCCCGGAGGCCACATGGACGTGCGCGGGCAGGTCGACCGGCTCGTCCGACCGCCGCAGCTCCCCTGGGCGGTCGGTGGCTCGGCCGCCCCAGGCCCACAGCCGTCCCGGGCCGGCGGGCAGCAGCAGCATCGAGGAGCAGCCGGCCCGGTCCAGCAGACGCAGCGCCGTGGTCTCCAGTTCGTGCCTGCTGTCCTGGGTGATCTCGTCCTGCCACAGGACCAGCGCGATGTGGTGCAGCGTCAGGTCGTACCGCAGCTGGAGCATCGCCTTTCTGGTGTCGACCGGCTTGCCCTTCAGGATCGCGGACACCAGTTCGAATCGCTCGCCGATGGGACCGGCGAACCAGCGACTGCGCTCGGCGGCGAACTTCTCGGTCACCGTCGCGGAGAGGGTCTCCATCCCCTCGAACAGGTCGGCCGAGATGCACCGCATCATGGCCGGCTGGTCCTCGGTCGGGATCTGCGTCTCGCAGAGATCGAACAGCTCGCGCGTGAAACTCGCGTGCGTCGCCCGGACATAGCGGAGCAGATGATCGACGGTCGTGTTGTCCGCGATGCGTTCCCGAATCGCGTTCGTGAGCTCCGCAGAGAGAAGTCCGGTAATTGCTCTCACGCCGCTGAGCCGCAATACGACCCAGAGTGCTATCGACTCCGCCAGCCGCGTTTCGCTGGAGGACTTCCGGGCGAAACGGGCGAACGGTTCCCCGGCCATTTCGGCGAGCAGCAGCCGGCTGTTCTCGATCGCCCAACCGGTCGCACCCGAACCGACGCGCACAGCGACTTCCTCGACCAACTGCGAGTTCGTCGCCGGTAAATGGAGCAGCGAGTCGTCAGCGGGGCGCAGTAGATGCAGCAGAGAATAGGTGGAGGTGATCTGCGGTTGCGCAGGAATAGCAGCCTGTGATATCGGATAGCCTGACAACGAGTAGCCTCCGTACCGGAAAAGCGGACGCAACTGATTGGCGGCAGCCTGGCATGGAGCCCCTCGCGGAGGGTAATCCTCCGGTAATTGTGCCCTTGTGACGGAATTACCGGGCGGTGGGCGGAAGCGGCCGGCTCAAGCGATAACTTGCGTTTCGCGGTCCCCACAGTCCACTGATTGCCAGTGATGAGGAGTGCTCGTGACCAAGCCGGCCACACAAGACGTTCGAATCGCCGCCGGAGCCGGCACGGTGCCGTGGGTGCTGTCCGGGCGCAGCGCGGCGGGGCTGCGCGGCCAGGCCGCCCGGCTGCTCGCCAGGCTCGAGTCCGACTCGGCGCCCGACGCCGTCGACCGCCTCGCCGAGATCGGCCGGTCGCTGGTGGCGGCCGGCGCGGCCTACGAGCACCGGGCCGTCGTCCTCGGGCGCGACCGCGCGGAGCTGCTGGCCGGGGTGCGGGCGATCGCCGAGGAGCGGACCGCGCCGAACGTGATCGGCGGACGGGCGACCCGGCAGGACCGGGCGGACGCCCGGCCGGTGTTCGTGTTCCCGGGCCAGGGCACCCAATGGGTCGGCATGGCCGAGGAGCTGTTGGACGCCTCGCCGGTGTTCGCCCGCCAGATCCGGGACTGCGAGCAGGCGCTGTCGCCGTACGTGGACTGGTCCCTGGAGGACGTGCTGCGCGGCGTGCCCGGGACCCCGCCGCTGAACCGGGTCGACGTCGTGCAGCCCGTGCTGTTCTCGATGATGCTGTCGCTGGCCCGGCTCTGGCGCTCCTTCGGCGTCGAGCCCGGGGCGGCGGTCGGCCACTCGCAGGGCGAGATCGTGGCCGCGCACGTCGCGGGCGCGCTGCCGTTGGAGGACGCGGTCAGGATCGTCGCGCTGCGCAGCCAGGCGCTGACGAAGATCCGCGGCCGTGGCGAGATGCTGACCGTGCTCGCGCCCGGCGACCAGGTGCGGGCGTTGCTGGCCGACTGGGACGGCGTGCTGTCGGTGGCCGCGGTGAACGGCCCGGCGACCGTCACCGTGTCGGGCGACATGGCCGCGATGAAGGAGTTCGGCGCCGCGCTGTCCGCGGCCCGGATGATGCGCTGGCAGGTGCCCGGAGTGGACTTCGCCGCCCACTCGGCGCATGTGGAGGACCTGCGCGAGACCCTGCTCGACCTGGCCGCCGGGATCCGGCCGACGCGCGGCGAGGTGCCGTTCTACTCCACGGTGACCGGACAGCGCGTCGACACCGACGAGCTGGACGCCGAGTACTGGTACCGGAACCTGCGCCAGACGGTCAGGTTCGACGACGCGGTCCGCTCGCTGGTCGCCGACGGGCACACGATCTTCGTCGAGTGCAGCGCACAGCCGGTGCTCACGGTCGGGATGCAGGACATCGTCGAGGAGCTAGGCCGCTCGGCCGTGCTGATGGCGACGCTGCGCAACGAGGACGGCGGCATGGGCCGCTTCCTCGCCGCGCTGGCGGAGGCGTATGTGAACGGCGTCACGGTGGACTGGACGGCGGCGTTCGCGTGACGGGTCGGCGGCGTTCGCGTGACCGGCCGTGACTGAGCCGGCCCCGTCGTTCGAACATGCGGTGGGACCGGCGACCTGCGCCGGCCTGCCGTTCTCGGCTGCTTCCGATTGCCCCGGTCCGCGTGCGGGAATTTCGCAAAAAGGGCGCGGTTACCGGAAAATTACCGGCCGCGGCTGGTAATGCGTATAGCCTTCCGGCACCCAGTTGCGTCCTCTTTCCGGTACGGAGGCCACTCGTTGTCAGGATATCCGAAATCACAGGCCGCTATTTCCGCGCAACCGAACAGCGCCGCCGCCAATTCCCGGCTCCCGTCATTGACGGGACTGCGGTCCCTGGCGGCTCTCCTGGTCTTCGTCACGCATATCCTCTGGTACACGCCGCTCATCTCGGGCGACACCGGTAAGGAGCTCAGAGAGACCTTCACGCTCTCGGGCTCGTACGGCGTCGGCTTCTTCTTCATCCTGAGCGGATTCGTCCTGACCTGGACCGCGCGGTCGGACGACACGGCACCGTCGTTCTGGCGCCGCCGCCTGGTGAAGATCGGCCCCATGCACCTGGTCACCTTCGGACTGGCGGCGCTTCTCGTGTTCCGCACGGACCGGCCCACCCGGGCGATCGACTGGATCGCCTCCCTGACCATGCAACAGGCGTGGTTTCCGGACGTCCAGACCAGTTCGGCCGTCAACGGGGTGGCCTGGTCGCTGTCCTGCGAGTTCTTCTTCTACCTGGCGTTCCCGGCCCTGTGGCTCGGGCTGCGGCGGCTGCGCGAGGAGTGGCTGTGGCCGGCGGTCGGGGTGGTGCTCCTGCTGATAGTCGGAGCGTTCCTCGTCGCGACCTACGTGGTGACGGACCAGCCGCGGCTCGTGGCCTTCTCCGCGTCCGGCGAGTTCTCGTTCACCCAGATGTGGTTCGTGTACTTCTTCCCGCCGGTCCGCGCGCTCGAATTCGTCGTGGGCATTCTCCTGGCCAGGATCGTCATGGCGGGCCGGTGGCCGAACATCGGCCTGGCGCCCGCGTTCGGCCTGGCCGTCGCCGGATATGTGATCGCCCTGTACGAGCCGTTCCTGGCGGGGACGGCCGGCGTGGCGACCGTCTGGACCGCGCCCCTCATCGCCGCCGCCGCGGTCGCGGACCGGCGGGGCGCGGCCTCGGTGTTCCGCAGGCCGACGGTGGTGTTCCTGGGGGAGATCTCCTTCGCGTTCTACATGGTCCACTGGATCGTCGTGATGACGGCCGCCGACCTGATCGGAACCACGCGCACGTTCTCCCTGGCGAGCGGCGCGCTCCTGGCGCTCGTCGTGCTCGCGGTGGCCGTCGCCTGCTCCGCCGTCCTGTACTGGTGCGTGGAGCGGCCGCTGGTGCGGCGCTTCGGCCGCCATCGGACGGACGCCGGCCGGCCGGGACTGCCGGGAGCGGCGCCCACGCTGCGGGCCGACGCCCACCGCGTCGCGGACTGACGGACGGCTCGTCGCCGGTCCGGCACGGCGGACATCAGACCTCTCCGCGTCCTGCGCAACCTGAACTCGCGCGGGACGCGGAGGCGGTCGACGGCCGACGGCCGTCGAGCCGGGCACTGACGGACGTTCAGGTCAGGGCGTGCGCAGGCTCAGTCGATGGCCAAGCCCATCGAGCTGAGCTTCGGCTCGATCACCACCCGGCAGTAGGGCTCGAAACGATTCCTGTTGTAGAAGTCCTGTTGGTCCGCGTCCGCCTCGATGAACTGCCCGTACGGCCGAAGGTCGGTCACGATGTTCCGGCCGAGTTCGCGCTGTACCCGATCCATGACCTTCTCGGCCCGCACGCGCTGTTCGTCGCCGACGTAGAAGACCGTGGAGTGGTAGATGGAACCTCGGTCCGCGCCGCTCTGGTTCGGCTTGGTCGGGTCATGGCTCTGGAAGAATAAATCCAGCACGTCCTCCAGGGAGATCTCGTCGGGCCGGAACGTCAGCTGCACCGCCTCGACGAACTTCTGCGGGTTGAGCCCGTAGCGCCTGTACTGCTCGTAGTCGGGCGGCGGCCCGTCGTCCCCGGCGTAGCCCGCGACGCTGGAGGTGACACCGGTTGTCCGGCGCGCCACCGCATCGAAGGACCAGAAACAGCCAGGGCCGAGCGTCAGGGTCTCGACATTCTCTTTCACAGACATTTCCCCGGTCTTTCCCTCGGTCTTTTCCTCGGTCACAGAAGTCCTTTCAAGACTCTCGCCCGTAATGTGCGCCAGATTGTATCAGGATAAAGTCTTTCCGGGTGGGGCCCCAAAACAATTCGGTAAGCCGGGATCCGGGGCCCTGCCGTCGTCGGTGCGGCCGGAGACTGCGCCGGAGAGCCAAAACCGACCACCTGTCTTGGTGGCTCGTCCCTATCCAGTGGTCCAGAGCGGTCAATACGCTTCGAGAAGTGGCTATTCGAGGAGTCGATGATGGTTGCACCGTTCGATGCGACGGAGTTTCGGCGCACCCTCGGACATCTGCCGACCGGGGTCACGGTGATCACCGCCAGGGGGCAGTTCGGCCGGCCGGTGGGCATGGCCTGCAACTCCTTCATGTCGGTTTCGCTGGACCCTCCATTGATCATGCTCTGCGTCGGGAACGCGTCGTCGACGCTGATCGATCTTCGGCAGAGCGGTACGTTTTGCGTCAACATTCTGGCCAATGGCCAGGAGCAGTTGTGCCGGCAGTTCTCGGTCAAGGACATCGATCGGTTCGCCGGCGTCCGATGGGCCGAGTCGCCGACCGGTCCGGAACTGTCCGACGCGGTGGCCTGGATTTCGTGCTCGATCGACACCGAGCATGTCGCCGGCGATCACGTCATCATCATCGCCAGGGTCACCGGGCTGCGGGTGAACCAGGAAGAGCCGGCGCCGCTGGTATTTCATCGCGGCAGATTCGGGGCGTTCCGCGACAACGAGGATCTGCTGCCGGCCGCAAGATCCCTGGCGGAGCCTCCAGACAGCGCTTTCGCCTCCGCCACCTCTCCCATATCGTCCGCAGTCGGACGGATCTGGTTGAATCGGACTTAGCGCTGCCAATCATAGTTGACCGGGCTACTTCATTAGGGGCCCCTATGCGTCGGCGTGGCGATGGAGGCGCTGAACGCCGCTCGGGTAGAATATTCTTTCGTGAGGTAATGGAAGGAATATTAGTGAACTTGGAGAGTCTTTGTTTCCCAAGTCGATTCCCGGGATCCTCGAAGTTTATGAGTGGAGTTTAGGCAGAGACGGCTTCGCCGTCGACGACGTCGCGCACGAGCTGGGCTTCACCGCTGACGACAGTGAGGAGATAGTCGGCAGGCTCCTGGAACTCCAGCTCATTCAGCCGTCCCGCGACCGGGACGCCTGGTTCGTTCCGACGGACCCCGGCATCGGATCGTCTCAACTCCTGAGCCGGGGGGAACTGGACCTTCTCGAACAGAAGCTGGCGGTGGGTCAGCTCCGCAACGACCTCGCCCGACTGTCGCTGAAATTCCGCTCCAGCAAGTTCGCCGGTCAGTACGCCAACTCGTTCGACGTGGTCACCGCGCCCGAGACGGTCAGGCTGCTCCTTTCCGAGGCGGCGGCCAACGGCTCCCGCGAGGTCGTCTGCATGCAGCCCGGCGGCGGATGGTCGGTCGAGGAGCTCATCGAGGAACAGGACCGCGACCTCCAACTGCTCGGCCGAGGCGTGCGCATGCGGGTCCTGTACCAGCACGCCGCCCGGTTCGACACGCCGACCCGGGAGCACGCGGCGAAGCTGGTCGACGCCGGCGCCGAGATACGGACGGCCGGAGCACTCATCGGCAAGATATTCATCTTCGACCGCAACGTCGCATACATTCCCGCGAAACGCGGCGGCGCCGTGGTCGTCCAAGAGCCCTCCATCATCGAATTTCTCCACTCCTGCTTCGAGCATGTCTGGGAAACGGCCAAGGAGTTCGACACCCGGCGCGCCGAAGTCGAGGTCGTCAGCGTCGAGATGAAAAAAGAGATCGTCAGGATGCTGATCGCCGGAGCGAAGGACGAAGCCATCGCCCGGCGTCTCGGTGTGTCGGTGCGCACCTGCCGCAAGCACATCGGTCAGGTCATGCAGATGTTCGGCGCGACGAGCCGGTTCCAGTTCGGCTACCTGGTCAAGGACGCCAACCTGGAGGAGGACGTGTAGACACCGGCAGCCCCGGTGTCTCGGCCGGCCGCCCAGCGGCCGTGCCCTCCCCTCCCTTCCGCTCAGCGCCTTCCCATCCCCGAATCCCCACGTTCCCAGTGTGCCCTCCTACGTTGTTCGAGCGCGGTCGGGTGAGCTTCCTCAAGTGGAAGTGCAGCTTGATGAGCGGGTCTCCTGGTGGAGACCAGCGGCATAGTCGGGCAGAGTTATGGGCCGTTGCAGCAGTGCAACCACAGAGTTGTTCGCTGAACGTTCAAGGGGGCCCGCGTCAACATATTCATCCCTCGCACAGTCGGTCGGCCAGAGGGCCGCGGCGGCGAGGCGATCTGCACGTAGGGCAGCCCGGCCAATTCATTTCTCGGTCACAACCCGACGAGCCATTCCTATGTCCGCAGGTGTGATTCTCTGCGCCTGGACAATTCCCTCCGAAAACTTCTCCGAACGTAAAGCTGAGGTGCTTATGAACGGGTCTGTGACCGAGACCGGGGGCACGCCGCGGCTCGCGGTGTTCGGTGCGGGCGTGATGGGCATCGGCATTGCGACCCTCGCCGTCGGGCGCGGGGTGCCGGTCACGCTCGTGGACGTCGACCAGCCGCGGCTGAGCACGGCACGTGAGCGGCTGCGCAATGAGCTCCGGCTCGCCCATATGACAGGAGCCCTGCCCCGGACCGGACCGGTCGGCGAGCTGCAGCTGGCCGACTCCGCGGTGGCGGCGGCGGACGCGACCTGGGTGATCGAGGCGATCACGGAGGTCGCCGAGCTGAAGGCCAAGGTGCACCGCGAGATCGCCTCCGTGGTCGCGCCGGGCACGCTGCGGGTCACCAACACCTCGTCCATCCCGGTCGACGAACTTGCCGGTCAGGTCCCAACCCCCGAGGACCTGGCCGGCATCCACTTCATGAACCCGCCCTATCTGATCGGCACCCTCGAGGTGATCCGCGGACCGCGCACCGGCGAGCGGGCGATGACGGCCGTCCGGACCCTCCTGGCCACCCTGGGCAGGAAGGGCATCGTCGTCGGCGACGGCCCCGGCTTCGTCACCAGCCGGGTGCTGCACCGCATGATCAACGACGCGGCGAACGTCGTCGAGGAGGGCCGGGCCACTGTCGAGGACGTCGACGGCCTGATGGAGGGCTGCCTGGGGCACCCGACGGGCCCGCTGCGGACCGCCGACCTGATCGGGATCGACAACCTCGTCGACTCCCTGTCGGTGCTGTACGAGCGCACCGGCGACGACAGCTACCGTCCCAGCGAACTGCTCCTGCGCAAGGTCGCCGAGGGCGATCACGGCCGTAAGACCGGGCGTGGCTTCTACGAGTACGAGGTCCGCTGATGGCCGGCCAGGTGGAGCTGAACGAGCGGCTCCTCGACTATGTGCGGTCGGTGTCCCTGCGCGACGACGAGATCCTGCGCGACCTGGTCGCCGAGACGGCCGGCATGCCCACGCTGAACGCCATGGTGACCATGCCCGAGGAAGGGCAGCTGCTCGCCATGCTGGTCGGGCTGACCGGCGCTACCCGGGTCCTGGAGATCGGCACCTTCACCGGCTACAGCACGCTGTGCATGGCGCGGGCGCTGCCGCCCGGCGGACGGATCGTCACCTGTGACATCAGCGAGCGCTGGACCAGGGTCGCCCAGCGGTACTGGAGCCGCGCCGGGGTGTCCGACCGGATCGAACTGCGGCTCGGGGACGGCGCCGAGACCATGGCGAAGCTGCTCGCCGAGCACGGCCCCGAGACCTTCGACCTGGTCTTCGTCGACGCCGACAAGACGGGCTACGCGCGCTACTACGAGGAGGCGCTGACCCATCTGCGGCCCGGCGGCCTCGTCGTGCTCGACAACACGCTCTACTTCGGGCGCGTCGCGGACCCCGAGGCGAAGGACCCCGACACCGAGGCCATCCGCGAGCTCAACGCCGCACTGCTCGTCGACAGCAGGGTCGAACTGTCCCTGCTCGTCATGGCGGACGGCATCACGTTGGTGCGCAAGACCGAGAAGCGCTGAGGAAGGGACCTGTCATGACCGACTCGACAACCGAGCTGCCGGTCGCCGCCATCGAGCAGCGAATCGGCGAGTTCCTCGAAGCCAAGACCAAGATCACCTGGGAGTCCGAGGTGGACATGTTCGCCTCCGGCGCGGTCTCCTCGCTCTTCGCGATGGAGCTGGTGGTGTTCGTGGAGAGCACCTTCGGCGTCGCCGTGGAGGGCGCCGACCTCGCCATGGACAACTTCCGCACCGTGCGCGCCATGAGCACGCTGGTGACCCGGCTGCGCAGCGGAGCAGACGGTGCTTGACGTTCTCACCCCGCTGGTGACCGAGACGGTCGCCGACGCCGCGAGCCGGTGGGACGTGGCGGGCGAGATCCCGATCGGCGTGCTGCGCGGACTCGGCGCCAAGGGAGTGCTGTGCGCCGAGGCGCGACCGGAGTTCGGCGGCCTCGGCCTGTCCGGCACGGACAACGGCGAACTGACCGCGCACACCGGCTCGTTGTGCAGCTCGCTGCGCAGCGTGATGACCTCCCAGGGGATGGCCGCCTGGACGATCCAGCGGTTCGGCGACAAGACGCAGCGCGCGGAGTACATCGGCCGGCTCACCGGCGGTGACCTGGCCGCGGTGGCCTTCAGCGAGCCCGCCGCCGGCAGCGACCTCGCCGCGATGACCACCGAGATCCGGCGCGACGGCGGCGACATCGTCATCGACGGCGCCAAGACCTGGATCACGGTCGCCGCCTACGCCGACTGGATCGTCGTCTTCGGCCGCTACGAGGGCGGCGGCGCCGTGGCCCTGGTGCCGGCCTCGGCGCCCGGCGTCCGGGTGGAGCGGGTGGCCGACCCGCTCGGCTGCCGCGCGGCGGGACACGCCGGCGTGCTGCTCGACGACGTGCGGCTGCCCGAGCGCCATCTGCTCGCGGTGGCCGGCCAGCCCGTCGTCATGCTGACCACCATCGCGCTGACCTACGGCCGGCTCTCGGTGGCCTGGGGCTGCGTCGGCATGCTCCGCGGCTGCCTCACGGCCGTCGCCCGGCATGCCGCGACCCGCGAGCAGTTCGGCAAGCCCCTGCTGCGCCACCAGCTCGTCGCCCGGCACCTGGCCGAGCTGTACGCCGCGGAGCGCACGGCGACGTTCGCGTGCGAGCAGGCGAGCCGCAGCTGGGACAGCGGCTCCCCGGAACAGGTGACGGCGGCGATCCTCGCCAAGCACGTCGCGGCGGGCAACGCGGCCCGGGGCGCGGCCTCGGCGATGCAGGTGCTCGCCTCCGCGGGCGCGGCCGGCGGACACGTCGTCGAACGGGCCTTCCGCGACGCGAAGTTGATGGAGGTCATCGAAGGCAGCAACGAGATCTGCCAGCTGATGCTGGCCGAGCACGCCGCTTCCACGGCGGGTTGAGCGGGATCACGGAGGGGGGAGCAGACATGTCCGAAGCACAAGAAGCACAAGAAGCGCAAGAAGCACAAGAAGTGAAAACAGTGCAAGAAGCGCAGGAAGCGCAGCCGGTCGTCAAGTGCCTGATCTGGGACCTCGACAACACCCTGTGGCAGGGCACGCTGGTCGAGGACGGTCACGTCGAGGTCGACGAAGCCGTCCGCAAGGTCGTCGTGGAGCTCGACGCGCGCGGGGTGCTGCAGTCCGTGTCGAGCCGCAACGACCACGACGAGGCGTGGGCACGGCTCGAACAGCTGGGCCTCGCCGAGTACTTCGTCCTGCCGCACATCGGCTGGGGCCCGAAGTCGGAGTCGGTGCGCAGCATCGCCGAACGGCTCAACTTCGCACCGAAGACGATCGCGTTCATCGACGACCTGCCGACCGAACGCGCCGAGGTCGCCTACCACCTGCCCGAGGTCCGCTGCTACCCGGCCGAGCAGGCGGGCCAGTTGCTCGGCCTGCCCGAGTTCAGCCCGCCGGTGGTCACGGTCGACGCCCGCCGGCGCCGCCAGATGTACCGGGCCGGGTTCGAACGGGACCTGGAGCGGGAGCAGTACCAGGGCGCCGACGAGGACTTCCTGCGCTCGCTCGACCTGGTGATGCGGATCGGCAAGGCCCGGCACGAGGAGATCACCCGGGTCGAGGAACTGACCCTGCGCACCAGCCAGATGAACGCGACCGGCGTGCACTACTCGGACCGGGCGCTGCGCGCACTGCTGTCCGACGACGACCACGACGTGCTGGTGGTCTCGATGACCGACCGCTTCGGCCCGCACGGCGCGGTCGGCGTCATGCTGATCGAGAAGACCCCGCTCGCCTGGCACATCAAGCTGCTGGCGACCTCCTGCCGGGTCGTCTCGTTCGGCGCGGGCGCGGTGCTGCTGCGCTGGCTCACCGACGCCGCGGCGCGGGCCGGTGTGCACCTGGTCGCCGACTTCCGGCGCACCGAACGCAACCGGATGATGGAGGTGGCCTACCGGTTCGCGGGGTTCGCCACCGCGGAGTGCGCCTGCCTCGCCTCGTTCGCGCCGCCCGAGGGAACCGAGTGCCTGCATCTGGACGCGGTCCGGCAGGACCCGCCGACGACCATGCGCGTCCTCGCGCCCGATCCGCACGACGCCGGGCGAGAAGCGGAATGGCTGTAGTCGGCAGTTCATCGACCGGTTGACGCCGGACACACGAACGATCTTCGGGGGACCCCTTGCAGTTCTTGGTTCTTGGTCCATTGCGGCTGATAGACGACGAGAAGCCGATCGCGCTCGGCGGCGACCGGCGGCGGGCCACCCTCGGCCTGCTGCTGCTCAACGCCAACCGGGAGGTGGCGACCAGCAAGCTCCTCGAAGGACTCTGGGGCACCGAGGAGGCGCCGGCGACGGCGCGGAAGATCCTCCAGAACGCGGTGCGCAGCCTGCGTGTCATGTTCGCCGAGCACGCGGGCGGCGACACCCGCCCGCCGGTCCTGCTGACGTGCACACACGGCTACCAGCTACAGGTCGACCCGGAACAGGTCGACATGTTCCGCTTCCACCGCCTGGCCCGCACCGGCCGCGCCGAGCTGACCGCCGGCCGGTTCGACGCGGCGGCGGCCACCCTGCGCGAGGTGCTCGCGCTGTGGCGCGGCCAGGCGCTGGCCGACCTGGTCGAGGCCGGCCACTCCTGGGCGGAGCTGACCGCGCTGCAACACGCCCGGCTGGACGTGATGGAGGACTACTTCGAGGCCGAGCTGGCCGGCGGTCGCCATCAGTCCGTCCTCGGCGAGCTGGAGGCGATGGTCGAGGCCGAACCGCTGCGGGAGCGGGCGTGCCACCAGCTGATGCGCGCGCTGTACCGCAGCGGCCGACAGGCCGACGCCCTGGCCGTCTACCGGCGGGTGCGGCTGAAGCTGGCCGAGCAACTCGGTCTGGAACCCGGCCGGGAGCTGCGGCTGCTCCAGCACGCGATCCTCGTGCACGACCCGTCCATCGCGGCGCCGGCCGGACCGGCGCGCGCGGTGCTGGTCTCCGGGCCCGGCCAGGAGGCCGAGCACCGTGCTGCGGTGCCCGCTCCCCGGTCGCCCGTCCGGTCGACGCCCGCGACGCCCGCCGAGGGGCCGAGCCGGGTCAGCGCCGTGCTGATCCGCGCCGACTTCGGGGCCCTCGGCCCCCTCGCCGACGTCGGCGAGGTCCTCGAACGCACCGCGACGACCGTGCGCGAGGAGGTGGAGCGGCGCGGCGGGTCGGTCGCCGCGGCCACCGGCTCGGTCACCCTCGCCCTGTTCAGACCGGCCTCCCCACAGGAGGACGGCACCGACCAGGCCGCCGGACAGGCCGCCGAGCGGGCCGTCCGCGCCGCGCTGTCGCTGCGCCGGCGGATCTGCTTCGACGTACCCGACGGCGAGCGCCCCGAGCTGAGGGTCGCCGTGTCGACGGGGGAGATCCCCGCCCACCCCCGCGACACCTATCTGGAACCGCTGCCGGTCACCGGCGCGCTGCTCGTCGACTGCGAGTCCCTGCTCCGGTTCACCGAGGACACCGAGATCGTGGTGAGCGACCGCACCACCAGGCTCACCGGCAAGGCGATCCGGTACGGCCGGCAGGGCGGCCCCCGGCCACGGTGGACGGTCGAGGGGCATGTCCGCGACGCCCGTGACGCCCGCGACTCCACGGCCCAGCCGGAGGTCTTCGACCGCGAACCCGAACTGGACGTGCTGAGCAGCCTGCTGGAGCGGGTGCGCCGCCGCGCCCGGCCGCACCTGGTCCTGGTGCTGGGCCCCGCGGGGATCGGGAAGTCGCCGCTGCTCGCGGAGTTCGAGAGCCGGGTCGAGAACGCGGCGACCATGCGGCTCGAACCCAACGGGCAGGTGACCGCGCCGCATGTGGCCGAGGTCGTCGGAAAGCGCCCGCTCGTGGTGTTCGCCGACGACCTGCACCTGGCCGACAACTCGGTGCTGGAGATCGTCGAGGACCTGCTGGACCCGCCGGAGCCGATGCCGCTGCTGGTGGTCGCCGCGGCCCGGCCGGAGCTGTTCCGCAGACGACCCGGGTGGGGCGCCGGTCAGCGGCACGCCAGCCGGATGACCCTGGAGCCGGTGACGGGCGAACGGCTCGTCGAAGCACCCGAGGAACACGACCTGCCGAGGCTCTGCCATGCCGCCGGCTGAGCGCGCGCCGTCCGTTGGTCCGGGGAGCCAGATTCCCTGCCCGATCCGGTGTTCCCGGACCCGGCTGCACACCGCCCCCGCAACGTTGACTGGCCCAGTTGAGTACTCGGCCTGAGGAGTGACGAGGACGATGGAGAACGAGGGCAGGCTGCGGAACTACCTCAAGCAGGCCGTCGGGGAGCTGCAGGACACCCGCGAGCGCCTGCAGGAGCTGGAGCGGGCGGCCGCCGAGCCGATCGCGATCGTCGGCATGGCCTGTCGCTTCCCGGGCGGCGTCGTCTCGCCCGACGGGCTGTGGGAGCTGGTGGCCGACGGCCGGGACGCGGTCGGCGAGTTCCCCGCGGACCGCGGCTGGGACATCGACGGCCGCTACGACCCCGACCCGGGCGTGCCGGGCGCGTTCTACGCCCGCGGCGGTGGATTCCTGTACGACGCGGCCGAGTTCGACGCCGACTTCTTCGGGATCTCCCCGCGGGAGGCGCTGGCGATGGACCCGCAGCAGCGGCTGCTGCTCGAGACGGCCTGGGAGGCGCTGGAGCGGACCGGGACGGACCCGCAGTCCCTGCGGGGCAGCGACACCGGTGTGTTCGTCGGACTGATGGGCCACGGCGGCCAGCGCTACGGGCTCGGCGCCGAGGAGTCCGGACAGGGCGGCGAGGGATTCGGCGGGACCGGCAGCGCGGCCAGCGTCGCCTCCGGCCGGGTCGCCTACCTGCTCGGACTGGAGGGCCCGGCGCTGACCGTCGACACCGCCTGCTCGTCGTCGCTGGTGACCATGCATCTGGCGAGCCGCGCCCTGCGCGGCGGCGAGTGCTCGCTGGCGCTGGCCGGCGGCGCGGCGGTGATGCCCACCCTGGACACGTTCGTGGAGTTCTCGCGCCAGCGCGGGCTGGCCGCGGACGGCCGCTGCAAGGCGTTCTCGGCGGCGGCGGACGGCACCGGCTGGTCCGAGGGCGCGGGCATCCTGGTGCTGGAGCGGCTCTCCGACGCCCAGCGGCTCGGGCATCCGATCCATGCCGTGATCCGGGGCAGCGCGGTCAACTCCGACGGCGCCTCCAACGGACTGACCGCCCCCAACGGCCCGTCCCAGCAGCGGGTCATCCGCCGGGCGCTCGCCGACGCGGGCCTCGCACCGTCCGAGGTGGACGTCGTGGACGCGCACGGCACCGGCACCCGGCTCGGCGACCCGATCGAGGCGCAGGCGCTGCTGGCGACCTACGGCCGCGAGCGGCCGGCCGGGCAGCCGCTGTGGCTGGGCTCGCTGAAGTCCAACCTCGGGCACACCCAGGCCGCCGCCGGAGTCGGCGGCGTGATCAAGATGGTGCAGGCGATCCGGCACGGCGTCCTGCCGCGGACGCTGCACATCGACGAGCCGACGCCCGCGGTGGACTGGACGTCGGGCGCGGTGGAGCTGCTGACCGAGGCGCGCGCCTGGCCCGAGGCCGGCCGCCCCCGCCGGGCCGCGGTCTCGGCGTTCGGGATCAGCGGCACCAACGCCCACGTGATCATCGAACAGGCCCCCGAACAGGCCCCCGAACCGGAGCCGCAGCCGCAGCCGGAGCCCGCGCTCACGCCGGAGCCCGCCGACTCCGCGGTCCCGCTCCTGCTGTCCGCCGCCTCGCCGACGGCGCTCGAAGCCAGGGCACGACAGCTGCACGCCCATGCCGCCGCCCACCCCGACGCCCCCGTGGCCGCCGCACTGGCCACCCGCGCGCCCCGGCTGCCGCACCGCGCGGCCGTCACGGGCGACGACCCCCTCGCCGGACTGCGGGCCCTCGCCGAGGGCCGCCCCTCTCCGGACGTCCTGCTCGGCACCGCACGCCCGCGCGGCAAGACGGTGTTCGTCTTCCCCGGCCAGGGCTCGCAGTGGTCCGGCATGGCGCTCGACCTGCACCGCGAGTCCGACGTCTTCCGCGCCCAGCTGGACGACTGCGCCGCCGCCCTCGGACCCCACGTCGACTGGAACCCCCTCGACGCGCTCGCCGGTCCCCTCGACCGGGTCGACGTGGTCCAGCCCGCCCTGTGGGCCGTGATGATCTCCGTCGCCGCGCTGTGGCGACACCACGGCGTGACCCCCGACGCGGTACTGGGCCACTCCCAGGGCGAGATAGCCGCCGCATACGTGGCGGGCGCGCTCTCCCTCGAGGACTCCGCGGCCGTCGTCGCCCTGCGCAGCAAGGCCATCACCCGCCTCGCCGGCACCGGCGGCATGGCGTCCGTCCAGCTCCCGGCGGCCGAGACGGCGCACCGGATCGAGACGTACGGCGGCTCGGTGGAGATCGCCGCGGTCAACGGCCCCGGCAGCACGGTCGTGTCGGGCACGCCCGCCGAACTGGCGGACCTGGTCGCGGCCTGCGAGGCCGACGGCGTCCGCGCCCGGCTCATCCCGGTGGACTACGCCTCGCACTCGGCGCACGTCGAGGCCCTGCGGGACGAGATCCGCACCGCGCTGTCCGGCATCGAGCCGCGCCCCGCCGACGTGCCGTTCCACTCGACGGTCACCGGCGAGATCCTGGCAGGACCGGAGCTGGACGCCGACTACTGGTTCGCCAACCTGCGCCGGACCGTCGGCTTCGCCGCGGGCACACGCGCGCTCCTCGACCAGGGCCACCGGGTGTTCGTCGAGGTCAGCGCACACCCCGTGCTCACCACCGCGATCGCCGAGACGGCCGAGGAGACGGAGACCTCCGACGCCCTCGTGCTGGAGTCGCTGCGCCGGGACGACGGCGGCCCGGCCCGCTTCCGCACCGCGCTCGCCAAGGCGTATGTGCACGGCGTCGACGTCGACTGGCGCCTCCCGCCCGTCCGCGCCGAGTTGCCGACCTACCCGTTCCAGCGCCGCCGCTACTGGCTGGCGGAGCCCGTCGCGGCCGGCGACACCGCGGCCCTCGGCCTGCGCCCGGCGGACCATCCGCTGCTCGGCGCCGCACTGCGCACCGCGGACGCCGACACGCTCGTCCTCACCGGACGGCTGTCGCGCACCGCCCACCCCTGGCTGGCCGACCACGCTGTCGGCGACTCGGTGCTGCTGCCCGGCACCGCGCTGGTCGAACTCGCCCTGCACGCCGGGGACCGGGTCGGCTGCGGCCATCTGGCCGAGCTGACCCTGCACGCGCCGGTCGTCCTCGACGCCGACCTCGACCTCCAGGTGCTGATCGGCCCCGAAACCGGCGACGGACGCCCGGTCGGCGTGCACACCAGCCCGAGCGGCACGGACGACTGGACCCGGCACGCGGACGGTCTGCTCACCGCCGGGATCCCCGCCGCACCCGACGACCTGACCTCCTGGCCGCCGCCCGGCGCGGACCCCGTCCCGCTGGACGGGTTCTACGAGTCCCTGGCCGACCGCGGCTACACCTACGGCCCGGCCTTCCGCGGAGTGCGCGCCGTCTGGCAGGACGGCGACGTGCTCTACGCCTCGGTCGCGCTGCCGGACGATCACGACGTCACCGACTTCGGACTGCACCCCGCGCTGCTGGACGCGGCGCTGCACCCGGCCGGCCTGGCCGACGCGGACGGCGTCCGCCTCCCGTTCAGCTGGACCGACGTACATCTGCACGCCACCGGCGCCAAGGCCGTCCGGGTGCGGCTGACCCCGACCGGGCCGGGGGCGATCGCCCTGCTCGTGACCGACGAGGACGGCCGGCCGGTGGCCTCGGTCGGCGAGCTGGCGCTGCGGCCGGTGGACCCGGGCACGCTCCGACGGACCCGCACGGACGTCTCCGCCCTGTTCGGCCTGGACCTGGTGCCCGTCGAGCTGCCGGACCCGCCCGCCGAACAGGACTGGTTCACGCTCCCGACGGACGGTCCCGACCGCCCGGCCGCCGCGGCGACGGCATCGGCCGCGCTGTGGACCTGCCCGACCGGCGAGCTGGAGGACGTCGTCGCCCGGACCCTGGACGTCGTCCGGGACTGGCTCGCGGACCCCGAGCTCGCCGGCGTCCCGCTCGTCGTGCTCACCCGGACCGACGAACTCGCGCACCGCGCGGTGGCCGGACTGCTGCGCACCGCGCGCACCGAACACCCCGGCCGGCTCCGCCACATCGACGCCGACGACCACCCGCACACCCTGCGTGCCCTGCCCGCCGCGCTCGCCGCCGACCATGCCGAACTGGTCCTGCGCAGCGGACTCGGCGCGGTCCCCAGGCTCGTCCGGGCCGCCGCGTCGCCGCCTCTCGCCGCGCCGGCGGACCAGCCCTGGCGACTGTCCCTGACCTACCGCGGCGAGCTCGACGCCATGTCGCTCACCGCCTGCCCCGAGCTGCTCCGCCCGCTCGATCCGGGCGAGGTGCGGATCGCGGTCCGCGCGGGCGGCCTGAACTTCAAGGCCGTGCTGCTGGAACTCGGCATGGTGGCGCAGGACCAGTGGTCCTCGCTCGGCGAGGGCGCGGGCATCGTGCTGGAGGTCGGCTCCGACGTCACCGGACTGGCCCCCGGCGACCGGGTGATGGGCCTGTTCACCGGCGGCCTGGGCTCCGTCACGATCTCCGACCGCAGACTGGTCGTACCCGTGCCCGAGCGCCTGTCGTTCGCCCAGGCCGCCGGAGTCCCGGTGGTCTACCTGACGGCGTACTACGGCCTCGCGGACCTGGCCGGCCTACAGGCGGGCGAGTCGCTCCTGCTGCACACCGCCACCGGCGGCGTCGGCTTCGCGGCCCTCCAGCTCGCCCGGCACTGGGGCGCCGAGGTCTTCGGCACCGCCAGCGCCGGCAAACGGGACGTGCTGCGCGCCTGGGGCTTCGACGACGACCACCTCGCCGACTCCCGCAGCCTCGGCTACGCCACGAAGTTCGCGAACTCCACCGGCGGTCGCGGCGTGGACGTGGTGCTCAACTCCCTGGCCCACGAGCACGTCGAGGAGTCGCTGACCCTGCTGGCGCACGGCGGGCGGTTCGTGGAGATGGGCAAGACCGACATCCGCGACGCCGACGAGATCGCGCAGCGCCGTCCCGGCGTCCGCTACCGGGCGTTCGACGTGATGGAGGTCGGCTTCGAGCGCATCGCGCAGATGCTGGAGGAGATCCGCGCCCTGTTCGACGCGGGCGCGCTGCAACCGATGCCGCTGACCACGTTCGACGTCCACCGCGCGCCGCAGGCGTTCCGGTACCTCAGCCAGGCACGGCACGTCGGCAAGATCGTGCTGACCGTGCCCGCACCGCTCGACCCCGACGGCACGGTGCTCGTCACCGGCGGCACCGGAGTGCTCGGCGGGCTCGTCGCCCGGCACCTGGTCGCGCAACACGGCGTGCGGCGCCTGCTGTTGACGAGCCGGAGCGGCCCGGCCGCCGAGGGCGCGACCGAACTCGCCGCCGAACTGCGGGCGGCGGGCGCCGAGGTCTCCGTGGTGGCGTGCGATATCGCCGACCGGGAGTCGGCAGCCCAACTGATCCGCTCCACGGACCGGCTCACCGGAGTCGTCCACGCGGCAGGCGTGCTCTCCGACGGCGTGCTGGAGGCCCTGACGCGCGACGACCTCGACACCGTCCTGCGCACGAAGGCACGCTCGGCCTTGCAACTGCACGAGCTGACCCGGGATCACGATCTCTCGCTCTTCGTGCTCTTCTCCTCCGCCGCCGGTGTGCTGGGCAACGCGGGCCAGGGCGGGTACGCCGCGGCGAACGCGTTCCTCGACGGGCTCGCGGAACACCGGCGCGGCCTCGGGCTGCCGGGCACGTCCATCGCCTGGGGCCTGTGGGCGCAGGTGAGTGCGATGACCGGCCATATGAGCGAGGCCGACCGGGAACGGCTGGCCGCGATGGGCCTGGGCGCGATCACCGACGAGCAGGGCCTCGCCCTCTTCGACGCAGCCCTCGCCCAGCACCGCGCGCTGACGGTGGCGGTGCCCGTGGACATGGCCCGACTGCGCGCAAGCGGCCGCCCGGTGCCCGAGGTGCTCTCCGCCCTGGACCCGGCCGGCCCGGTCCGACGCCGGGTCGTGACGTCGACGACCGCCACGACACACACGGACCGGCTCCTTGCACTGCCCGAACGGCAGCGGCGCAAGGAACTCCTGGAGCTGGTGCGGGAATCGGCCGCGGTCGTCCTCGGACACAGCACGACGGCCGCCGTCGACGGGGACAGCGCCTTCAAGGAACTCGGGTTCGACTCGCTGACAGCGGTCGAACTGCGCAACCGACTCGGCAACAGCACAGGACTACGGCTGCCGCCGACCGTCGTGTTCGACCACCCGACACCGGCCGAGCTCGCCGGATTCCTGGACGAACTCCTCGTGCCCGCCCAGGAGACGACGGCGCGCTCGATCGTGACGGAACTCGACCGGCTCGCCGTGGCACAACTCGACGACGACGAGCGGGGCCTGCTCGCCAAGCGGCTGCAGGAGGTCCTGCGCACGCTCACCGCGCCCGCCGACGCGGAGGACGAGGAGCGGGACTTCACCGCCGCCTCCGACGACGAGCTCTTCGACTTCATCGACGGCGAACTGGACACCGCATGAACGCGCCAGGCCGGAACGGAAGGGGGCTGCCCGGGATGTCCACCAACGAACAGAAGCTTCGGGAGTATCTGAGGCGGGCCACGACGGACCTGCACCAAGCACGGCGGGAGCTGCGCGACGCCGAGGCAGTCGCCCGCGAGCCGATCGCGATCGTCGGCATGGCCGGCCGCTTCCCCGGCGGCGCCCGCACCCCCGAAGGGCTGTGGGAACTCGTCCGCGACGGCGGGGAGGCCCTCACGGAGTTCCCGACCGACCGCGGCTGGGACATCGACCGGCTCTCCGACCCCGATCCCGACACCCCGGGCACCACCTACCTCACCCGCGGCGGATTCCTGCCCGACGCCGGCCGCTTCGACGCCGAGTTCTTCGGCATCTCGCCGCGCGAGGCGGTGGCGATGGACCCGCAGCAGCGGGTGCTGCTGGAGACCTCGTGGGAGGCGCTGGAGAGCGCCCGCATCGACCCGGCGTCGCTCAAGGGAAGCGCGGGCGGCGTGTTCGTCGGGGTCATCCCGCAGGAGTACATGCCGCGTGCGGGGGAGACCCCCGAGGAGCTGGAGGGCTTCGTGCTCACCGGCGGCACGACGAGCGTGGCGTCGGGGCGGATCGCCTATGTGCTGGGACTCGTGGGTCCGGCGGTGACCGTGGACACGGCGTGTTCGTCGTCGCTGGTGTCGATGCACCTGGCGGAACAGTCGCTGCGCAGCGGGGAGTGCGAGATCGCGCTGGCGGGCGGCGCCACCGTGATGGCCGGCCCCAGCGTGTTCGTGGAGTTCTCCCGGCAGCGCGGACTGGCTCAGGACGGCCGCTGCAAGGCGTTCTCGGCCGCGGCCGACGGCACCGGTTTCTCCGAGGGCGTCGGCGTACTGGTCCTCGCCCGGCTGTCGGTGGCGCAACGGCGGGGTCTGCCGGTGCTCGCGGTGATCCGGGGCAGTGCGGTGAACTCGGACGGCGCGTCGAACGGTCTGACCGCGCCGAGCGGTCCGTCGCAGCAGCGGGTGATCCGTCAGGCGCTGGCCAACGCGGGTCTGTCGCCCGCCGAGGTGGACGTCGTCGAGGCGCACGGCACGGGCACGCGGTTGGGCGATCCGATCGAGGCGCAGGCGCTGCTGGCGACCTACGGCGAGTCGAGGCCGGAGGAACAGCCGCTGCTGCTGGGCTCGTTGAAGTCGAACATCGGCCACACGCAGGGCGCGGCGGGCGTGGCCGGTGTGATCAAGATGGTGATGGCGATGCGGCACGGGGTGGTGCCGAAGACGTTGCACGTGGACGAGCCGACGCCGGCCGTTGACTGGTCGGCGGGGTCGGTGGAGCTGGTGACCGAGGCGCGGCCGTGGCCCGAGACCGGACGGCCCCGCCGCGCGGCGGTCTCCTCCTTCGGGATCAGCGGCACCAACGCGCACATCGTGCTGGAACAGGCGCCTGCCCCGGAGCCCGTGGAGGAACCGGCCGCAGCAC
>NZ_JBSFWB010000069.1:0-25377 GCF_053592635.1 Streptomyces sp. NPDC002623 | reverse complement strand
GGTGCCGAATCAGCGCCGGTGAGCGGGGTGTGGTGCGTGCAGCTGCAAGGCGGAGGAGGGCGTCGACGCGGAGCGTCGGCAACCGACGACAACGCCGCAGATGTGCGCACCACACCCCGCGTCTGCGACGTGATCCAAACGACAGGCCCTAGGGTGGCAGGCGTGTCGTACACAGGCTCGAACTCCGGCCCCGTCGATCCCTTCGGCGCTTCCGACCCCTTCGGCCCGCCGCCGCGCCGCTCGCCGCTGCGCCGCCCGCTGACCGTGGCGCTCGCCGTGCTGGTGCCCGGGGCGCTGCTGGGCTGGCTGGCGTTCGAGACGCTGGGCGGAACCGGGAGCGGCGGGAGCGACGGGGGCGGCAGAGCGGACCGGGTGGCCGGGGCCGGGGCGGGCGCCTCCACCGGCGCCGGCGTCCTCGACCCCACCCCGGCCGGCGGCAACGAGAAGCCGGGCACGCTCACCGCGTCGCCCAGCGAGAGCGTCGCCTCCCTCGCGGGCAAGGTCGTCGTCATCGACCCCGGGCACAACCCCACCAACGTCGAGCACACCGCCGAGATCAACCGCAAGGTGGACATCGGCACCAACCGGAAGGAGTGCGACACGACGGGTACGTCCACGAACTCCGGTTACAGCGAGGCGGAGTTCACGCTGGACGTGGCCCACCGGCTGCGCACGCTGCTGCAACAGCAGGGCGCCACGGTGAAGCTGACGCAGGACGCGGACCGGCCGTTCGGCCCGTGTGTCGACGAGCGGGCCCGGATCGGGAACACGGCGCACGCCGACGCGGTCGTCTCGATCCACGCCGACGGCGCCGGGGCCGGGCAGCGCGGCTTCCATGTGATCCTGCCGGGCTCGGTGCACGAGGGCATCGCCGACAACCGGGCCATCGTCGCCCCGTCGAAGGACCTCGGAAAGCTGATCGCGGGCGACTTCGCCCGCACGACGGGCACTTCGCCGTCCAACTACGTCGGGGACGGCACCGGTCTCGTCACGCGTGAGGACCTGGGCGGTCTCAATCTGTCAACGGTTCCCAAGGTGTTCATCGAGTGCGGCAACATGCGCGATACCAAGGACGCGGCGCTGCTGACCAGCAGCGCCTGGCGGCAGCAGGCGGCGCGGGGGATCTCTGAGGGAATCGTGAGTTTCCTGCGCGGGTAGTGATCAGCGGACCGATCCGGGCGGACAGCTCAATCGTGTGGACGATAGTGTCGTCCCTACGATTGGGGCCACCCCCGCGCTTCACACAGGGGCCTTACGGCGACATGGTGACAGCGACGCCTCTACCCGCTACGTGTATGCGTACATGCGTGTACCGACGACGAGACGACTGACGAAGGACCTGAAGTGAATATCCGCTCCCTCACTCGAGGCGACGGCGTGGTGATCGGAGCAGCGGTATTGCTGTTCATCGCGTCGTTCCTGGACAACTACTCGTACGACGGCGTCGCCAGCGGTCTCGACATCCCCAGCCTCTGGTCGAGCGGACCGGTCCTGCTCAGCGTCGTCCTGGCAGGTCTCATCGGCGCCGCGCTCATCGTCGTCTCCCGTGCGCTGCCGCAGCCCCGCAAGGTCGCCGGTCTGGACCTCGGTCCGTTCGGCGTGGCCTTCGCGGTCTTCGCCGCGTGGAGCGCCCTGGGCAATGTCGTCGACCCGATCGGCGGCCTGGACAACTTCGGCGGCGACAACTCCAACGCTCCCTCCGCCGGCACCGGTCTGATCCTCGCCCTGGTCGCCACGCTGGTGATGGCCGGCGGCGCGATCGCCACTCCGCTGGTGCCCGCGCTCCAGGCGGGGCTCATCCCGGCGCCGAAGCCGCCGACGCCCCAGCCGTACGGCGCGCAGCCGCCCGCCGGTTACGGCTACCCGGGTGCGCCGCAGCCGTCGGCGTTCGGCACTCCGCCGCAGCAGGGCCAGCCCGGTCAGCCGGGCCCGCAGTCGTTCGGCGGCGGTCAGCCGGGTCCGGCGCAGCCGCCGGCCGGGGATTTCTCCCCGTTCTGGTTCGCCGTGCCGGTGCCGCGTCCGCTGTACGCGGAGGACGGTGCGCCGTTGCCCATCGCCGAACTGGCGCCGGGCACCTGGTACCTCGCGGTCGAGCAGGGCGGCCAGGGTCTGGTCGCCCAGACGCAGGACGGCCGTCGCGGTGTCCTGAGGGACACCTCCGGCATCCAGCGCGGCTGAGTCCCACCCCGCGCAGCGGCATACACGACAACGGCCCCCCGCCCTTCCGGGCGGGGGGCCGTTGTCGTACAGTCGCAGCCCACATCTGCGATCTGACGAACCGTCAGGAGGCGGCCATGCGGCTCGGTCTGGCGCTCGGCTACTGGGGGCGCGGCCCCTCCCCCGACCACGTGGAGCTGGCACGCGAAGCGGAACGGCTCGGCTACGACTCCGTGTGGACGGCGGAGGCCTGGGGCTCGGACGCCTTCACCGCCCTCACCTGGATCGCCGCCCGGACGTCGACGATCCGGCTGGGCACGGCGGTCGCCCAGATGGCGGCCCGCTCCCCCACCACGACCGCGATGCACGCCCTGACCCTGGACCATCTCTCCGGCGGCCGCATGATGCTGGGGCTGGGCCTGTCGGGTCCGCAGGTCGTCGAGGGCTGGTACGGCCGCCCGTTCCCGAAGTCGCCGCTGACCGCGACCCGGGAGTACGTGGACGTCGTCCGGCAAGTGCTGCGGCGCGAGGCGCCGGTGGAGGCGGCCGGACGGTTCCACGCCCACCCCTACCGCGGGCCGGACGCGACGGGCCTCGGCCGGCCGCTCAAGTCGATCACCCATCCCCTCCGTGCCGACCTGCCGGTGCTGCTGGGCGCGGAGGGGCCGAAGAACGTGGCCCAGACGATCCGCATCGCCGACGGCTGGCTGCCGCTGTACTGGTCGCCGAACCGGCCGGACGCGTACGGCCCGGCGGTGGCCGAACTGCCCGAGGGCTTCCGGGTGGCCCCCCTGGCACGGGCGCGGGTCTGCGACGACCTCGCCGAGGGCCTGCTGCCCGTGAAGGCCATGCTCGGCTTCTACATCGGTGGCATGGGCCATGCCACCCGCAACTTCCACGCCGACCTGATGGCACGCATGGGCTACGAGGCGGAGGCCCGGCACATCCAGGAGCTGTTCCTGGCCGGCCGGCGCGAGGAGGCCGTCCTGGCCGTCCCGGACGCCTTCGCCGACGAGATCTCCCTCGTCGGCCCGCGCGAACGCATCGCGGAGCGGCTGGAGCTGTGGCGCAAGGGCCCGGTGACGGACCTCCTGGTCGTGGCGCCCGACCCGCACACCCTGCGGGTGCTGGCCGAACTCACCGCCTAGAAAACGGGTTTCGCAGGGAACACGTTTCATACGGGTGCGAACGGCAACCCGAGCAGCATGTCCCCTCGATATCGCAACGGCGCCAACCAGGCAGGGACGGTCATCGCGATCGTCGCAGACGTGATGGCCCTCATCCTGGGCCTGTGGATCGCGATGTATCTGCTCGACGCCAACCGCGGCAACAGCTTCGTGGAGTTCGTCCACGACACGGCCCGCTGGCTCGCGGGCTGGTCCTACGATCTGTTCACGTTCGACGAGGCGTGGGCGAGGGTGGTGGCGGGGTACGGCCTGGCCGCGGTCGTCTACCTGTTCGTGGGCCACGCGATCGCAGGCCGCGCCCACCGCCACTGAGCAGCCACTCGGCAGCCGCCGAGCCACCACCGAGCAGCCACTCGACAGCCGCCGAGCCACCCCTGAGCAATCCGCTCGGGCGCGGCCGGCCCGTTCAGGCGCAGCAGGACGCCTCGAGCCCGGAGGGGAGTTGCTCCCCGCCGAACACCGCGCAGGTGGCTTCGTGGCCGCCGAGGGCCGCGACGGCGAGCAGCAGCGAGCCCGCGGTCCAGGTGGTGAGTTCGCGGGGCCAGATCGCCTCGTCGTCGAACACGAACCCGGTCCAGTACAGCCCGGACTCCGCGTCCCGCAGATGCTGGATCGCCTGCAGGATCTCCAGCGCCCGGTCGGACTCGCCCATCGCCCAGAGCGCGAGGGCGAGTTCGGCGGACTCGCCGCCCGTCACCCACGGGTTGGGGACGACGCACCGCACGCCGAGACCGGGCACCACGAACCGCTCCCAGTCCGCCTCGATACGGGACTTGGCCTCGGCGCCGGTCAACGCGCCGCCCAGCACCGGGTAGTACCAGTCCATCGAGTAGCGGTCCTTGTCGAGGAAACGCTCCGGATGCCGTCGTATGGCGTGCCGCAGCGCGCCCGCCGCCAACTCCCAGTCCGGCTGCGCCTCTTCGCGCTGCTCGGCGATGGCCAGGGCGCAGCGCAGCGCCTGGTGGATCGAGGAGGAGCCGGTGAGCAGCGCGTCGGCGGTCGGCGTGCCGTCGTCGTCGCGTCGCCAGCCGATCTGGCCGCCCGGCTGCTGGAGCCGCAGCACGTACTCGATCGCCGCGTAGACGGCCGGCCACATGCGGTCGAGGAAGGTGTCGTCGCCGGTGGAGAGGTAGTGGTGCCAGACGCCGACGGCTATGTAGGCGACGAAGTTCGTCTCCCGGCCGCGGTCGGTGACCTCGGCGAAGTCGCCGTCGGCGTACGCGGCGAACCACGATCCGTCGTCGTTCTGGTGCCGGGCCAGCCAGGTGTAGGCGCGGTCGGCGGCCTCGTGCTCGCCGGCCGCGTCCAGTGCCATGGCGGCCTCGGTGTGGTCCCACGGGTCGAGGTGGTGACCCCGGAACCACGGGATCGCGCCGTCCTCGCGCTGCACGGCGAGGATGCCGGCGACGGTCGCGGCGGCCTGCTCGGCGGTGAGGACCCCGGGCAGGACCAGGTGTTCTGTCCGGGGGGTGGTCACTTGGCGGCCGCCTCGGACAGCGTCGGGACGTGGGGGAGATTCGGGAGATGCGGCTTGGTCGCGTAGGCCACGAAGCTCTTGCCGATCAGCGGGTTCAGCGCCTGCTCGGCGACCCGGGTGGCCAGCGGCTTCTTCATGATGTCCCAGACCAGCAGCTTGTGGTACGCCCGCACCGGCAACGCCTTGTCGTTGTCCACGCCGAACGCGCACTTCAGCCACCAGTACGGCGAGTGCAGCGCGTGGGCGTGATGGGTGCCGTACGGCTTCAGCCCGGCTTCCTTGATCTTCGTGAGCAGTTCGTCCGCCTTGTAGATGCGGATGTGGCCGCCCTCGACCTCGTGGTAGGCGTCGGAGAGGGTCCAGCAGACCTTCTCGGGCCCGTAGCGCGGAACGGTGATCGCGATCCGGCCGCCCGGCTTGAGCACCCGCACCATCTCCGCGAGGACGCCCTTGTCGTCCGGGATGTGCTCCATGACCTCGGAGATGATGACGACGTCGAAGGACTCGTCGGGGAAGGGCAGCGCGAGGGCGTCGCCCTCCATCGCCGTGGCGGTGGCGCCCTCCGGGGCCTCACCGGCCTCCTTCATCGCCGCGAACCACTTGGCGACCTCGCGAATGTCCTCGGCGTTCTGGTCCAGGGCCACGACCTGCGCGCCCCGCCGGTAGCACTCGAAGGCGTGCCGGCCGGCACCGCAGCCGAGGTCCAGGACTCGGTCGCCCGGGGCGAGCGGGAACCGGGAGAAGTCGACGGTCAGCACGTGGCCCTGCTTTCGCGATCGGATGCTTCGGTTACGACATCGGCGTCGACGTCGACGTCCGCGTCAACGCCAGGGTCGACAGCTTGAGGAGCCGGGGCCGGAGTCGGGGCCGGAGCCGTGGCCTGGGCCGGCGCCGGGGCCTCCGACGCCCGCTGGTGACGGCCGTCGGCTATCGCCTCGCGGTAGCGGGCCACGGTCCCCTCGGCGGCCCGCGCCCAGGTGAACCGTTCCAGCACCCGTTCGCGGCCGGCCGCGCCGAGCCGGGCCCGCAGCTCGGGGTCGTCCAGAAGCCGGCTCAGGCCCACGGCCAGCGCGCCCGCGTCGCCCGTCGGCACGGCCAGACAGGTCTCCCCGTCGCGCCCGGCGACCTCGGGGATCGCCCCGCCGGTCGTGGCGAGCAGCGGGGTGCCCGTGGCCATGGCCTCGGCGGCCGGCAGCGAGAAGCCCTCGTACAGCGACGGCACGCAGGCGACCTCCGCCGAGCGCACCAGGTCGACCAGTTCGGCGTCGGAGATGCCCTTGACGAACTCGACGGCGCCTTCGAGGCCGTACCGCTCGATCGCCTGGGCGACCGGCCCCTCCTGCGGGCGCTTGCCGACGACGACGAGATGGGCCGTCGGATGCTCGGTGCGCACCTTCGCCAGCGCCTCGACGAGGAAGACCAGGCCCTTGAGCGGGACGTCCGCGCTGGACGTCGTCACGATCCGGCCCGGTACCCGCGGCACGGCCGGATCCGGCCGGAACAGGTCGGTGTCCGCACCGATGTGGACGACGTGGATGCGGTCGTCGCGGACGCCGAGGTGGTCGATGATCTCCTGGCGGGAGGTGCCGGAGACGGTGAGCACGGACGGCAGCCGGCGCGCGACGCGCTTCTGCATGGCGGTGAACCCGTACCAGCGGCGCACGGAGTACCGCCGCCGCCATCCCTCGGCGGCGTCCAGCTCCAACTGCCGGTCGACGGTGATGGGGTGGTGGATGGTGGTGACCAGGGGCGCGCCGACGTCCCCCAACAACCCGTAGCCCAGGGTCTGGTTGTCGTGCACGACGTCGAACTCGCCCCTCCGGGCGCGCAGATGGCGGCGGGCGCGCAGCGAGAAGGTCAGCGGTTCGGGGAAGCCGCCGGTCCACATCGTCGCCACTTCGAGGGCGTCGATCCAGTCGCGGTACTCGCCGCGCCCGGGGGTGCGGAAAGGATCCGGCTGGCGGTAGAGGTCGAGGCTGGGCAGCTCGGTGAGGGAGAGACGGTCGTCGTGGCCCGGGTCCAGCACCGGATAGGGCTGGGAGCCGATGACCTCGACACGGTGACCGAGGCGGACGAGCTCCCGCGAGAGATGCCGTACGTAGACGCCCTGGCCCCCGCAGAACGGGTTCCCCTTATAGGTGAGGAGCGCGATGTCGAGCGGTCGCCCGCCGTCAGCGGCAAGGTCCTTCGGGGACCCCGCCTGACTGGCCTCAGCGGTCACTCCGGGCCCCCTTCTGCCTGCATTGTCCCGCGAGACTACGACGGGACGCTAATCTAGAACAAGTTTCAGACTTGATCGTTCGGGAGGCTCTGAATCTACCGGCAGGTAGCTGTGCTGTGAGCGGTGGATCAGGTGATTCGCGCCACGACCGACGGCACCACCGACGGAACGACCGACGGAACGGAACGGAAACGGGACCCATGCCTGCGGAAGTCACCCCTCAGCGCCCCGCGCACTCCCCTCTCACGGAGCGGCAGGAGGCGCGCCGCCGCCGGATCCTGCACGCGAGCGCACAGTTGGCCAGCCGGGGCGGTTTCGACGCGGTGCAGATGCGGGAGGTCGCGGAGTCCTCGCAGGTCGCCCTCGGCACCCTCTACCGCTACTTCCCCTCCAAGGTGCACCTGCTGGTCGCCACGATGCAGGACCAGCTGGAGCATATGCACGGCACGCTGCGGAAGAAGCCCCCGACGGGCGAGAACGCGGCGGACCGGGTCGCGGAGACCCTGATGCGCGCCTTCCGCGCCCTGCAGCGCGAGCCGCATCTGGCCGACGCGATGGTCCGCGCGCTGACCTTCGCCGACCGCAGCGTCTCCCCCGAGGTCGACCAGGTGTCCCGGCAGACGACGGCGATCATCCTGGACTCGATGGGCCTGACCGACCCCACCCCCGAGCAGCTCTCCGCGGTCCGCGTCATCGAGCACACCTGGCACTCGGCGCTCATCACCTGGCTGTCGGGCCGCGCGTCCATCGCCCAGGTCCGGATCGACATCGAGACGGTCTGCCGCCTGATCGACGTGACGGACCCTCGGACGGACCGGACGGACCGGACGGACAAGTAAAACCTACGAGACGAAGAGGGCTTTCCGTCAGGCCCTGTCCTGCGACCTTCCGGTCCCTCAGTTCGTCCGTCGACGTCGGCCCCAGCGGATGCCCGTACCTCTCGGCGTCTCGCCAAAGTCGGCTACTCCGGTCGAACTCCCTCATTCGCCTCGTAGGCCACTACCAGAATAGAACACGTGGGGCACTACAGAACACCCCAATGGGGACATTTTTCACTCTTCTGGAGGAAAGACCGGCTCTCCGCTCCCCAGCAACGTAATCATGATCGCCTCCACCGGGCAGCTCTCCGCCGCCGCCAGCACCCGCTCGTTCGCGTCCGTGTCCGGATCGGCCGGATGGGACTGGCGTGCGGTGTCCAGCCGGAAGCCGTCGGGCGCGTGATGGATGCACTGGGCCGACCCGATGCACAGGGAGCGGTCCACCTCGACGTGCCACCGATCCCCCATGACGGCCTCAGCCCTCCCAGCCGGCCGGCAGATGGATCATCTTGTGCTCCAGGTACGCGCTGAAGCCCTCGGGCCCGAACTCCCGCCCCAGCCCGGAGTTCTTGTAGCCGCCGAACGGGCCGAGCATGTCCAGGCTGAAGGTGTTCACCGAGTACGTCCCCGTACGGACCTGGCGCGCGATCTCGATGCCGTGCCCGACGTCGGCCGTCCAGACGCTGCCGCTGAGCCCGTAGTCGGAGTCGTTCGCGATCTTCAGCGCCTCGGACTCGTCGCCGTAGGGCAGCAGGCAGATCACCGGGCCGAAGATCTCCTCGCGGGCGATCCGCATGGAGTTGTCGACGTCGCCGAAGAGCGTCGGCTCGACGTACCAGCCGCGGTCGAGGCCGGGCGGACGGCCGCCGCCGGTGAGGATCTTCGCGCCCTCCTCCTGGCCGATGCGGATGTAGTCGAGGTTGCGGCGCTGCTGCCGTTCGGCCACCAGCGGCCCGACCTGGGTGGCCGGGTCCAGCGGATCGCCGACCACGAGGGCGCTCGCGGCGGCGGCGAAGGCGTCCGCGAGCTCGTCGTAGCGCGAGCGCGGCAGCAGGATGCGGGTCTGGGCGACGCAGGCCTGCCCGTTGTTCATCCAGGCGGCCGAGACGATCCCGGGGACGGCCGTGGCGAGGTCCGCGTCCGGCAGCACGATCGCCGCCGACTTGCCGCCCAGCTCCAGGGTCACCCGCGTCAGGTTCCTGGACGCCACCTCCATGACCCGCTTGCCGGCCGCGACCGAGCCCGTGAACGCGACCTTGTCGACTCCGGGATGCCCGACCAGGTACTCGCTCACCTCGCGGTCCGCCGGCAGGATCGACAGCACGCCCTCCGGCAGCCCGGCCTCCCGCGCGATGTCCGCCAGGATGTAGGCGTCGAGCGGCGACTCCGGGGACGGCTTCAGCACCACCGTGCAGCCGGTGAGCAGCGCGGGCGCGAGCTTGGCGGCGGCCACGAACTGCGGGACGTTCCAGGGGACGACGGCCGCGACCACGCCCACCGGCTCGCGCCGGACGAGGATCTTCCCGAGCACGCCGGCGCGCCGCTCCTCGTAGGTGAAGTCCCGGGCGACGGTGATCGCCGCGTCCCACACCATCATCGCGCCGAGGGCCTGCGCGAGGACGCTCCAGGAGTAGGGGGAGCCGTTCTCCGAGGAGATCACCCGGGCGATCTCCTCGTGCCGCGTGAGGATCCCGTCCTTGATCCGGGTGACCACCGCGAGCCGCTCGTCGAGCGACAGCCGCGGCCAGGGCCCCTCGTCGAAGGCCTGCCGCGCCACGGCGACGGCCCGGTCCACATCGGCCGCCGACGCGTGCGGCACCCGCCCGATGACCTCCTCGGTGTGCGGGGAGATCACCTCGATGACGGCGTCGCCGAGCGGGTCCGTCAACTCGCCGCCGATGACCAGCTTTTCGTGCACCACGAGCTCAGCCATGTCCGCTGCCTTCATTTCTGACGGTGTCTCAGCTGTCCCCAGAACTGATACCAGTTCTAGTTAAACTAAGCCAGGGGCAGGGCCAAACCGGCCCCGACCAGCGGTTTTCCCGCTGGTCGGAGATGCCGTCACGCCGCGTGGGCCGTCTGTGGGCCGTCGTTGCCCTCGCCGGCCGCGCGGTACATGCCGTCAACGGCCTTCCGCGTACGGCTCTCGCTGCTCGGCATCAGGTGCGTGTACACGCGCAGCGTGAATCCCGGGTCGCCGTGTCCCAGGTACTGGCTCAGCGCCTTCACGTTCTCCCCCGCATCCAGCAGCACGGACGCGTAGAAGTGCCTGAGGGCGTGCATGCCGTCCTCCCGTGATTCGGCGATCCGTTTGCCCGGCTCAGGCACCGGGAGGACACCAGCGGCCACGAGGGCGGGCTTCCATGCCTGCACGTTGAAGTTGTTCCGCACGAGCGCGCCACCCTCAGGGGCGGTGAACAACAGCTTCTTGGTGACGGGCCGCCCGTCCGGGGTCAGCCACGGCAACGTCACCTCCTTGGGCGGGAACCGCTTCATGTGGGCGGCGAGCGCCTGGCCGACGTGTTCGGGCAAGGGCACGTCGCGCACCTTGCCACGCTTCGGCGGTGCGAACACGGGGTGTCCGGCGACAAGCTTCACTTGGTAGCCAACGTGCAACCACCCAGTCAGGAAGCCGACTTCTTCGACGGGAAGACCGAAGATCTCACCCTGCCGCAGGCCACAGCCGCCGCCCGCGTCCACCATGGCGCGGTAGTGCTCGGGGAGCTGTGCACGCACGGCGAACACGCGCTCAGCCGTCCACGGCCGCACCCGACTGGGCACCATGGCCGGCGCTTTCACCGATGTCGCGCGGCAGGGGTTCTTGCTGATGAGTCCGTCATCCATGGCGGCCGTGAACACGGCGGACACGTTGGCGAAGATGACTCGCCGATAGGACGCAGCGAGCCCCTTGCCCTCCAACTCCCGGGACCACTCACGGACTTGTTCCGGCTGGAACGAGCCGAGAGGGCGCGCCCCGATATGCGGGTAGGCGTGAAGCCTGAGCCGGGACTCCGTGCCCGTGCGCGTGGAAACGTCGGTCGTCTGGGCGGCCACCCAGCGTTCGGCGTACTGCTGGAAGGTGGTGCGGCTCGCCTTCGGGTCGATGTACTGGCCGCGCGCCATGTCGGCCTCGATCTGCGCGAGCCACTTGTCAGCGAGACGCTTCTGTCCGTCGGGGAAGCTCTTGGACTTCTCGGTACCGTCGGGCCCGACGTACCGGGCCCGGTAGCGCAGCCCGGTGCCGTGGCGATCAGTCTTCGTGCGGACGGTCTTGCCGTCGGTGTCGGTCTCGGTCTTGAACCAGCGGTCTTGGATGTGGCCTGCCATCAGGCAGAAGTCCTCTCGACATGCGGCAGGGAGAGCCGCCGGGTAGCGGCTCTCCCTGCTGTCTGCGGTGGGTGTTGGGTTAGGCGGCGTTCTGGTCAGTGCTCTTGCGTTCGGCGACGTGGGCGAGCACGTCGGCGGGGTCGTAGCGGATGTACTTGCCGATGCGGAATCCGGGCGGCCCCATGCGCTTCCGACGCCACTGGTAGACGGTCTCTTTGGGCACCTCGAAGATCTCGGCGATGTCGTCGGGGGTGAGGTAGCGGTCCGGCAACCCGCTGCGGAGCGTGGCGCGCGGGTCCGGCTGTTCACGTGCGGTGCTCATGGCGTGTCCTCCGTGCGCGGGCGCGGGTCCTGTTTCGGGGGCGCACCTGTCCGAGGCTTGGATTTCTGCGTCATTGCGTCATCAGCGTCATTCAGGCTTCTGACCTGCGGCTTTGTGTGACGCGGCGGCTAGGGTGTGCGTCATTGGTGCGTCATGGGCTGCGTCATCCGTGACGCGGCCCATGACGCAGATGACGCAGGATGACGCAGAGAATGCCGTCTGCGTCATGCGTGTTGCCGCAGGCCAGGGGCCGTTTTCCGGCTCGCATGACGCAGATGACGCAGCGTCTTCCCTCTTAGGACAAAGAGCGGGGGGTGTCTGTTGTGGTCTGGTGCCGCTCAAGCGTGAAGAAGGAGCCGCTGCGCGGCGCGACCTTGGGTCGGCGCATGCGCCGAACAGCAAGAGGAGCACGCCGCGGCGACGGTGCTCCTCTTGCTTGTACGGGTGAGCGCGTGCGGGTCAGTACACCCGCTGCTGCTCGTGCGGGGGCGCGGTGGCCGTGCGGGTCATTTCGAGGTAGCGGCCTTCGCTGGTGCGGCCCGTGTCGATGAGGACGCCCCGGGCGGCCAGGGTCGGTTGGAGGCGCTTGAGACGGTCGGAGAGGACTTTGCCGGTGGTCGGCCACCCTTTGGGCAGCGGGCGGCAGTCCTCGCCCGCGTAGAGGCGGCTGAGGCAGTGCAGCCACTCCGTGGAGGTCATCCGCTGCGCGTCGCCCGGCTCGATGGTGTCCGCATGGCTGAGGACGGTCTGCGCGAGGAGGTCGCCCTCAATGACGTCGTCGTTCAGGTCGTCCAGACTGGCCCGGTAGGCGGCGAGCGCCCCCAGACCGGTCGCCGCGTCGAGCTGTGCGCACAGGTGCGCGAAGTCGGCCATCCGCAGGTCGGTGGGGGTCTCCGCTGCCACCGCGCGGACCTTCACCGTGAGGTCCAGGAGCGATCCGAGAACGACGGGCAGAACCTCCGCGTACTCCGCCCACAGTTCCGCCTCGGTGCGCCGGACGCGGGGCCGCTCCAACCGAAGGGGCAGGAGGCGTTCGGCGAGGTCGGGCCGGATGACTCCGACGTCGATGCCGGTCAGCAGCAGGGGGCGGCGGTAACCGACGCGGAACACGTCCCCGTCGGTGAACAGGGCGCGCTTGACGCTCTCGGCTCCGGTGACGATGCAGCACATGGCGTCGGACAGGTCCGGCGTCATGTGGGAGAGGTTGTCCAGCGCGGTGACCCATCCCGCCGCGACCGCTGCGATGAGGTTCTCTTCGTCCTTCGGGGCGCGGCGCAGGTCTCCGCTCATGCCTTCGATGATCCGTACGAGCATCCGGCCGCCGGTGGACTTGCCCGCGCCCTGCGGGCCGGTGAGGAACGGCGCGGGGACCGGCACGGACGGCCCGAGACAGCCGATCAGCCACGCGATGGCCAGGCACTCCGTTTCGGCGTTGGCGAAGTTGCACAGCCGGAGCAGGAGATCGATGCCCTTGCCGTCGGTGTCCTTGGCCGGCAGGGGCAGTTCCCCGGTGAGTTGAGTGCGTCGCCAGCACACTTCACGCGGGTCGGGGGTGAGGATGTCCCAGCCGGTGGGGTGGATGCGGATGGACTGCCCGTCGTCGCGGCCCAGGTCCAGCCATGTCGCCCCGTCGAATCCGGGGGCCACGCGGATGTTCACGGCGTGCGTGTCCTCGTACAGCGCGAGCGCTTCGATCAAGTCCAATGCCTCCTTGAGCGCGGTCCCGTTGAACACGCCGACCCCGTCCCGGTACATGCCGACGATGAGTTCCTGCCGGTGGCTGCCCGTGGTGCCCTGGGAGCGCATCGGCCGGGCCACGGGGTGGCCGTTCCTCTGCGCGTACACGGTCCCGTCGGCGGTGCGGAAGTACCGGAAATGCGCCTGTGCGTAGTCGGCGATGATCTCGCGGGCGGGGTTCTTCTCGTCCTCGGACATGGTCACAGTCCCAACGTGGTGCGGGCGTTGGTCCACGCGTCGGCGCAGTGCCGGGGCGACTCGCCCTTGGCCTGAGCCGCGGTGAACAGCCTGCTGATGTGGGCGTCGGCGAGGCAGCCGCATCGGCCGTGCGTGGAGAGCACGGCGAGGAACGTCCGATAGACCGTGGCGTGCACCCCGGCGCGGGCGTCGGTGATGCGCTGCTCTGCCATGGCGATTCCCCGGTCGAGGTAGGCGGGCGTGCGGTGCCGGCACTCCCCGCCCCCAGCCCGCGCGGGCACGGTGACGGCCTGCAGTGCCGGCCGGGCCGTGGAGGGCTCCTTCACGGCCAGGGCGCGCACGACGTCCGGCAGGGCGGTCATGGTGCCGGTGCCGGGACCAAGCCACCGGGCATAGGCCATCGTGGACTTGATGTCGACGCCCTCACGGACGGCGTTCACGGACCGCATGACGCCCTGGTAGATCCAGTGCTCGCCCCGGGTCGTCGGCACCGCGCGCGTGGCGGGCAGCGTCGCGCGGGCCCAGGCGACGGCCGCCGGGTTGTCGAGGTCGACGACAGTGACGCCGGCACCGCCGGGGTGGTAGGCGACGGCGGCGGCCCGGCACCACGCGGACGCCCACGGCGGGGAGGTGAGGGTGTGGGGGTCGGTGGTGGCGGCGGCCCAGCCGTGGCACGGGTGCGGGCAGGCGCAGGTGCCGGGGGTCTTCATGTTCGGCCGGCCGCCGCACGCGTTGCCGGTGCAGGCCGGGCAGTTGCCGAACGGCAGCTTCCCCGCCCGCAGGGGCAGCGGTGGGACACCGTGGGCGGCGAGGTACAGGGCGAGCGCTCGCCGGATGGCAGTGGGTTGCGGCATGCTGGATGACCTCCACAGGTCAGTTCGTGGCAGGTGGACAAGGGCGGCCCCGCTTCATTGGCGTGAGTGGGGGGCCGCCCTTGGCGTAGCTACTGCTGGTCGGCGAGCCAGAGGGCGTACTGCTGGCGGACGTAGGCGCGCGGCTCGCAGTCGGCGTGCGCGTCGTCCAGTTCGATCAGGAACTTCGCGGCCATGTGGGCGGTGTCGTCGTCGCGGTGGTCGGCTCCGTCGGTGAGCGCGATGCGGTCGAGGGCTGCGGCCTTGCGCAGGTAGTAGGACCTCTCCAGCGCGGTGAAGCATCCTGCGGCGGCGAGC
The DNA here is from genome assembly GCF_053592635.1 of Streptomyces sp. NPDC002623. Taxonomy (NCBI): domain Bacteria; kingdom Bacillati; phylum Actinomycetota; class Actinomycetes; order Kitasatosporales; family Streptomycetaceae; genus Streptomyces; species Streptomyces sp. NPDC002623. Next base: position 10,764 of record NZ_JBSFWB010000069.1, on the reverse strand, counting down.
GTGCGAGTGATCCAGTCGATCTCGCTGAGAATGGCGGGGGCGTCGGCGTAGGCCTGCTCGGGCTCGGGCCACATGTCGGCGTGATCAGCCTTGAGGTAGAGGCGCTGCCGCTTGCCGTCGGCGGTGGGGAAGACGGTCACCCGTCCGGCCTTGAACGCGGTCTCCAGGACGTCGGTGACGCGGTCGGAGTCGGCGGGGTCGCAGATGATCCTGATCTCGAACACAGGGTTCCTCTCTCGGGTTAGAAGGGTGGTTCGTCGCTGTAGCCGTCGGGGCCCCACGGGTCGCGGTCGTCGGCGCGGCGGCGCAGCCACCGGGGACGGCGACGGGGCAGGGGAAGCAGGACGATCCGGCGGGTTTCGTTCCAGCAGGGGCAGGGGTCCCATTCGGTGCCGGCGTACTCGCCGTTGTGGTCGCCGTAGTCGTAGGCGTGTCCGCCCTCGCCCCGGCAGTCGGCGCAGTCGGGGCGGGGGGTGTCGGTCAGGACCAGCGCGCGGCGCGGCCAGTCGGTGACGCGGATGCGGAGTCGGAGCACGGGTGTTGGTCTCCCTCTCAGCCGTAGAACTTGTTGCGCTTGATGACGGCCTTGCGGATGTTGACCGTCGTCCCGCCCTCGCCGTGGCCGCGTCCGCTGAAGATCTGCACGGCGACCCATCCGCCGAAGACGACGGCGGCGAGGATGACGAGCTGCGTGACCAGCGCAGTGAGCGCGGTGATGAACGCGGTCAGCAGCAGCAGTCCCCCGCAGACGGCGAGGAATCCGACGCCTCCGAGGGCGACGTTCACCGCCGTCCGGGACACGGCCGGCCGGGTGGCGACCGGGTCCGGCTGGACGGGGCTCATGGCGTAGCCGGTGACGACGCGGCCGTCCGGCAGGACGACGCTCGCAACCGTCGGCACGCCGTGCGGCTGGACGGGAACGAGCGGTGCCGGGTACGGCGCGGCGGGGGTGAGCGGGGTGGGCTGGTGGACTTCCGGGGCCCGTAAGGCGGGCACGTGGCCGGGGTGTTCGGGGTACATGCGGAATCCCTTCCGGCGGTGAGGCAGGGAGGCGAAGACACACCCTGCCGGGTGGGCTGTGGACGGTGTTTCAGGGGTCTGGCCTGCGTGCCTCCCTGCCTCCCTGAACGATCATTCGTGCAGGTCAGAGCCAGGGAGGCGAGTCAGGGAGGGGTTCAGGGAGTTCTCCCTGCCTCCCTGCCCCGGGGATGGTGCGCCTCCCTTCACTCGGAGGCGGAAGCGGAACCGTGGCCGTCGCGGTTGGCGAGGGCGCGGGCGACGCGGTCGCGGCCGACGACCATGCGGCCGTCGGACTTGTACGGCTCCGCGCCGGCGTCCTCCAAGACACGCTTGAGGTCGCCTGGCGTCCACGCGCCGTAGGCGTCCTCGTTCAACGCGGTGAGCCGCTTGAGGACGTCGGCGGTCAGGACGCGGGAGGCGTCACCGAGGACGGCGGCGATGTCGGCGAGCGGGTCGCGGTCCTCGCCCCGGTCGATGGCGTGCAGGGTGGTGACGCCGTCGCGCAGGGCCTTGGCCCGGTCGATGATGGCTTCGGCCGCGTCGTCGTCGATGTAGTGCGTGCGCACCGTGATGGACGCCTGTCCGGCCGGGATGGCGATGCCGGAGGAGGCGAGGACCAGGGTCCCCTGATCCAGGCCGGGGCGCAGCAGGTTCGGTGCGGCCCCGCCGTCGACGGCCTTGTCCCCCAGCGCCATGCGGGCCTGGGACTCGGTGCCCAGGGCGAGGGAGGCGCGGGTGTGCGCGCCCTCGCGGACCAGCTTGGGAAGGTTCTGGTCGGTGGGGTCCTGGGTGCCCTGCCACATCAGGACGTTGACCGCACGGCCCTGGTTGTGGATCTTGCGGACGGCCATGAAGTAGCGGGACGTGGCCTTGGATCCGCCGTAGGGACGGCGGTCTTCGTCCTTGGCCGGGCACATGAACGCCATCTGCGCTTCGTCCACGATCACGATCAGGGCGGGGAACTGGGTGCCGGGCGGTGCCTGGATGCGGCGGTTCATCTCCTCGACCGCGTCCTCGACCATCTCGGTGACCTGTATGACGTGCTCGTCGGTCGGGCCCTGGATGAGGCGGGCGGCGAGTCCGTCGAACATGTTCCAGTCGCCGACGCCCTTGAGGTCGCCCACCCAGAACTCCACCGACTTGTCCAGCGCGAGCCACAGGGCCAGCGAACGCAGGGCCACGGTCTTGCCCTGGTTGGACAGGCCCGTGATCAGCAGGTGGCGCTGATACAGGCTCAGGCTCGCGGCGTCGCCGCGCAGGTCCTGACCCCACGGGGCGCGGCCCTTGGCGTAGTCGGCGGTCATGGTCTCGTCGGTGACCAGCGGAGACGGGCCGATCGGCTCGTCCAACGCACCCGAGTCGGCCACCCACAGCCGCACCGTGCGCGCGGCCTGCGGGATGGTGACGAACACCTCGTGCTCGTGCCGGGTCAGGTTCTCGGCGAGCTTGCGCCGACGGTTCTGCACCTCGATCGTCGACACCCCCGAGGGAAGCGTGACGTCGACCTCCACACCGCATCCGGCGATCCGGATCGGACCGAGCATCGACGCGCCGGCGTCCCCCATCTCCTTGATGGCCTTGGCCAGGGCAGACACCCCGAGGTCGCGCAGGGCCTTGACCACGATGGACGGGGTGATCGGCTCGCCCTCGCCGCTGCGGACGGTCGCGGGAAGAGCCCATGCGGGTGCGGCCTGCTGCTTGCTGCCGACCGCCCACAGCGCGAGCAGGGCCAGGAACGGGCCCAAGGTGACGGCGGGGCCCCACACCACCTGAACGATGGTGATCAGCAGGTTGATGAACTCGATGACGGCCTGGATCGGGGTGACGACGTCCTTGACGTCCTTGTTCGCGATGGCCATGACGACCCCGAGGGCGACCAGAGCGCCGATGCCCATCCCGGTGCCCACAGCCACGCCCTTGGCCGCGTCCAGCGGGGAGTGGAGCAGGTCCATGCGGCGGCGGTGCCGCGCGTCGCGGAAGTGCTGCCCGCGCTCCTCCCACTCCGCTGCGGCCTCCATGTTCCCCGCGGCTTCCGCCGCGCGCATGAACCGCTCGTAGCGGGCGGCCGTCTTGCCGTCCCACGTCCGCCGGGCCGTGATCCGCGCCCCGCCCACCACGTAGAGGCTGTGGCGGGCGACGGCGCGGGCGGCGGTCTTCGTGTTCTCGTGCGTGACCGCGTGCTTGACGGCGCGCCCGGAGCGCACCCACAGCGGGGTCGGTGCCGGCGGTGCCGGGGCGGGGACCACGGTCAGCGTGGTCACGGTGGCGGTGGCCGGTTCGGCGGGCGGGTCGGTGTCTTTGTGCAGGTGAACGACGTTCTCGGACATGCGGAAGTCTCCTCAACACCCCGATGGCGGGGGCGGGTAAGGGCATGCGGGAAGGGTGAGGGGCCGGGACGGCGAGGGCGGCCGTCCCGGCGGGTGGTTCACGTGGCGGGGGTGGGTGTCACCACCAGCCGGACGACTTCTTGGCGGCCTTGGCGGCGGCGGCCTCGTTCACGATGCGCTGCCGCTCGATGTGCAGCGCGGTCAGTTCGGCGGTAAGGCGGGTCTCCACGGAGCTGGCCAGGGAGTCCAGCCGGTTCTCCTGGCGGGCGGCGCTCTTGCCGCGCAGGACCCGGTACGAGCCGCCGGCGAGCGCGCCGATCACGGCGCGCCGCTCGGCACTCGTCAGCGGCCACGTCTCGCCCCGGCGGACGGCCTCCAGCTTGCGGTTCGTCTTCTGAATCTCGCGGTCGATACGACGGGTGTCGGGCTTGCCCATGATGTGCGGACTCCTCAGCGATTGAAGGGGAAAGCCGCAGCTCAGGCGGCAGAGAATGCAGGGGTAGGCGCACAGCGGGCACATGCCGAGGAAGGTCCGGCGGCGTCCCGTCCGTGGGCGGCTACGGTGTGCGGCATGAACGGGGAGCCAGCAGTCAGAACGCGGCCGTGCAAGTGGTGCGGGATACCGGTGCAGCAGCCGCGCAGCCGGTGGCGCAGACGGCGGTTCTGCAGCAAGTCACACCGCCGCAGAAACCGCGTCTTTGAGGCGGTCGTGAACTTCCTGGACAGCCTGTAGCGGACGTCAGGCGACGCGCTTCCATGCCTGCCGCAACCGGACCTCAGACGCGGAGTGGCCGGCCGCGCGAAAGCGCACGGCCATCTCGCGGTAGGACAGAGCCGGGGTCTCGCTGTGCCGGATCTCGTCGACCAACGCGTCGAGCGCGCCGTCGGTGAGCGCCGGGCCGGCCGGGAGCGCGCCGACCGGCTCGGTCGGGCCCCACACCGGGAGCTCCCAGCGGGGTGTGACGTCGGGCGTGACGCGGGTCGTCACGCTGGTCAGCGCCCTGCCGGTGTCCTCGCCCTGCCGCGCCGTCTCCAGCGTCGACCAGGCCCCTGCGAGGGCGGCGGCGGTCTTGGCCTGGACGCGTGCGACGCGTGCCCCGGCAGCCGTCACGGCCGTCAGCCGGGTCTCCTCGGTGGACGCTTCGGCCCGAAGCCAGGCACGGGCCACGGCCGCCTCATCGCGGGCCTCTTGCTGGATTCCCCGGATCGCTCCGAGGGCGGACGGGGTGAGCGCGGTGCGCTCCCACATCCCGTGGACCAGCCACAGCGCCTTGGCGGCGATCGGCAGCCAGGCGACGGCGAGCCACCCGCCGGGAGACTCCTCGGTCAGCAGCGCGTGGGCGACCAGGACGCCAGTGGCGACCAGGCCGAAGAACCAGCCCACGGCGGTCACCGTGTGGCTGTGGTCGCCCTGCGCGGCAAGGCGTCGTTCGTAGGCGAGGGTGGCGAGCCATCCCCCGTCGATGCCCAAACCGACGACCAGCGCGACCGGCCACGGCATCACTGTGCCCAGCCACATCACGACCACGGCGAGGGTGAGCACCATGGACACCGCCGTCATCGCGACGGCGGGCAACACGGTCTTGGCCCGCCCCACGGCGGACAGCACGGCCCTGGCGCTCATGCCGCACCGCCCGTCGTGCTCGCGTCGGCCGTGCGGTTGGCCAGGTCCCGCCGCGCCGCGAGCACCCGGTTGCGGGCCCGGCGGATCCGGCGGGTGTCGACCTCGTTCTCGGGGTGGTCCATGGCCTTGATCTGCGCGTCGAGCAGGTCGACCTCCGCAAGGATCAGCGGGGACTCCAGCTCGATCGCGTCCAGCTCCGCAGCCGTCGGCTCGCGGTCGAACTCGTCGGCGGTAACGACCACCTGAACAGCACCGATGTGCTTCATGGGTCAGTGTTCCTCTCACACAGGAACGGCCCGAACAGCGGTCCCCGGGGTGCAACCCGGGGACCGCGCGCCGTTGAAGTCGGAAGATCCGGCTCCCCTCAGCGCTGCACGTACGAGACGTGCAGCGGAGGCAACCGGCCGCAGGGAACTGCGGTGGATGAGCGGTCTCTTTCGGGGACGCGGCTGCCGGATCAAGGAACAGCTCGCTAGGGCCCCGCTGTAGGCAGAGACCAGACCTTTCGGTCTGCCATCCGGACTGACAAGGGATCGCCTGAAACAGACGACTGTCCGGTGCCCTCGGCCCGCTCTGTCCCGGGCCCCTTGACCCCGACGCGCCCCTGAATCAGGGCGTGTTGAGGTCCGACACCCGCTGCTCGGTGAACCGACCGGCGGGCACATCCCTAAGGTTCCCTAGGGTTCCCTGCGGTGTCAAGCGGTAAGCTAGGGAACCTCAGGGAAGTGACGACAGGGAGCAAGCGAAATGGCAGGCCAGGCCGACAACCGGGCACCGTACGCAAAGATTGCCGCCCACTACGCGGAGCTGATTACGTCTGGTCAGCTACAGCCAGGCACCCTCTTGCCGAGCATCAAAAACCTCTCGGAAGAGTGGAAGGTGAGTACGGCAACAGCCGAGAAGGCCCTGCGCAAGCTACGCAACGAGGGGCTCGTCCGTGGCATTCACGGCATCGGCACCGAAGTGCTAGATCAGCCGGCGTCCATGTCGTCCGGGGCCCAGCGACAGGACCGTGGACGCCGTACCGGGTCCAGCTGGGGTGATGGCGAGCGGTCCGACTCGCATCAGGCGGCCGTGGTGCCCGCACCCAATGAAGTGGCGCAAGCGCTGGACATTCAGCCCGGCTCTGACGTGGTACGCCGGAGCCGCGTGTACCGGGACCGGCACGGCATCGTCGCCCACAGCACGTCATGGATTCCTGCTCGGTACGGGAGGCTGATCCCTCAGCTTGCGGCGAGTGAGCGTCTGACGGGGGGGACTTCGCTCCAGCTCATTGCTCAGGCGACCGGCCACCCGATCAGTCATCGCCTCGACACTGCCTCAGCCCGCCTGCTGACGCCGGAGTACGCACGGCTCTTGGAGCTGGACCCTGACAACCTGCCGACTGAACCCGTAGTTGTGATGACCGCGAAGTTCGTCGACAGCGAGAGCAACATCGTGGAATACGGCGTCGACCTCGGGGGCCCTGGCCGAACGTGGCGCACGGAATCGGAAGTCACGCAGTGAGGACCGCCGACAACGCCTCCCGGCCGTCCTGCGTCCTGATGGCAGGCCTACCCGGCTCAGGCAAGACGACGCTTGCCCGTGCGCTCACTGCCAGTGGCTTCGTAAGGCTTTGCCCAGACGAAGAGATGTTCCGCCGACATGGCGTGTACGGGGTCGACTTCCCCCGAGGCGTCTTTCCGACCCTTGAACGCCCGGTCCTCGAAGAGATCTCCGAGGAACTCCGTGAGCAACTCCGAGCCGGGCACAACGTGGTGGTCGACCACGGCTTTTGGACACCGGACGACCGCGCTCGTTGGCGCTCGATCGCGACCGACGCCGGCGCAAGCACGGTGCTGGTCTACCTGGAAGCAAGTCACGAAGAGCTTTGGGCCCGTGTGAACAAGCGGAACGCCAGGCATGAGGACGACCCAAACTCGATCTACTTCGCCGAAAGCGACCTACTCCGCTACCGAACCCGGTTCGTACCCCCGGATTCGGGCGAGCCGCACATCGTGTACAACGGCGACACCAATTCGGTACTGAAGGCACTGGACGAAGCCGCCCAACAGGGCAGGGGATAGAAGGAGCGGCCACGGCCGCGCGACCCTTGACAGCTCGCTACCCCCGCGCGCGATGACCGCCCGTACCGAGCTGAGTACCGCCGCACACTACGACCCTGCCTGTGGTGCGAGGGCTGCAACACTCTGGATGTTCCAGCCTTCCGCCTGCCGACAGCGGCATTGAAGAGACCACCCTCGCCCACGCGGGCGAGGGTGGTCTCTTCGGCTCTGCCTCCTCGCCAGCATGCGAGCGGAGTGAGGCCAAGGTGCCCGATAATAGGCCGCCCCTTAACCCCAGATGGACGACTTTGACTGGCCGCAGAGGCAGGGTGATTGTAAAAATAGATAGCCGACCATGACGGTCGCGGCCAGATACGCTTACAAGGTAAAGAAAGATACTAATGAATCATAAGGAAGACAGAGATGGCGGATACGGTTCCCCTTTGAGCATATTCGCCACCGTGCTATCAATTATGGGAGCCCTACTCTACGGGATTGCACGCTTCGGCAATGCCGCATTCTATACACAGCTGGGAACTTCCCCCGACGAGGTTGGCATAGATCCAACCGTACTTCTCGGAAGAGTTGCCGGGGTATTCCTAATATTTCTCGTGGTGGTGGCACTGTATTCGATCTCTGTTCACTTCGCCATGAGAGACAAAACGCCCTGGTGGGCGAGCCTGCTCGGCTTTGCCGCCGCCATGCTACTGCTCGGTGTGCTAATATTTGGATTTTTTACAGCAGCATCTTACTGGTGGGCTGCTGGCATCTTGGTGCTCTCGGTGATTTTCCTTACATTCATGACTGGGGTGCTGGATAAGAATCCGAATGCCTACCGAGATTGGATGGACAAAGCGAAAGCGAGGCGTGCGGCAACCGTAACCGCTGCACTCCTGTTTGTCCTGGCCGTTTTCGCCACAGCGGGAATTTCTGGCTACCGGGCGGCGCGCCATATCGAAAATGGCGAAGTTCTTCCATGTAGCTGCTTACAACTCTGGTCTCTGAAGGTAAATTACAGATGGTTTGCTGGGACCGCAGGGTTTTTGGGCATCAATCCCCAACACGCCTACCCAATGTGGATAAGCCCCACGATCAAGGGAGAAGAGCGTACACGCCTCATGCGTGATTCTCTATTCCATCTTGGGACTAACAACGGGACGCACTATCTATTTGATGCGGAGACACAGGGCGTGCTGCGCATTCCAGCGCCTTTGTTTATCTTCTCGACGTCCGCTGTGGGATGAGTAACGCTCAGAGGCGGCTAGGGGCGGGAGAGCAGCGACCGAGCAAGGTGGTGCCTGCACCCATCGCCGCCCTCAAACGCGCACAGAGAACCGCAGTCGCGCAAGGTACTCGCCTCTAACGGCTCGTCAGCAGGTGAGCGCAGCGAACCCCCAAGGAACGTGCGGCCGCAAGTCGCTCCCTCTTACTCCTCCTCACATAACGACCGGACGCCCGAGCGTGGCACGGCCGGGCCTGATAGCGAGCCGGCGAAAGCTCCCACGCAGCCGCCCCACGGGCTGATTTGAGTTCTGCCGCGTGGAGCCGCTGATCGCTAACGTCAGCGGCCCATGCCGCCAGCGATAGCGGCAGATCGACCCCGTAGCTGGGCCGTCTGTGGGCCGTCCAAGGGGGACCGACGACGACCAACAACGACCACCAACGACCCCTCCACGGCTGGTCAGGACGAGAGTCACAGAGCTTCCCCCTGGCCAATCTGACAGCTCATCAGTTCTAGTTATAGTGAGCAATGGCCGTGCGGCCGCAGGGCCACAGGAGGGGGCGGGCAGATGACGGCTACGTTCGATCACGGCGGGGGTGTCAGGTCTCTCCGGGTGCCGATCCCGGACAACCCGCTCGGCCACACGCTGGTGTACGTCGTCGACACCGACCGCGGGCCCGTGCTCATCGACACCGGCTGGGACGACCCGGCGTCCTGGGACGCCCTGGCCTCGGGGCTGATCGCCTGCGGCACCTCGGTCGACGCCCTGCACGGCGTCGTCGTCACCCACCACCACCCCGACCACCACGGCCTGTCCGGCAAGGTGCGGGAGGCCTCCGGGGCGTGGGTGGCGATGCACGCCGCGGACGCCTCGATCGTGCGGCGGACCCGGGAGACGCGCGCCGAGCGCTGGTACACGTACATGGCGGACAAGCTCACGGCGGCCGGCGCCCCCGAGGAGCACATCGCCCCGCTGCGCACGCCCCGGGCCGGCCGCCGCACCGTCCCCGGCCTGGCCCCTGCCCTCCCCGACCGCGAGATCGTCCCCGGCGAGTTCCTCGACCTCCCCGGCCGCCGTCTGCGCGCGATCTGGACGCCGGGCCACACCCCCGGCCATGTCTGCCTCCACCTGGAGGAGGAGCATCCGGCCCGGCTGCCGGGCCACGGCCGCCTGTTCTCCGGCGACCATCTGCTCCCGGAGATCACTCCACACATCGGCCTGTACGAGGATCCGGACGACGCCACCGTCACCGACCCCCTCGGCGACTACCTGGACTCCCTCGAACGCGTCGGCCGCCTCGCGCCCGCCGAGATCCTCCCGGCCCACCAGTACAGCTTCACCGACGCGCCCTCCCGGGTGACGGAATTGCTCACCCACCACGAGGACCGCCTCACCGGCCTGCTCACCCTCCTCGCCACCCCCCTCACCCCCTGGCAGCTCGCGGAGCGGATGGAGTGGAACCGACCCTGGGACCAGATCCCGTACGGGTCGAGGAACATCGCGGTCTCGGAGGCCGAGGCCCATCTGCGCCGCCTGGTGAAGCTGGGCCGTGCGGAGGCCGTGACGGGGAGCGACCCGGTGACCTACGTGGCCGTCGTCAGCCCATCAGGGACCTGATCGACTGCGACCGCCGTCACATTCGGGGCTCCTGCGACGGGCCCGAAAGGCCGTTGACCGGTGAACCACCCCACATGACCCACATCACCTACTAACCATCCTAGTCGGACAAATCGGATGCCATGGGCATGCCATTACCGGCCCTGACCTGCACATTGAGAGCCAGGTCACACAAGCGACCTTCACCCCGAATACGACCACAACTAGCAAAGGGGGTCTTTGCGGACGGCTCCCGATCCTGCTTCTCTGGATGACGTCGCAAGGTGCCGACGAGCCCACGGGCCTCGGCACCGACGCATGCACCGCCACCCACCGCACACCACGCGGTGCGGCCACGCACCGCGTGACTCCGGCATGCAGCGACCGACTCTGTCCCCGAAGAAAAAGGTTCTCCGTGTCCGTCTCCGTCATCCGTCGCATCGCTTCCCCGAAGAAGGCCCTCACCGTCGCCGCCGTGGCCGCCGCCACCGCCGGCATGGCGCTGTCCGCGGCGCCCGCCCAGGCCGCGACGTCGTCCGTGGCCTCGGCCTCGCAGGCCCAGGCGATCGCGCACAAGATGATCCCGAGCACGGCTCAGTACAACGCCTTCGCCAACATCGTGAAGCACGAGAGCGGCTGGGACGTCGACGCCACCAACGCCTCCTCCGGCGCCTACGGCCTCGTCCAGGCCCTGCCCGGCTCCAAGATGGCCTCGGCCGGCTCCGACTGGAAGACCAACGCCAAGACCCAGATCAAGTGGGGCCTGGACTACATGAACTCCCGCTACGGCAGCCCGGTCGGCGCCTGGAACTTCTGGCAGGCCAACGGCTGGTACTGAGCCACGCCACACGCCTCCCCCACAGCCGCCGAAGGCGGCGGCCCCAGATCCCCCCGGCCGCCCCCATCGGCGTTTGCCCCCCCACCCCTGA
>NZ_JBSFWB010000068.1:0-26961 GCF_053592635.1 Streptomyces sp. NPDC002623 | reverse complement strand
CCGAAGGGCCACAAAACCTTCATCATCTGCACAGCACCGCATCAAGTGGGCCTACCTACATCAACCTCACTCTCTGCGCTCGTGGCGCACTTAAACGACAAGATAAGTGCCTGTTCCTGAGGCCGACATGACACAACAGTGGTTGCGATGCTTGAAGCAACGGCTCGTTGGATCTTCAGGGATGTGAGGACGATCGGGAGCGGCCAGGAACCGAACTGGTGCAGCACACGTCTCCCGCACCATGATCTCAAGCGAGCGCCAAGAGCACGCGATTTCCACCAAGCTGGTCTCGCCGTCCGCAGCGAGTGTGGATCCGTCGAAGACCAACGACTACAACAGCTTCGCCGAGGCATACACGGCCGCAAACGAAACCAACCTGGTCAATGCCTACTACGAGCGGCCCGCGATGCTGACCCTCACTGGAGACGTGGCCGGCCGGCGGATCCTCGACGCCGGCTGCGGCTCGGGGGCCCTGTTTGCCGCGCTGCGCGACCGTGGCGCCATTGTGAGTGGCTTCGACGCGAGTGCCGGGATGCTGGAGCTGGCTCGGCAGCGGCTCGGCGACGGTGCGGACCTGCGGGTGGCGGACCTGGGCAGCCCGCTTCCTTACGCTGATGACACGTTCGACGATGTGGTGGCGTCCCTGGTGCTGCACTACCTGGAGGACTGGGGGCCGGCGCTGGCCGAGCTGCGACGCATACTCAGGCCCGGCGGTCGGCTGATCGCGTCTGTCGACCATCCCTTTGCCATCACCCTCATACACCGCGAGGCCGGTCGCGAGGCCGAGTACAACTACTTCGACACCACCAACTGGACCGTAGAGTGGACCATGGGCGGCCAGACCGCCCTGGTGAGCAGATGGCACAGGCCGCTGCACGCGATGATCGAGGCATTCATCGGGGCCGGTTTCCGGATAACGGTCATCAGCGAGCCGGATCCTGATCCAGCCGCCCGTGAGCTGTTCCCCGAGGCCATCGCGGCCACGCCGCGCTTCCTGTGCTTCCTGTTCTTCGTCCTGCAGGCCGACTAAGCTTGACGTTTATCGTCTCTGGTCGAACGCGGCGTCGAACTTGCTGGCACTTTGGCCGAGTGCCTGACGTGAGAGCGGCCTTCGTCTGATTCTGTGCTCCGTCACAGAGGCACTTGACCAGTACGAAGGCCGTAGCGATGAGTCTGCTGCAGCGGGATGCCCCGCGGGATGCGTTTGCTGAACTGTCATGGTTCCGGACGGAGTTCTATGCCTGTCTGATCCGGCGGCGCGACGCTTTGTTCGAGCTGAGTGATGCCTTGTTGTGTGCGGACGGCCCGGTGAAGACACTGGTCGAGCTGTCCCTGGCGCCTGAGCATCAGCGTGGGCATGGCGCGTTGTACGGCGGGCTGAATCACGGGCACATGAATCTGTCCCGGCTGCGCATGGCGCTGGCGGGGCTGCCGCTTCCCCGGACGGCAGAGCGGCAGCTGGTCCTGGCGGTCGATGTCAGCAACTGGCTGCGGCCGGACGCGAATACCAGCTCGGACCGGCTGTTCTGTCACACGTATGGTCGGGGCCGGGGCTCGGCCCAGATGATCCCGGGGTGGCCCTATTCCTTCATTGCCGCTCTGGAGTCGGGACGGACGTCGTGGACTGCCGTGCTGGACGTGGCCCGGCTGCGTCCGTGGGACGACTCGATCGCCGTCACCGCCGCCCAGGTCCGGGAGGTGTTCCAGCGGCTGTATGTGGCAGGGCAGTGGCGGATCGGTGACCCGCCCATCCTGGTCGTCGTCGATGCCGGCTACGACGTGACCCGACTGGCCTTCCTGCTCGCGGACCTGCCCGTCCAACTGCTGGGCCGGATGCGTTCGGACCGCGTCCTGTACTTCCCGCCTCCTCCACAGCCGGCGGGCAAAGTCGGGCGCAAGCCCAAGCGCGGGGCGAAGTTCGCGTTCGAGGTCGCGGCCTCTTGGCCGGTCCCGTCCGTTGTCACGGTGACCGACACCACCCACTCCGGGAAGGCCGTCGCCACTGCCTGGGACCGCCTGCACCCGCTGCTGGTCCGGCGCTCGGCCTGGGCCGACCACCCCGAAGGAGAACTGCCGGTCATCGAGGGCACCGTCATCCGACTCCAGGTCGACCACCTCCGAGGAGACCGTAGCCCCAGACCTGTCTGGCTGTGGTGGTCAGCCACCACTCCTACTCCGACGGATGTGGACCGGCTCTGGCAGGCGTTCCTACGCCGATTCGATCTCGAGCACACCTTCAGGATGTTCAAACAGACGCTGGGGTGGACCGCTCCCAAGCTTCGCGAGCCGGCCGCCGCCGACCGATGGACCTGGCTCGTCGTTGCTGCTCACACTCAACTCCGCCTCGCCCGGCCCCTCGCAGAGGACCTCCGCAAACCCTGGGAACGGCCCCCATGCCAGGGGCGCCTCACACCCGCACGAGTCCGTCGAGGATTTCGCCGCCTCCACAGGAAGACCCCTCAGCCGGCCAGCGCACCGAAACCCAGCACCGCAGGCCCCGGCCGGCCAACCGGCGTGAAGAACAAGCATCGTGCACGCGAGCACCCCGTCGGGAAACAGAACAAACCGAACCTCGCGGCAACCACCACAAGCAGCACAGTCCCGTTCGGTGAAGGAGCTGGCCTCGCGGGCGAAAGAAATTGCGGCGCTCAAAGCATGAGGCGGCAGGGGGTGCGTCGAGGCGAACCCGATGACACCTTCGCGATAGAACCAGAATGCGAAGCCCGAGAACCCAGATCGTGTGCCCGGCCTCAGCTCAGGCAGATCCGGCGAAATCCGGTCGGGAACAGAAAGCTCGCCGACATCGTGGGTGAGAGATCGGCCACTTGGCGGCGTCTGCGACGGTGCGTGTGCGGTTGGCCTTGTCAGGGTTCCCGTTGCACAGTCCAGCCGCAATCGGCTCCGTCGAAGACCTCGAGCATGGTGACGCCTTCCTGGCGGGCCCGGTTGAGAGTGCCGGCGTTGTAGGCGACGGCCGACTTGGCGAGCGTCGCCGCCTCGGCCCATGCCCGCACGGGCATGCGCGCACCGTTGAGGTAGATCACGTACGTGAGCTGGTGTTCGGCGGCAAGCCGGTCGGCGAGGGCCTTCGCTGCCTGTAGGGCGGTGGTGTGGCCGGCTGCCAGCAGCGGCACTTCGCGGCGGGCGGCGTCTCGTACGGCCTGGTAGAACGCGGCGGCCATGCGCTGCTCCTCCTCGGAGCGGCGCAGGAAGTCGGCGTAGGAGTCGGAGGCCAGCGACTGCAGGGCCTCGGTGTGGATGAGCGTCCACGAGAAGTGCCCGTCGACCGTCGCGGCTGCAGCCCGCGCCCCTTCCTCGTACAGGTGGGGCAGTTGGCGGACGGCGAACGCGCGGCCTCTGTGTCGGCGCGCTGCTGGAAGTCGACGATGGCGGCCTGGAACTGTGCGAGCCGGTCGGCGACTGTCCGGGAGCGGGCGTTGTCGCCGATCGCGGCGAGCACGGCGGTCTGCTGGTCCGCGAGGCGTTGCCAGGCGTCCTCCAGCACAGCGGCGACGCGCGCAGCCACGGTCTCGGCGTCGCCGGGCGTCAGCGGCGGGAACTCGTACGCCACTACCGCCACCAGTTGGGGCGGCGGCAACGGGCGGAGTGCAGCGGGGCGATGACGAGGTTGTCCCCGCCGTTCGGCTCGTCGGGGCCGGTCGCGTCCTGCAGGGGATCCGGCTTCGGGTCGGCGAGCGGTTCGTGGCGGGTGGAAAGCCCCGCGGTGATCGCGAAGGACCTGCGGGTGAGTGTGCGGTCGGTGGAACGCTGGTGCCGCGCCTGGCGCGAGGGCGGCATCGAGGCCTTGCGCTCTGCCGGTCCGACGAATTCCCCTGCCGTCACCGACGCCCGGTTCGCCGTGCTGGAGGAGGAGTTCTGTAAGGGCCGGCGGCGCACGGGTTCGAGGATCGGCGTTGGACTTTGGACCGGGTCCAGACGTTGATCCGTCGGCATCTACGGGTGAGCCGGGTCGGTCCCGGGGAGGCCGAGCGGATCCACCGTGAACGGCCCTCCGACGCAGCCCCGCCCTTGGGGGCCTCTCCCGCCTGCGTGGAGTCCGAGCACCCTGTGCCTGCCCATTCACAGACAGGACCCTGACGAGGCACATCTCCTCGGAGAGCCCACGCGGCACGGGGCTTGACGGGTGAGGTCCGATGCCGTGTCATCATGGTAGGGAAAACGACGGCAGGTGACGCGATGGCTACAGCGGGACACGGCGGGCCCGGCACCGAGCCCGCACGCGACAATGCGAGCCCACAGCCCAGCGCTCCGAAACCTCCGCACGAGCAGAGCAGTTGGGCTGCAGACCACGTGCCTTTGATCGTCCTGGCTCTCATCGTCCTGGTGCTGGGGATCGCGGGCTTGGCGTCCAACGACAGCGTCACCTGCCCCGGCGGAGCCACTAACTGCGGCACTCCCTGAAACACGCCACCACACCTCAACATCGGGTGCCTGATGGTCGGGTTGAGGGCGGACGCCGAGCGCTACTGGAACGCCTCCCACTGAGGTTGACACCGGGGAGATCAAAGTTTCCGTTGACAATCAGGCGGCCTGGTCGACACAGCGCGGGGGCGGGGAGGCAATCTCACCACCCCGGAGGAAGACCCGTAACTGCCCTGACGCTCGGGGGGGGGGACGTGGGCGGGCAACGCGAACAGAGCCCCCACACCGTATGTCCCCACCCCGACGGCCCTGTCCGAGCCGTCAGGAACGCCCTTCGGGAGCCGATCGGGGACGTCCTCGGCAAGATCCCAGAGAAGGCCGAGGGCTTCACACCACACGTGTCCGTGGCCTACAGCGCCGAAGATGGCCCCGCTGAGCCGATCACGCAGGTCCTGACCGGCCTCAACGTCACGCCAGCGCATGCTCGCATCTCCACTGCGGAACTCATCGTGATCCACCGGGACAACCAGATGTACGAATGGGAGACCTTCGCGAAAGTGCCGCTCGGCTGATGGTGCCCTGCCAAGTGGGGTGGATCAACAGCTGTGCCGGGCGGAGCACTTCCTTCTGCCTGTCCTCTCGTCGTCTGCTGCCTCCGCCTCTTCTCACGACGACCGGCCGTGGCAGGCGACGCGGAGCCTGCGCCCGGCGGGACGAGCGACGGCCGATCTGAAACGCGTAGGAGCACGAAATACCGCGGGAAAAGATATGTGAAAGCGAAAATTTAAGGCCGTGCCGCACCGGGCGGCTCCATGTGGCATCGAGCCCGCGGGACATGTAATGATGGATGGGTGAGATACCTCACATGGTGACGCTTCGATGGATGAATTGGCCACCGGCCCGGCGGATCATTCGCATTGGCCGACCCGGGAGGAATTCGCCCGTCCGGCGCGGACGTACCGCGTGCAGGGTCGGGCGCCCCTCGAAGCGGATCAGACCCCCTGGATCACGGAGTACCGCGATGACCAGCGAACTTCGAGCGAATTGCATAACCCCCCCGTATCTGCTCAAAAGAATGCTGCGAAGCGATGACAGCGAGGTGCGCCAGGCTGCGCTGAACACCTTGCTCACGACCGCCCACCTGCGGGGCGAGCGATCGGTCCGAGCAGCCTTCCCCGGTGCCGCCGCTCCCGGCAACGCTCGTAGGACGATCTACGATTGCCGGAACACCACATCTCTGCCCTTCGCGATTCTGGCGCGGTCCGAAGACGGTCCGGAGTCGACCGATGTCTCCGCCAACCGAGCATTCGACATGCTCGGAAAGACTCGAGATTTCTTCCAGCAGGTGTACGCCAGGAACTCGATCGACGGTCACGGGATGCGTCTGGACGGATACGTCCACTACGACTACGAGTTCGCCAACGCTTTCTGGAACGGGCGCCAAATGGTGTTCGGTGACGGGGACGGTCGCGTCTTCTCCGACCTCACGGGCTCGATTTCCGTGATCGCCCATGAACTGGGACACGGGGTGACCGAGCACACCGCGGGACTCGAGTATCACAACCAGTCCGGAGCCTTGAACGAGTCCATGTCGGACGTGTTCGGGGCGATGGTCGAGCAATGGACGCTGGGTCAGACGGCAGAGCAGGCGGACTGGCTGATCGGCCGGGAGGTCTTCACGCCTCACATCGAAGCCGACGCTCTGCGGTCGATGAAGGCTCCCGGGCACGCGTGGAACACCGAGAAGTTCGGAAAGGACCCGCAGCCGGACCACATGTCCAAGTACGTCAACATGCCGGACACCTACGAGGGAGACTGGGGTGCCGTGCATTACAACTCCGGCATTCCGAACAAGGCGTTCTACCTGACGGCGGCGACCGTCGGCGGATACTCGTGGGAGGCTCCCGGACTCATCTGGTACGAGGCTCTCAAGGCGTCCAACAGTGAGACGCGGTTCCAGGAGTTCGCGGACACCACGTACCGGAAGGCCGGAGAACTGTACGAGACCGGCGGCACCGAACAGATGGCCGTGCTGAGGGCGTGGCGGGAGGTCGGCATCTCGGTCACCGGGGTCCCGGCCGGGCTCGCGAGGGCGCAGGCCGGCACCGCCGGCCAGAACGGGGACCCCCTCGCGGCAGTCAGGGCGCTGACGGTCCAGGTGCAGGACTTGAGCCGAGAGGTGGCCGCGCTCAAGGGGCGTATTCCGACCGGCGGTTGAGGTCGAGGCGCAGGCGCCCGGCGGTCGACGCCGGGCGCCTCTGCCGGAACAGCGGGAGCGGTGGATGGCCGAGAGGTGCCATGAGAGTTACTTTGGCGACGTACGGCGGGCTGGCGGCGGCGGTCCGGGCCGGCTTCCCGCCGGACACGGTGGACACCGACGCCCTGCCCGAGAGTGCTGCGGCCGAGTTGTCCCGGCTGGTGGCGGCAGCGGTCCCGGCGACCGAAGGGGACCCGAAGCCCCACGGTCGTGCGCCGGATGCCATGAGCTACTCGATCACCGTCGAGGAGAGCGGCCACTCGTCCGTTCTCGTCCAGTCGGACGCGGACATGTCCGCGGAGTTCGCGGCGTTGCTGCAGTGGCTCAAGGAGCATGTCGCGCGCGAGTGAGAGAGGAATCGCCACGCCGCCGTCCGCAGCGGACGGCGGCGTGGCGACGCGGCCTGACCGCCGGGGCGACCCGATCCCGCGTGGCGCGAGTGACGCAAACGCCTTGAGGCGGACGCGAGTTCACCGGCGTCCGGCGTCCGGCGTCCGGCGTCCACGAAGATGACGTGCAGTGCGGAAGGTGCCTCTGGTGTCCTCTTTCATGTGTGACCGCCGCGTCCCGGCCTCCGCAGCAGGCCAGGGTGAGACGGCGTGGGCGATGCCCCGCCCTGCGGTCGCCAGACGCGGCAGCGTCGCGGAGCGGGGAGCAAGTGCGCTTGCCGGCCGGGCTCTTGCGACAGCACGCAGGGCGGGTTCCACGAGGGCGCGGGTATCGGACGGACGTGCTGCAGAGCGCTGTGCACCGGACAGAAGCGTGGTGCCGGCAAACGGCGGACGCTTCCTGGACCCCTCGGTGCGGACGGAGATGGAAGGGGCCTTCGGGCACGATTTCAGCGGCGTGCGCGTCCACAGCGGAGGAGAGGCTTCCGAGCTGGCCCGGGGCTTGGGGGCACGGGCGTACAGCCTCGGGCGGGACATCGTCGTCGCCCGCGGGGAATCCGTGCACGGCCCTGCGGGCCGGCGTCTTCTGGCGCACGAGCTCGCTCACGTCGTCCAGTACGACGTTTCGGGCCGTGCAATCGTCGCACGCCAGGAGAGACCAGATCAGGAAAGGCTCCCGCGCGACATCAGAGACCTGCGTTCGACGATTCAAGCCATTCCGGCTGACCAAGTACGTGCCAACTGGGCAGCGCGAAGGCAGGACTTCATCGCTGTAGCCGGCGACCCGGGCAACTCGCTGAATTCCGGGCAGATCTACCAGATCTGGCTGCGCTACTGGATGGACGAGCACGCCCAGGCACGCCGGGAGTACCGGGACCGGGATGACGCGCTCCGCAAGGCCGACATGCAGTCTTATGTCGAGAAGCGGCCGAAGTTCGACGCCGGCGTTCGTGATCTCTACCCACGTGAGTACGAGGCCGCTGCGGACCGGTTGGCCGCCGCCGAATACTACAGCTCCTATCTTGTCGGGATCCACGACTGGCTCCAGGTCCATGTGGACGGCATGCGGCGGCACGTCACGCTGGAACAGGTCAACCGCAAGGCGGTTGAGTTGATCAGAGCCAGAGGTCTGCGGGAGGCGATCCTGGCCGTGGTCATCGCCATGGCCGGCGTGCCGGCCGCCAGAAGCGTCGCGCCCAAGGGCGAGGCGCCCCGGGAGGGGATGCCCCAGGCGGGCAAGGGCATTGTGCAGAAGGTCTGGGGCGGGGCGGTCCCGAGGCGGATGCCATGCCGCTGTATCGGTACTGCAAGAACCCTGGCGACGTCTCGCCCAATGGGTGGTGGACGACACGGCAGGCGGCGAACCGTGCGGACGCGGCACGCATCACCGGAGTTCCTGAGAACGAGGTGCTCTACCAGCAGAAGGTGTTGATCAACTCGTCAGCGACGAAGCACGCACCGTATTTCAAGCAAGGTATCCCCCGCACCGTCGGCGACTCCTTGATCGAAGAGTTCCGCAACGTCACGAAGATTCCGGGCGAAGACATTGATGTGACGCCGGTGAAGGAGAAATGACACCAGGAACGCCGTCAGGGGCGATCATGTCGGGACCAGCGTAACGTGGTGTACAAGTCGTGCTTCAGCCGCTCCTTCTGACAGATCGGCAAGCGTGGAGATGAACGGCGAGAAGTGGTGAATCCTCATGGCTTTGGCTCGCAGCCATTACACGCAGGCGAACAATTTCTCAACGGAGGCGCAGAATTGCGCTGATGTCGAGAACTACCTGACACCGGTGGGGATGGCGGCGAATTCTGCCCTGCACATCTCAGGCGTGGCTGACGGCCTGCGGGTGAGCGCGGCGAGGGAAGCCGCCGAGGTCAAAATCTCACCGGGGACAGCGCTCGATTCCCAGGGCCGCGTCGTCGTCGTGGCAGAAGGCGGTGTCGTGGTGACCGACGTCCCGGGCGGCGGCGCCGAGGAGCCGCACACGCTTCCGGTGGGGGCGGAGGGGGTGGCTCTGCCGACGGCCGGCCGCGAGCCGGGCGACTACCGGCTGACGGTGAGCTGGCACGAGATCGAGGGCTCGTTCGAGGTGATGGGAACACAGCAGTCAGGGCTGCTGCAGACTCCCCGGCTTCGTCTGGCGCCGCCGGCCGAGAGCACGGGGCGGCAGGTGGTGCTGGCGCAGGTGACGCTGGGGACCGGCGGCATGGTGAAAGGCGTCGCGGTGGGGGCCAGACGCGCCGTCGGAGTCGCTGCCGAGAGCCTGGAGCTGCGCCGTCCGCTGCTGGAGGGCGAAGCCGTGTCGAGCGTCGGCCATGTGACCGCCGTCGGCCTCGCGGCCCGTCCCGGTGGTGGTGTCGAGCTGAACGTGATGTCGGCCGACGGGTCCAAGCAGCCGGCTCTGTCCGTGGACGGGGACAGCAGGAAGCTACGGATTCCCGCAGGGGTGGAGGTCGGCCCGGGGCCCCTCGACTGCGAGGGAGGGATCCGCGTCGGCTCCGCCGCGTCCGGCTTCGACACCGGGCTCCAGTTGCGGAACACGACCCCCGGGAGCAGAACCTACGGTATGTATGCGGGCGCCGACGGCGGCTGGCACTTCGCCGACAAGGACGCCGCTTCCCGCGACCGGCTCCTGATCGACCAGGCCGGCAATGTGGCGATCGGTTCCGCCCAGCCCAAGCGCAGTCTCCACGTCGAGGGCACCGAGGTGCACAGCGGCGGATCGGCGGGCGGCTTCTCCTTCGCCGACCGCACCGCGGCCTCCGGCGCCTTCGTCGAGAACCCGACCGCGGGCCAACGCTGGCGCTGGTACGCGCAGGACAAGCACGCCCGCCTGTGGTCGGGAACGGACCAGATCGCCATCGGCACGGGCAACGACGGCGACGCCCTCGACGTTCCACGCCGCATGCGGGTACGCCAGGGCAGCGACCTCTCGGCCGGCATCTGGTTCCGGCAGCAGTCCTCCGGCACCGACAACGGATTCGTCGGCATGCAGGACACCGGACACATCGGCCTCTACGGCCCTTCCGCCGGCTGGGGTCTTGTGATGGACACCGCCAGCGGAAGGGTCAGACTCTCCGCGGGGTTGGAGGGCAATGTGGCGATCGGTTCCGCCCAGCCCAAGCGGAGTCTCCACGTCGAGGGCACCGAGGTGCACAGCGGCGGATCGGCGGGCGGCTTCTCCTTCGCCGACCGTACCGCGGCCTCCGGCGCGTTCGTCGAGAACCCGACCGCGGGCCAACGCTGGTGCTGGTACGCGCAGGACAAGCACGCCCGCCTGTGGTCGGGAGCGGACCAGATCGCCATCGGCACGGGCAACGACGGCGACGCCCTCGACGTTCCACGCCGCATGCGGGTACGCCAGGGCAGCGACCTCTCGGCCGGCATCTGGTTCCGGCAGCAGTCCGGCGACAACGGATTCGTCGGCATGCAGGACAACACGCATGTCGGTTTCTGGGGCTCGGGCGCCGATTGGGGTCTTTCCATGGACACCACCGACGGGAAGGTCCGGACCAACTCGCTGGAGACCGGGTCTCTCAAGGCATGGCGCGTGGACACGGGATACGTCAGCACGGTCACCTCCCCCGGCTACCTGGCGGAGAGTGTGGAGGGTTCGCTGAGCGTCCAGGGCCATGCGGGCTACACCGCCCTCTCCGTGCTGGGACCGGCGGATCTGAAGAACCACGCGGGCACCAACTACACGCTCATGCACCTCACCCAACAGACGCCCGGGCATTTGGCACTGGACGTGGACGGCGGGCCGATCGTCGTCCGCAGGAGCGAGGGCAGCGCCTACTCCATCTGGGCGGCACAGGCCGTCTATTCGAACCAGGCGCTGGTCAGTCACGACCACATCGTGACGGTCGACCATCCCCTGGACCCCGTGAACAAGACCCTTTCGCACTCGGCGGTGCAGGCGCCGGACATGACGACCCTGTACGACGGCACCGTCGTCACCGACGAGCGGGGTGAGGCCACGGTTCACCTGCCGGCGTACGTCGAGGCGTTCAGCCGCGACTTCCGTTACCAGCTCACCCCGATCGCCGACCGGCCCGTGGTGGCGACCGTGGTCCGAGAGCTCGAGGAAGGCAGCTTCACCCTGCGCACCGGCTCGCCCGCCGTCAAGGTCTGCTGGCAGGTGAGCGGCAAGCGGCACGACGCATGGGCGAGCGAGAACCGCCTTGTGGCCGAGGCGGACAAGCCGGGAGAAGAGCAGAAGACGGGCGAGTTCGCGATACCCGCCGCCACCGCCCCCATACCCGCCACCGCTCCCGACACGAGGGGACGTCAGTGATGCCACAGGATCCTCAGGCGCGTCTTGCCGAGCTCCGGCAGGAGTACCGGACCGGTGAGGAGCGGCTCGGCCAGCTGGTACGGCACGAGGCGGAGCTGCGGGAGACCCTGCTGCGCATCAGCGGAGCGGTCCAAGTACTCGAGGAGTTGACCGGCCCCGACGGGGAGAAGAAGGGGGAGGGCGGTCCCGACGACGCACCGCCGGGCGCCGGCCCCGTCAGGACAGGTCCAGGCAACTGAGGATGTCCACCGTCGCCGGTTCGGCGCCGATGTTCTCGATGCCCAACGAGCGCGGCGTGCCGAGCCCCTTCAGCACGTCGGCTCCGTTGATCAGCAGTGTCCCCGCGACCTTGATCCAGTTCGCTTCGGCGTCGCCGGTCTCCGACGGGTTGGGGCGGACCCGTACCGTGGCGGTCCCGCCGGACGCCGTGCTCGCCCGCACGGCGAGCAGAACGGGAGTTCCGTCCTGAGGCAGCAGGGAGACGTTGCGCGAGCCGCCCTGGTCCAGGGTCACGGTGGCCACGGCGTACGACTCGGCCTCAAGCTCCGACGCGAGGGAGAGGGCGGGGCCCTCCTCGATCAGGACGGACGAGGTCACGGACAGATTCACCACGGCTAGCCTCCAACTCGGTCCGCTCGGCACCACGTGGGTCGAGGTTCGCACGGTGGTGTCACCCGTGCGTCACCCTCGCGTCCCGGGCCCGCCGTGACGTCGTCGTCACGGACGGGTGACGGGCGCGCGGCAGGGTCCTGTACGACAGACCGTCGCGGAGGGAGCCACCATGCCTCAACCTCGCCTCGCTGGTCCGGGCGTCTACGTCACGGAGCGTCCGAGCGGCGGCAGGGCCGTCACCGGGGTCTCCACCTCCGTCACCGCCTTCGTCGGCCGGACCGCCCGCGGCCCGGTGGGTGAGCCGGTGACGGTCCGCTCCATGGCCGAGTTCACCCAGGTGTTCGGAGGGTTGTGGCGTGAGAGCGGGCTGTCCTACGCGGTCCGCGACTTCTACCTCAACGGCGGCAGCACCGCGCTGCTGGTCCGTGCCGCGGGAGGCGCCGGCCTCGCCCGGCTCGACGCCGGCGGCCTCCAGCTCAAGGCGTCGGGACCGGGCTCGTGGGGCAATCGCTTGTGGGTCGAGGTCGTCCACCCGGGACAGGGCCACACCCAGGAACTGGCGCGGGCCGGCGGCGGCGCGGAGGACGACGAGATCTTCCACCTGCGCATCGGGGAGGGCGACGACGGCTCGCCCCGCGAGGAGTTCCTGAACCTGACCGTGGCCGACGGCCCTCGACGCGTGGACATCGTGCTCCAGGCGTCACAGCTGGTACGGGTCGAGCGCCTTCCCCAGCCGCCTGCCCGCCCCTCCAAGGGCGTCCACCGGGTCCTCCAGGCGGGCACGGTGACCGACGGCGCGGCGCTCACCGCAGCTGACTACACCGGGCAGGAGGGGCTCGGCGCCCTCGCGCCGGCGGACTTCAACCTGCTGTGTCTGCCGCCGTCCGACCCGGGTGGCGAGCTGCCCCCGCAGGTCTGGTCGGACGCCCTGGACCTCTGCTACCGGCGCAGAGCGGTCCTGCTGGTGGACCCGCCGTCCACGATCGTGCCGCGTAACGCCCCGGCCTGGCTGGAGACGTTGTCCCTGTCAGGCCTGGCGACCCGCAACGGCGTCCTCTACCTCCCCCGTGTCCGCGCGGCCGACCCGCTGCGCGACGGCGCGATCGGGGAGTTCGTGCCCAGCGGCGCGATCGCCGGAGTGATGGCGCGCACCGACGCGACCAGGGGGGTCTGGAAGGCCCCGGCGGGCATGGACGCCGGAATTCTCGGCGCGGCCGGGCTGTCCCACCCGATGACGGACGGCGACAGCGACGATCTCAATCCGCTGGGGATCAACTGCCTGCGCTCGTTTCCGCAGGCCGGGTCGGTGGTGTGGGGTGCCCGCACCCTGCGCGGCGCCGACGCTCTGGCCGACGAGTACAAGTACGTGCCGGTGCGCCGCCTTGCTCTCTTCCTGGAGGAGAGCCTGAGACGCGGCACCCAGTGGGTGGTGTTCGAGCCCAACGACGAGCGGCTGTGGAGCCAGATCCGCACCTCGCTGGGGGCCTTCATGCAGGACCTCTTCCGGCAGGGCGCCTTCCAGGGACAGACCCCGCGCCAGGCCTACTTCGTGGCCTGTGACGCCGAGACGACCACGCAGTACGACATCGACCGCGGCATCGTCAACATCAGTGTCGGCTTCGCCCCCGTCAAGCCGGCCGAGTTCGTCGTCATCGGAATCCAGCAGAAGACCGCCGAAGCGGCAGGATGATCTCGGAAGGTGCGACATGGCCGACTTCACCGTCAACGCGACTCGCTTCGACCCCTACAAGAATTTCAAGTTCCGGGTCCGTTGGGACGGCCGGTACGTGGCCGGCGTCAGCAAGGTGAGCGCCCTGAAGCGGACCACGGAGGTCGTCAGGCACCGCCACGGCGGTGATCCGAGCAGCAGCCGGAAGTCGCCGGGGCGCACCGAGTACGACGCCATCACGCTCGAACGCGGAGTCACCCACGACCTGGAGTTCGAACAGTGGGCCGGGAAGGTGTGGAACTGGGGGGCCGGGCTCGGCGCCGAGACGTCCCTCAAGGATTTCCGGAAGGACGTGGTCATCGAGGTCTACAACGAGGCGGGACAGCTGGCCCTCGCGTACAAGGTGTACCGATGCTGGGTCTCGGAGTTCAACGCCCTGCCCGATCTCGACGCCAACGCCAACGCCGTGGCGATTCAGTCGATCAAGCTGGAGAACGAGGGCTGGGAACGCGACAACACGGTGACGGAACCGGTGGAACCGTCGTTCGTCGAGCCGTGAGCGGCCTCGCCCCGCCCTGGCGGGCGGCGGAGCACCACGACGTACGCGACCTCGCCGAGCCGGAACTGCTGCTCGATGCCTGGGACCAGGCGTCGGCGGCTCCCGTCGCCGGGCGCGGAGCGGTCCTGGTCCGGCTCGCGGGCCTGTGCCCGGATCTCGACTCCGCACTCGACCTGGGGGTGGGCGAGTGCGCCGCGCTCGCGGCTCTCGCCCATGCGCGGGCGTTCGGCCGCGAGGTGGCCGGGGTGATCACCTGCTCGTCATGCGGGGAGCCGCTCTCCGCGCGGGTCTCGCTGCCCACCGCGGAGGAACTCGTGACGGCTGCGGCGGCCGGTCCCCGGCACGTGGCCGTCGGAGAGTTCACCGTGCGCGCGCCGACCACGAGGGACCTGCTGCTGGCGGCGGCCTCTCCCGACCGTGCGCGCGCCGTGTTGCTGTCCCGCTGCGTGCACCGCGCTGACGGAAGCTCCGTCGACCCTGCGGAACTCACCCAGGAGGAGGAGTCGCTCCTGGACGAGGCGGCGGAGGCGATCACCGCCGCCACGATGACGACACTGTGCCTACGATGCCCGGCCTGCGACGGACACGTACGCGCCGCGCTGGATACCGCGGCCGTGCTCTGGGAGCGCATCGACATCGCCGCCCCCGCTCTGATGGAGGAGGTCGCCGTCCTCGCCCGGGCCTTCGGATGGAGCGAGGCCGACCTCCTGGCGATGCCGGCGGGCCGCAGAGCCGCCTATCTCGAACGGGTGGAGACGTGACGGGTTTCTTCGAGCGGATGGCCCGGCGCGCACTCGGGACGGAGCCGCGGCTGGTCCTGCAACGCGGCTCCCGCTACGAACCCCTGGCCCGGGCAGGCGAATGGCGGCCGCCCGAGGACGCGTCGCTCTGGGCAGCCCCTCCCCCGCCGGCCGTGGACGCGTCGCCCGGTGCGGCCGTCGGGGTGCGTGCCGAGGGGGTGCCCCCTCCGGTCGGCGCGGCGGCCGCGATGCCCGTCGGCGAAGCTGCCGCTGGTGCGGAAGCGACGGACGCCGTGCCGCTGCCGTCGTCCGGGCCGGTGGACGTCCCTTCAGGCGGCGAGGACCGGGCGGTGCCCCTCCTGCGGGCAGGATCGGCCCCCGCCGCCGCCCCGGCAGGCGGCCCCCGAGGCGAGGGCCGCGGTCGAGCCGGGAGCGACGACACCGCGCACGGCGGCGAGGACGAGGCCGCGGCGCCGGGCGACGAGGTCTCGGACGCGGCGGATGTCGCATCACCCCCGGACGAACCCGGGAACATCTCTCGCCACGCGGGAACCACGAGCGAGCAGCCGCGACACTCGCGGTCCCCACACGCGGACACTCACCCCTCCGGAACCAGTTCACCGCCTCCGTCTTCGACGGCCGCGCCCGCGGTCGCCTCGGTCGCCGGTCCGTCCGGCACGGTGGGAGCGGGCCGCCGAAGCGTGCGCGAGCCGGACTTCGGCCAAGCGCTCGACACGGCGCCGGCGGTGTCACCCGATGCCGCCGACACGCACGGCGGCTTGCGCGACACCGGTCGAGCGCCCACCGCGGCCGGGCCGTCGGCGGGCCGGGAGGGCCGGAGAGAGACCGAGCGGAGCGGGCGCGGCGTCGGCAGCGCGCCGTCCGAGGAACGCCCCGCGGACACCCGTCCCCCCGAACCGGCCCCCGTCACCGGGGGCGCCGCACTCCTGAACGCCTCCGCCCCGGCCTCCGATCCGGCGTCCGATCCGCTGCCCGGCGCACCGCCCGCCGGAGCGTACCGCCGCGCTCGGCGGCAGCCCGTAGCCAAGACCGACCGGTCCCCCGGGACGGAAGCACCCTCGGCCACGGTGCGACGGCCCGGCGAGCCTTCGCCCGGCCGGCGATCGGCCTGGCTCCCTCCCGTGCCGCAGGCCCCGTGGCCGGAACCGGCGTCCGCCGCCGCTCCGCCGAGGGGCGAGGACACCGTCCCGGCCTCCCCGGGCCGTCCCGTGTCCCAGGGAGGCCCCGAGCCGTCCCGGAGCCCCATGGAGGCTGACCGCCCGGCACCCGGCCAAGGGCCCCACCGGCCGGAGGCCGAAAGGACACACCCCGCACCGTCCGCGGACACGCGGACGGATCCGTCCCGGGAACACCGCCCGCAGCGCCAGGAGCGGGCCGGCGCCGACACGCGGTCGCCCCGACCGCCCCGCCACAGCGCGAGCCGCTCCGCGTTCCCCGGCAGCCCGTCACCGGCCGACGCCGGGCCCTCGCACCGGCCGGAGCCGGCGACCCCGGGAAACCCGGAGCCGCAGTCCGAGCACACGGCGCCCGACACGGTGGAGCTCGTCCGTGAACACGTGGTGCCGGCGCTCACCGAGCGGGGGGTGCTGCCCTCGTCCGTCCGGGTCGAGGTCAGGAGGGCCGAGGCCGGAGAGCCCGCACCGGCCCCGCGGGCGGGTACGGCCACCGTCCGCACCGCAGCAGCCCGCCGGACGCACTCCGTGCACAGCGCCGATGCCTCGGGCTCCCCGGCCGTCCATCTGCACATCGCCCGGATCGAAGTCCTCCCGGCGGCGCCGCCGTCGCCCCCCACCGGGTCGCGCGTCGACCTGGACGCCTATCTGGCCCGCAGGGACAAG
This sequence comes from Streptomyces sp. NPDC002623, assembly GCF_053592635.1. Lineage (NCBI taxonomy): Bacteria > Bacillati > Actinomycetota > Actinomycetes > Kitasatosporales > Streptomycetaceae > Streptomyces > Streptomyces sp. NPDC002623. Next base: position 10,196 of record NZ_JBSFWB010000068.1, on the reverse strand, counting down.
GAGAACCCTTGAGCAACCACCTGGCGATCGCCACGGCGACATCGGCGCTGCGCTACGTACTCGCCCGAGCCCTGCACGAGCAGCACCCGGGTTCGGTGGCGGACGCCCAGGTGACGACGTTGCGGCCCGACCGCCTCGGGTCCGCGGACCTCGTCCGGTCGGCCGGCGTCAACGTCTTCCTCTACCGGGTGACGCCGAACGTCGCCCTGCGCTCGGCCGACCTGCCGGGGCGCGACCACGAGGCAGCGTTCCTCAGCCGCCCGCTGCAGGCGCTGGACCTCCACTACCTCATCACCTGCCACGGGAAGGACTCGGCCCTGGAGGCACAGCGGCTGCTCGGTCGGGCCGTCACCGCTCTCGCCGTGAACCCGGTGCTCAGCCCGCGGCTGGTGGCCGCGGCCGTGGACGCCTACGCCGGCGTGGACGACACCGCGTTCCTCAGGGAGTCCGACCTCGCCGGCCAACGGGAGCCTGTCAGGGTCACCCCCACGACCCTGTCGTCGGACGAGTTGTCGAAGCTCTGGTCCTTCTTTCCGCAGACGCCCTACCAGCTCTCGGCGACCTACACCGCCACCGTCGTCCTGGTGGAGGCGCCGGTCGCCACCCACAGGGCGTTGCCGGTCCGGGAGCGGGCTCTCACCGTTCGCCCGGCGCCCGCGCCTCGGCTGGCGTCCGTCGGCGAGGCCGGGGCGAACGGGACGGCCGTGCCCGGGCAGGCGCTCGTGCTCCGGGGCGAGCGGCTGCTCGGCCTCGTCACACGGGTGCGGCTCGGTCCCGTGGAACTCGACCCGCTGCCCGGCGGCACGTCGTCGCTGCTGAGCGTCGCGACCGGCGACGACGTCCCCGCGGGGCTGCATCCCGTCCAGGTGCTCCACCTCAGTGCGCAGGAGCCCGGCGACGGTCCGCCGTCCCGGGTGGTCGGCGCGTCCAACGCGCTGCCGGTCACCGTGCGGCCGACGGTGACGCGGGCGGTGTCCGGTGACACCGGCATCCTGCTCGACCTGACGCCCCCGCTGTTCGCCGGCCAGCACGCGACCCTCCTGTTCTCCAGGTCCCCTGAGAGCGGCAGTACCGGCGGGACCGGCCCCGGCACGGTGACCGTGGTCCTGCCCTCCCGGACCCCGGGCGCCCCGCCGCAGTCCTCGCTGCGGGTGCCCCACGGCGAGGTGCCCTCCGGCACGTGGCTGGTCCGCCTCCAGGTGGACGGGGTCGAAAGCCGTCCGGAGCCGGTGGAGCAGCCGCACGGTTCCCCCGCCGTCGCGCTCCCGCCGTCATGAACGGCCCCGTGCCCGCCGACGTGTGGGAGAACGCCAACCGCGACCATCTGGTCGCCGAACTGGGCGTCCTCAGGCTGCTGCTGCGCCCCGACGCCACCGGCGCGGACCGCCGGAGGTCGGAGGAGGCCCTGGCCTCGGCCCGCCGCCTGCTGCCCGGGGAGAGCGCCCTGGACCGGATGGCACGGGGCTTCGGCCTCTCCGCCTTCGAACGGTCGCTTCTCCTCCTGACGGCCGGCCCCGAACTCGTCGCGGCGGTCGGCGAGGAGCTGACGGCGGCCTGCGGCTCCGCGCGGCCTTCCTTCGGCACCGCGCTCTCCGTGCTGCCGCAGGCGCACTGGAGCGCGCTGACTCCCTCGGCGCCGCTGCGCCGCTGGAACCTGGTGAGGCTGCTCGACCCCTGCGCACCGACGTTCAGCCCGCTGGCGGTCGACGAGCGGGTCCTGCACCACCTGGCGGGTGCCGGATACCTGGACCCCGAACTGGCGGCAGTGGCACGGCCCGTGCCCGTCCCGCCGTACCTTCCGGGGCCGTTGCGGCGGGCGGCGGGCTCGGTGGCCGAGTCCTGGGCCCGCCGACGGGCCGTCCACCTGTACGGTCCGCAAGCGGCGAATCTGCACGCGGTGGCCGCCGCGGCGGCCGCCCGAGGGGATCGGACGCTGCTGGTGGCGCAGGTCGCCGACCTGCCCTCCGAGGCCGGCGAGCTGTGCCGGACGCTGAGGTCGATGGAGCGCGAAACCGTCCTGACGGACTGCGCCTGGGGGGTCGACCTGGAGCACGCGGACCCGGTGGAGCGCGACCGCGTCGCCCGTCTGGCGGAAGACCTCGGCGCCCCCCTGGCGTTGCTGTCGGGGGACCAGGCCCCGCTTCCCCACCGGGCCCTGACCGGTGTGGAGATCCACCGGCTGGAACTGGGCGAACGCCGTGAACTGCTGCGGTCCGCCCTCCGCAGGGCCGACGCGCCCACCGCTCAGGCGGATCAGGCGGATCAGGCGGCGGGCGTGTTCGATCTGACCGTCGACGCCGCCGAGGCCGCCGCGCGGGACGCCGCCCGGGGAACTCCCCTGTGGCAGGCCTGCCGGGAACGGGCCAGGCCGTCCGTCACGGGGCTGGCCCAGGTGCTGCGTCCGCGGGCCGGCTGGGGGGACCTGGTCCTTCCCGCGGGCCAGCGGGCCCAACTGCGCGCGATGGTCTCGTCGGTGCGCCACCGTGCCACCGTCCTGGACGACTGGGGATTCGCGGGCCGCCGCGCTCAGGACCTCGGCCGCACCGCGCTGTTCGCCGGTCCCAGCGGCACCGGCAAGACGCTGGCGGCCGAGGTGCTGGCGGGCGATCTGGGCCTCGACCTGGTGCGGGTCGACCTCAGCCAGGTGCTGAGCAAGTGGGTCGGCGAGACGGAACGGCACCTGCGCCAGGTCTTCGCAGCGGCCGAGGACAGCGCCGCGGTCCTGCTCTTCGACGAAGCCGACGCGCTCTTCGCCCGGCGCACCGAGGTACGCGACAGCCACGACCGCTACGCCAACCTGCAGACCGGCTACCTGCTCCAGCGGCTGGAGTCGTTCCGCGGTCTGGCGATCCTCACCACCAACGCGCCGTCGGCCCTGGACCCGGCGTTCACCCGCCGGCTGCACACCATCGTCAACTTTCCCTACCCGGACATCGCGGCGCGCGAGAGCCTGTGGCGTGGAGCGTTCCCCGCGCCCGCACCGGTCGACGGCCTCGACCCGGCCGGCCTGGCCGCCGAGGACCTGGCCGGCGGCGGCATCGCCGCGGTGGCCCTCTCGGCCGCCTACCTCGCCGCGGCCGAGCAGTCCCCGGTCACCGGGGAACACATCCGGACGGCGCTGCAGTGGGAGCTCGCCAAGTCCGGCAGATCCCCGCTCGCGCGGTGAGCGTGGCGCCCGCACGGCCGCTTCCCTCCCCGGTTCCTCCGATCGGATCGCCGGTCCGGGTGCACCGTCGGCGGACGCGCTGCGGGCACGGTGCTCAGTCTTCCGGCACCGCACGTGAGGGCTGGACGGTCCGACGGATCTGCTCCGTGCAGACCGCGCAGAATGGGTGGCCCAACGCCCGCATGCGGCAGTCGAACTGGGGACGGTACGCGCCGCAGTGGTGGTAGTGGGCGCCCTCGAAGGCGCCGACCGTGGCCGCCGGCGCCGGGCTGGGCCGGGTGTCGCACTGCGAACAGCGGGGGTTGGCCGTCGTCGGCATCGCGGTGTCCGGCAGGACGAGGTCCCGCCATTTGTTCGTCGCCCGGTCGGCATTGACGGTGACATTGGGCTGCGCGGGCTCGAAGGCGGGATGGCGGTCGCGGTCGGCGTCCACGCCGCAGCCGAGGTAGTAGTCGTACTCGTCCGCCAGGCGGAAGGCCGTGTGGCCCATCTCGTGCAGGGCGATCTCGTTGGCGCCCTCCGCGACGGAGTAGACCGCCACCGAGCCGCCGGAGCCGCCGTACACCGTGGAGTTCACGGCGACGATCACCATGCTCCACTGGGGCACCTGTTCGCCTGCCAGCGTCAGCGCGGTGGTGTCGTCGACGACCAGCAGCCGACGGGCTCCGTTGTTGCAGAAGGAGGCGTCGAAGTACGTCCGGGGCGCCGCCCCGGAGCCGCCGCACGCCGTGGGGTCGGCGGCGCCGCTGTCGGTCGAGCGGACGTCGACCCGGTACACGTTGACGGCGTCGCGCAGGGAGTCGAAGGGCGGGGTCGCGAAGAGGGTGTTCGCGAACGACTCGGCGTCGTCGGCGAACCGGCCCATGTGCGCGCCGGTGTAGCCGTCGCCCGTGATCACCAGGTTCCAGCACCGGGCCGCGGGCCCGCCGTCGACGATCTTGGTCGTGCCGATGACGGTTCCGTCGGCGGTGGTCATGTCAGCGGCCCCTCTCTGCGGCGTCCGGGTCCTCGTCCGGGCCCGGACGGAAGGCGAAGCGGGCCACCTCGGCGGCAGGGGCGGGCCTCGGGGTGCGGCCGAGAGGGCTGCCGACCAGCGCGACATGGTCCGCGGCCTCGATGTCGGGCACCAGGACCGCGAAGGTTCCCCGAGGCGTCTCCACCGGGACCCTGGCGATCGACCGCCCGGGATCCTCGGAGAAGACCTCGGTGTCGTAGCGCACGGGATCGTGCAGGACGCGTCGGTAGAGCGCGTTCAGATCGGCGTCCCGGACCTCGACCCAGATGCCCTGGGCCGACTGCCGGTCGGCCGGCCGGTCGCTCGGCGGCGGAGTCATCTCCACCTGCTGCCGGGACACGAGGCGGATGTCTGTTCCCTCGTACTCGAAGATCAGCCGCACCGCGTGCGTGTAGTCCTGGTCCGCTCCGGTGGTCATGTCGCGCTCCCCTTCCGTGCGGACGGGCACGTCCACCTTCGTCGCCGTCCCCTGCTCTCAGTGTCTGACCTGAACCCGCGGTCGCAACCGCACCCGGCCGCGGCCGTCGGCGAGCGCCCTGCCCTTCCGGTCCGGGCAGCCGAGCGTCCCTTCGTGGAGTCGGCCCACGCCGGGCGACGGGCGCCTGCCGAGGCCGAGGGAGGCGCACCAGCCGGGGCGTGACGCAGAGTGCGAGCGCGTGCGCTCCAAGTGGCGAACCGCGGCGCGCGGGTGTGCACTGAACTGCCACCAGGGCACATCGTCGAGGGCCCCGCCGGCGGGCCCTGCCCTGACTCTCTCCCGGAGCGGATCCGCTCGGCCTTCCCCCCAACGTGTGAAAGGCGTCGCCATGCCCGTGAACGAACCCATCGACCTGGCAGAACTCCGGGCGACTCTGGAACGCGCCGGCAACCCCTGGCGGGCGACCAGCAACTCCATGACACGCCTGACCGAGGAACAGCGTGTCACCCGCCTGGGTGTGCCGGTCGACGAAGCCGAACACGCCGAGATCATGGCCGCGCAGGAACAACAGGCCGCAGCGGCAAGGGAAGCCACGGCCCGGGCGGGACTGCCCGCGTCCTTCGACCTCCGCGACATCGGCGGCCTGGACTACACGACACCCGTGAAGGACCAGAAGAACTGCGGGTCCTGCGTCGCGTTCGGCACCGTGGCGACCATGGAGCACGTGGTCCGGTACATCGACCGGGCGCCCTTCCTCCCGGCCGACTTCTCCGAGGCGCACGCCTTCTACGGCTACGGCCGGGAGGCGGGCGCCGCCTGCGCGACCGGCTGGCTCCCGGAACCGCTGCTCGAGAAGGCCCGTGACTCGGGCATCGCCTTCGAGGACTACTTTCCCTACACGGACGGGGACCAGGACAGCAGCAAGCTGAACCCGGACTGGCCCAACCGCCACGCCAAGGTCGTCAACTGGACGAACGACACCAACGATCCGGCCGGGATCAGGCGCGACATCGCCACCTACGGGTCCGTCGTCGCCTGCTTCTACGTCTACCAGGACTTCTTCAGCTACGGGGGCGGGATTTATCGACGGCAGACCGACACCCTCGCCGGCGGTCACTGCGTCAGCCTGGTCGGCTACGACGACACGCAGTCCTGCTGGATCGCCAAGAACAGCTGGGGAACCGACTGGGGCGAGCACGGCTACTTCCGCATCGGCTACGGCGAGTGCGGCATCGAGAGCTGGCACACCTGCGGCGTCCAAGGCGTCAGTCTGCGGGCCTGGCTCGCCGACCAGCGCATCCTCGGACTGTGGAGCAACGAGGTCGACGCCAACGTGTGGGCCTACGGAGAACTCCGCGGCTGGCTGAGCCTCGGCAGCGACGTGTCCCCGACCGACGCAGCGATGCTCGCGGCACTCGCCGCCTCGAAGTCGGCCGGCGCGAAGGTGGGGCTGTTCGAGGACAGCGGCAGGGTCCAGCAGGTCTACGCCTGGTGAGACCCGTGAGCAACGACATGGCACCCGAGATCAGGAGTGGTGGAGGATGAGCCCGCAGACGACGAGCACGCTGGAGGCGCCCACCAGGGCGCCCGGCGGATACAGCGCCGCGCACGCCCCGAACGGTCGTGCGGACAGACCGATCATGCTGCCACCGGGCGTGGACGTGGGGCTGTCGGCCATCCCGCTCACCGAGTCCGGAAGGCCGAGGCCCGACGCCATGGCGGTCCGGTTCGATGAGGCGGCCGGTGAGGCCCGACCGGTGGTGCACCCCGACAGCAGGACAACGGAGCCGGCCCTCCAGACGATCGAGGTCGGGGGATCCGCCACGGGGGGCTGGATCCAGAACGTCCTGGTCGACGCGATGTGGTCGACGGACCAGACCCGCAACGCGCACCTGCACGTCAAAGGCGGCACGTGGAAGAAGATCCACAACGGTTCGGACGCCGCGTTCACGGCTCTCACCACGCTGGCGGCCCAGGCACGTCAGACGGGGCGGCCGATCACCTTCCGGGAGGAGCCGGACGGCATGGTCCACGAGATCTTTCTGTGGTGAGCCGACGCACCGCTTTCGCCAGGGCCGTCCCCGGTCGGGGGCGGCCCTGGCGGTTCCAGCCCCTGACGGGGACCCGGCTCCTCACCGCCGACCGAGATCCGGACGTCGCGCCGCTCCAGCACCGCGCTCTCCCAAGGCCGTTTCAGCACCAGCCGCACCAGCCCCTCGCCGGCCGCGGCCGCTCGGATCCGGACCACCTGTCGCCCGCCGGCTCCGGGCGACGGCTGCCCGGAGAGCTCGTACGCGTCGCCGGTCACCTCGAGAGCGCCGTCGACGCGCTGGACCGACCAGCAATAGCCCGTGGTGGCGTTCCGGGGGAGCTGCACCACGACCTCGTCGCCCGGTGACACGTGGATCACGGAATTCCGCAGGGTCACCCATACCTCGGCCATCACCGTTCCCGTTGCCGCTCGTAGGCCGCTTCGCCGCTCATGCGCGCATGAGTTCTGCCGCCGGTACCGAAAACGGTTCCGCCCTGCCTTCACTCCTGTTTATGGTAAATCGAAGGAGGCATTGCATCCACCAGGCGGGAGCGACCGCACCGAGGGGGCGGTCGCGACGCAGGAAATTTTGTTTCGTGATTCAAAAAATGTCTGGTCAACCATTTTTTCGGATACAGCGGGAGCAGCCTCCAGGTGGGAGAATCGAATGGTCCGCGCGCGAGGCGGACGGTCTGGAGGCCGTGATGCGGCTGGAACATTCCCGGAACCGACGACCGTCTCGTGTGAAGCGGTCCGTGCGGCGGAGCGGGCCGCGCACCCAGGCCGCACGATTGCTGTCCGGGCAGGGCGCCCCTCTGGAGCGGGATGTGCGGACGAAGATGGAAGCGGGTCTCGGCGCGGACTTCTCGAGCGTGCGTATCCACACCGGCCGGACCGCGCAGGAGACGGCGCAGTCACTGCATGCGACGGCGTACACCGCGGGAAGGGACGTGGCGTTCGCGCGGGGGTCCTTCGATCCCGGATCGGCCGAGGGCCGGGAACTCCTCGCCCATGAGCTGGCGCACGTCGTCCAGAACGGCGGAGAGCCGAATCCGGCCGTCGGCTCGGCCGGGCCGATCTCCGTCAGCGAACCCACCGACGCGACGGAACGGGAAGCACGCGAAGCCGCCCGCGCCGTGGCATCGGGCCACACGTTCCGGGTGACACGGAGCGCCGGCTCGCAGGAGGTGGCGCGCCGCGGCGGCACCACGCACCCGGGATGCCCTTGCGCCGAGGACGACGAACCACCGCTGTTGGTCCAGCGGCAGACGCCGACGCTCCCCCGGACCGGTCAGCAGCGCAGGGAGGAGAACAACGCCCCGCTCGCGGAGATCCAGGGTCTGCCGATGTACGACCTGTTGCCTCGACTGGCCAAGCTCGCAGAGAAGGTTCTCAGTGACGAGGAGTCCGGCGGGTTGGTCGGCGGACCCAGGCTCGTGCTCGCCATGCAGACCGTGCGCGCCAAAATGCAGCGGGACCTGGAATTTCTTCTCAGAGAGAAGAAGCGGATCGCGACGCTTCCCCGGGATCAAATCGCGGACATTGTCAACTTTCTGTGGGGACCGAACGTCGGCACGAGTACCGCGCTCGTGAACACGGATTTGGAGATGGATCCGATAATCGCGCCACCGGCCGGCGTCCGACTCCCGGGCGAGGCGGCGCGCGCCGGCGACGGCGGCATCACCGTGGACGACGAGTCCGGCCCGCAAGGCATCAGCAATTTCGAAGAAGACCTGCCCGAGAATCGTAGCCGCATCAGCGGCGTCGTGCTGGACCCGGAAACAAAGGAAATCATCGGGTACCGGACGTCTCATGCCGACGGAATCTCCCGACTCGTCGATCGCGAGGGAAATTTCGTCGTGGACGCCGGGGCTGCGGTCGGCGTCGAATCCGAAGGGCTCGGTCCGCTGGACTACGTTCCGACACCGTCCGGCGCCGGCAAGGGCGCCGCCGGCGTCGGCGCGAAACTCCTTGTCAAAGGCGCGCTGAAGAAGGGAGCAGCCTCTGGCGGCAAGGTGACGCTGGGCGCCGTACTGAAAATGAAGAACGTCGCCAAGGCTGTCGCCAAGAAAGCGATTTCACCCGACGCGGAAGGAAAGGCTTTCATCCAGGCGATACAATTCGGGAAAAAACGAGTCAGCCGCACTTTGTCCGTCGAGGCAGCCGAGACTCTCGCGAAGAAATTCGATAAGGGCAGGCCGGTCATCGCAGCCGAAATGAACAAACGCGGCATCATCGGGCCGTTCGAATCTTTCTCGGTGTTCACCAGAGGCCACGGCGGCGCGTACCAGGCCCACCACATCATTGAACAGTCCGTTCTCAAGCATCTTGGGCACGACGTCCAAAAGGCCCCGTCGATCATTCTGGCAGCACATCAACATTCGTCGATTTCCACCGCGCTGACCGAGATCCCCAAGGACGAACTGGAGCACATGACCAAGAAGGAGATTCTCGATCTATACCGGAAGGTCTACAAGGGCATGCCGGAGTGGATCGCCGAAGTGGAGCGGTATCTCGAATAGGACACGCTCAGCGACGCGCTGACGGGGAACACCGCGACCTGTGCGGCTGGCGGCGCGCCGGGATCCCTCGCCTCCCCGCGGACCTCACTCGAGCATCTGTGCCGTCACCCGGGTGGGCATGACGCCGAGTTCCTCCCGCAGCACTCGTCGGCAGGTCGCATAGGCGCGCCGTGCCTCGCTGACGTTGCCCTCCGCGAGGTGGACGCGGATGACCACGCGATGGGCGCTCTCCCGGGTCACGTCCAGGCGCAGCGCGGCCAAGGCGACGTCGAGCGCCAGCCCGTAGCGGCCCTCGGACGTCAACTGCTCGGCGAGGGCCTCCTGGAGGTGCAGCTGGAGCTGGCGCATGCGTTCACGGTCGGCCGTCAGCCATTCGTCGTCCCAGCCCGGCAGCAGTTCCCGGGCGTCCCCCGGCACGCACCGCACCTGGACGGCGGGCGACGGACCGTCCCGCCAGGCGTCCCGGGCCTCCCGCACCAGGTGCTGCACGTCCACCGTCAGCAGGGCGGAGAGCTCGGCCGTGGTCGCGGTGACGGCCACCATCCCCGGTACGGCCTGGTTCGCGCGCCACAGGGACGTGCGCAGGCAGGCCCGGGCCCGGTCCTCCGTGGAGTGCGGCCACAGCGTGCCCGCCAGCCAGCTGCGGCTCATCCTCCCCTGCAGCGCCAGCAGTGCCACGACGCGCTGGGCTCCGATCGGGAGGCGGATCTCGCGGCCGCCGGCTTCCAGCCGGAAGGGCCCGAGCAGGCTGAGCGACAGCCCGGACTGCGGAGCCGCCAAGGCCGGGCGGCCCTGCCGGGCGCCCGTTCCGTTTTCGGGATCAGCGGCACCGCTGGGGACGAAGACGCTGCCCGGCATGATCCCTCCCACGGGTGTCCCGGTCCGCCCGCGCCGTCCGGCTGTCGCGTCCGGTCGGCATGAAGTGAACGGATACCGATGTGAACAGCTCTGCCGCCCCGCGCTGCCGCGGCCAGCGAAACCGACATCACCATCCCCGTGGCGGCCGGGGTACAAGAAGCCGCGGCCCGCGCCATGCAACGCGC
>NZ_JBSFWB010000067.1:0-27473 GCF_053592635.1 Streptomyces sp. NPDC002623 | reverse complement strand
GGCGAGGCCGGGATCCCGGCCTCGCAGCCACACCGTGAGCTGACGTGTCGGGTTCATCGCAATCCGTCTCGGTGAGGTGGGCGGCACAGCCGTCGGCAGTCAGCCGTCGCCGGCCGTGACGCGCCGCAGCAGGGCCAGGACCTCGGCGTCGAGGCCACGGGCGACAGCCAGGGACTCTTCGTCCTGATAGACGGAAATGGCGCTGCCCACGGAGTCGTAGAGGAGACGTGTGCCGCCGTCTGCGGCCTGCTGAACAAGGATCGCCACAGGACAGGACGCCCCCGCGTCCGGCAGGAACCGGACCAGGTCCCGGGAGGCGGCCGGCATGTCGACCAGCAGCCTGAGCAGGCGGGCCGTCTCCGCCCCTCGGACCAGGGCACGATCGACGTCGAGCTCTCCGACTCCGATGAGACCGACGGGTACCGGCCTACCGTTGACCTGCCGACCGGACGGCACCCAGCCGGCCGAGGACGGCAGAACCTGCAGCTCTCCGCCCGCCCCGGCACCGCCGATGGCGTCGCGGATGTCCTCGATCACGGCGGTGAACGGGCGCCGGGTGCTGAGGACATGCCGCTCCAGGGGGATCCGGAGCACGTATTCGATCACCAAGATTTCGGGCGCCTTTCCAGACAGTGCCGCTGCCTGACCGGGCCACGGCACGATGACGCCGGGGAGTGACGAGAGAGCCGAAGGCCCTCACGCATCAGCGAGAGTCGCCTGCAGCGTCATTTCGGGGACGCCCGCCAGCGCACGGCTGACCGGGCAGTTCGCCTTCGCCGAATCGGCGAACTCACGGAACTCGGCCGCCCCGACCCCGGGGACCCTGCCCCTTGTCACGAGTTCGACCTTCGTGATCGTCGGAACGCCGTCGACCGGCCGCAGCGTCACCGAAGCGTCCGTCTCGATCGACTCGGCGGGAAAGCCCGCGCTCGCCAGCGCGCTGGCCAGCGCCATCGAGAAGCACGTGGCGTGAGCGGCACCGATGAGCTGCTCCGGGTTGGATCCGGGGCCGCCCTCGAAGCGGGACTTGTACGTCACGCCCCCGGCGATGCTGTCGCCCGCGGTGAAGTTCCCGGACCCGCTGGGGATGTCGCCGTTCCAGATTGCGTGTGCTTTCGATACCGGCATGTGCCCTCCAGTTGTCGATGGTTGGTCGGGTCGGCGAAGCCGCCGATGCACGTCTCGTTTCTGCCGGTCGGCGCTTCGCGACATCGCATAGAGAGGTGAGCGGGAAGGATCGCGGTCGAACGGCTAATCCTTCCCGGCCGCGGCCATCTCGGCGAGCTGAGCGCGGGCGGCTGCCACCAGGTCGGCGTTCGTGTTCGCATGCCCGGCCAGCCCCCAGCCCCCCTCAGGGGCCTCCGTGAGAAGGACCCACGTCCGTTCTGCGGCCGAAGGGTCACCCGATGCGGCGGCGACGAGTTCCGTCAGTCGGCTCACCACCGCGAGCTGCTTGTCGCGGTCCAAGGCACCCGCGTTGGTCAGTACCTGGACTCGGATGTACGTGCTGTCGCCGTCGACGTTCGACAAGTGGTCCGTCGGCATCTCGTGCACGAAAGCGGCGGTGTTCTTGCGGAACATCGGAATGTCCGGCACCTGCTCGATCTGCATCAGCGCAGCCGCCAGCTCCTGGGCGAGCTTTTTCACGTCCTGGAATGTTCCGGCCGCGGCATAAACATCGATCATGGGCATCTGTCGGCTCCTTTTACCTCTTCAGTGAATGAATTCAGTGAATGAATTTGATGGTCACGACATGTCTTTTCCGTCGACTCGGCGCCGCTCGAAGACGAGCCGTACCGCTGCGGAACCCTCACCGACCGCAGTGGCGACCCGCTTGACACTCCCGCTTCGCACATCGCCGACGCAGAACACGCCAGGAACACTCGTCTCGAAAGGGAACGGCGCTCGATGACCGGTCGCGAGACCGCCGAGGTCGTGCCCGGTGAGCAGGAAGCGCTCGGAGTCCGTCGCCAGCTGGTTGTCGAGCCAGTCGGTGCACGGCGTGGCCCCGACGAACACGAAGACCGCGGCCGCTTCCAGCGCGGAGCGCCGACCGGTGGTCCGGTCCACCACCTCGAGCCCGGTGACCGAGGAACCCGCCGTGATGGCGACCACTTCGGTTCGCACCCGCACCTGGATCTTCGGATGGGAGGTGATCGCGTCGATCAGATATCGGGACATCGAACGGTCGAGGTCGTGTCCTCGTACCAGGAGGTGGACGGGGTCGGAGGTCCGGGCCAGGAACATCGCCGCCTGTCCTGCCGAGTTCGCGCCGCCGATCACGGCCACGGGCCTGCCGAGCGCATACCTGGCCTCAGCGACCGTTGCGGAGTAGTGGACGCCGTTGCCTTCCCAGTTCTCGATCCCGGGGACGGCCAGGCGCCGATAGTCGACTCCGGTGGCGATGACGACGTCGCGCGCCCTGAACGCCCGTCCGTCCTCGCAGGTGACGGTGTGTATGCCGTCCTGACTGGCGAAGGCTGCCGCCCGGGCGTTCCGGCGGAGCCGGACCCCGAACTTCGCCGCCTGGATCGTCCCCCGCGTAGCCAGCTCGGCCCCCGACAGACCGGCCGGGAACCCGAGGTAGTTCTCGATTCTGGACGATGTGCCGGCCTGGCCGCCGAAGGCCGCCGCATCGATGAGGGTGGTCTGAAGCCCCTCCGAAGCGCCGTACATGGCCGCCGCCAGACCGCCGGGGCCACCGCCGACGACGAGCAGATCACCGACATCCTGGTCGTCGTCACCTATCGCGGTGGGCAGCTGTCCGAACTCCGCGGCGATGTCGGCCGGCTGCGGATTGCGCAGCAGGGGGCGGCCGGGGACGAGGACGATGGGAAGGTCGGTCACAGGGATCCGGAGCTCCCGCAGAAGCGCCTCGGCCTCTGGCTGCTCCTCGAGATCCATCCAGTGCAGGGCCGTCCGGCTGAGCGAGAACGACTGCAGCAGCGCCCGGCAGCGTTCGTCATACCGGGAACCGATGAGTGTGAGTCCCGCGCCCCTTCGCATCAGGTTCGACCGGCGCTCCAGAAACGTCCGCAGAATGTATTCACTGAGGTCGGCGTCCTGCGCGACGAGCAGGTGAATCCGGCGCACTGGAACCCGCAGCAGCCGACCCGGGGTCCGCATGACACCGGCGAAGCGGGAGCGCTCTCCCGTCAGCATGCCTATCTCGCCCAGGAACTCCGCGGGCCCGTAGGACGCGACCAGTCGCTCGTCCGCCTCACCGAGCCGGTCGACGATGTCCGCGGACCCCTCAAGGACGACGAAGAAGTCGTAGGACGCGTCGCCCGCCGAGAACAGGATCTCGCCGGGGTGCACCGGATTCTCTGATCCGAGCGCTGCCAGCTTCTTGAGCTGATCGCCGGAGAGCGGCGCCACTGGGGCCCATGCCGAGTGCTCGCCTCGTCCAAGGGCGTCCATCTGGTGCCTTCTCTCGCTGGTGGGCAAGCACGGGTGAGCCCGTCCTTCGGGGCGATCCATGCTTCGCTGGGGCCGTCTGCCTGTCCCTCACCCAAAGAGGTGACGCCCGAGCCTCGGACACCCAGGCGAAGATCCGGTACCCGGCGGAATAGCGCATCCCCTGCTCTTGTTGACGTGACCACAATCAGTCTGCGACCCAGGAAGGGCAGGGGCCATATGAAGGTCCGTAACTCGCTGCGCGCGCTCAAGGCCAAGCCGGGCGCCCAGGTCGTCCGCCGCCGCGGACGCACCTTCGTGATCAACAAGCGCGACCCGCGCATGAAGGCCCGCCAGGGCTGACCCACACCTGAACACCTGAACACCTGAACAGGGCCTCTTGGCAGCTCGGGCGCGAAGCCGACCGAGATCCAGGCGGCCCTGTCACTGTGCGCGCCCTGTCCGCGCCACGACAGCCGCTCACGCGCCCACTGCGGCGAGAGACAGCGCCCAAAGGCGCTCGGCGGCGTCCGGGTCGAGCGCGAAGGGGGCTGCGCCGCCGGAGGAGGTTCCCACGTCCTCGGGCTTGGGCTTCCGTTCCCTCACCCGAATACGTGAAGGCTGCTGCGTCAGGCGTTGGGGCGGGGCTGCGAGCGGAGTTGTTCGGCGATCCAGGACGACGCGAACCTCGTCCATGTGGCCGCGTCACCGGTGCCCTCGGCGAGTCCGAGGCTGTGCGGGCCGTGGGCGTACACGTGCACGGTGTGCGGGACGTCGTGTGCGGCCAGGGCCGTGGCGAGGCGGTAGGTGTGCTCGGGCGGGACGTAGACGTCCTCGGCGGTGTGCCAGAGGAAGAAGGGCGGCGACGCCGCGGTCACCAGCGCGTCGAGTGACGTCGCGCGGCGCAGTTCCGGCGAGGCGTCCTCGCCCAGAAGGATCACCCGAGAAGGCCGGTAGGTCTCGGTCTCCATCGATGTGATCGCGTAGCCGAGGACGGCGAACTGGACCGACTCGCGCGGGTCGTTGCCCGGCGCCAGGGCCGCCAGCCCCGCAAGATGCCCGCCGGCCGAGAAGCCGACCACTCCGATGCGGTCGGCCCCCTGCTCGCGTCGACGCCGGATCTCAGCACGCAATGCCAGAAGGGGCGCGGGATGCCGCACGTTCAGCGGATACCGGAAGACGCCGGCGGACAACCCCAGGCCGGAGAGCCAGGCGGCGATCGGTTCCGCTTCGTGCGCCGAGTGCGCCGCGTAACCGCCACCGGGCAGCACGATCAGGTGGGTCGTCGCGGGCTGAACCCCGACGGCACTGCCGCGTGTCGCCTGTGCTGTGTCGCGCCGATCGCCCACGGCCTACCTCCGGCTTCCGCCCGCGGACGCCGCAACCGGCTCCTCCTCCGCGAGATCGCACCAAGGTCATCACCACCCGGAGCTCCTCGCCATCACGCGAACAGGTGAGGCGAGGCGCGGAGCGCCCGCTCGGCAGGATCCGGCTGCGCCTCACGCTCCCACGATCTGGTCGTGGTACTGGCTGCTCAGCTGGGCCCGGGAGCGCACATCGAGCTTGGCGAAGATGGACCGGGCGTGGGTGCCGACGGTGTTCGTGGACACCCTCAGCTCGGCGGCGACCTGCTTGTTGGAGTACCCCGTGCCGATGAGGCGCGCCACCGTGCGCTCGGCTTCGGTGAGCGCCACCCACCCGATGGCCGGGCCGGGCTCGGTGACCGCCCAGCCGGCGCGTCGGACGCCCGTCTTGCGCAGCGCCTGCTGGACGCGCAGCATCGGGCCGACCGCGCCGGCCTGCCGATACGCCTCCCAGGCCCGGTCCAGCTGCGCGATCCCGTCAGCACGCTGCTGCTCGCCGAGGAGGTGTCTGCCCAGGTCCTCGCGCGCCCCGGCCAGGAGCAGCGGACGGGGTCCGTCGGCCAGGACGTCGACGGCGTGGCGGAGCCGGCCACCGTCCTGCCGGACCAGGCCCTGGATGTGCGCCGCGATGCCTTCGAAGCTGGCCACGCCGGGATTCCTGGCCGCGCCGGTCTCGGCCAGCATGCGCACGTCTTCGAGGAACGCCGCGTCGTCGTCGGCGACTCCGATCCCGGCCAGGATCGGCAGCCAGCCCGGCTTCCAGGGCCAGGCGTCGCGTTCGGCGTGGGCCGAGCGCACCAGAGGCGACACCAACCGGATCGCGGCGGTCGGATCGCCCTCCGCGGCGGTCAGCCAGCCGCGGGTCAGCAGCAGCGGCGGGGCGTGCTCCTCGTCGGCGGGGGTCGGCCCGTTCCCGTCGAGGGCGAGCTCCGTGCGGGCGTCGTCCAACCGACCGCGGTGCAGGGCGACCATGCTCAGGATCGACGCCGCATCCAACTCGCACATGCGCGAGCCGAGTTCGCGAGCGAGGGTGAGCAGGGTCCGGGCGCCCGCCTCGGCCTCGTCCAGCCGGCCCAGGTCGTGGTCCTGCCAGATCTGCGCGTACAGCAGTGCCGGAAGGACCGAGGCCGGTTGCGGGTCGGACTCGCTCCAGGCCTGCTTCAGCAGTGCCTCGGCGTGGCGGTAGCGGTCCAGGTGTTGCAGCGCCATGATCTCCTGGGCGAAGAACACCGGCTGGGACTCGGCGCGCAGCTGACGGAAGTACGACAGGGAGCCGGCGTGGTCTGCACCGTTGCGGGCGATCTCGGCGAGGGCGTGCACCGCGGTGACCTGGGCTTCATGGTCGTCGAGCCGATGAGCCTCGGCCAGCGCCGCCTCGGCCTGCGGACGCATCGCCCCGGCCCCCCGCAGCCGACTTTCGACGAGTGCCTGGAGGGACGTCAGCCGGGCCCGCATCGCGGCGGTCAGGTCGGACCTGGCCAGGGTCGAGGCGCAGCGCGCGGCCGACGACTCCCAGCGGCCGGCCAGCCACAGAGCCCTGGCGAGTACGAGCTCGACGCGCCCCACCGACTCCCCGTCGTCCAGGTGCGCCAGGATCAGATCACCGACCGCCACCGCGTCGTCGCAGCGTTGGACCAGGCCCAGCACCCGGACGCAACTCTCGCCGAGGGCGGGGTACGCCGGATCGGTGGGCCGCAGCGCACGGAATGCCGTCAGGGCCAGTTCGCCGGCCGCTTGCGGTGTGGTCGCCGCGAGATCGACCGCCGACTGCATGACGATCGCCGCGCACTGTGTCTCGCCGGGCTCGATGCCTTCTCGGGCGTGGACGGCGACCAGCGAACTCTCGGCACCGAGGGCCGTCAACCGCGCCGCGCAGCGACGGTGCAGGGCGCGCCGGACGGACTCGGCCAGGTCCGCGTACACCGCCTCGCCCACCAGGCGGTGCCGGAACGCGATTCCGCCGGACTGCCAGCCCAGCAGGCCGGCGCCGATCGCCTCGTCCAGCACGGTGGAGGTCTCTATGCGGGAGAGGCCGATCAAGTCCCGCACGTCACGTGGCGTCGCCGGCTGACCGAGGACGGCGAGGACCTGGATCAGGTCGACGGTCCGTGGGCTGAGGTTCAGCAGCGTACGGTGCAACGCCTGGGCCACCTGTCGCGGGACCGGTGTCGCCTCCGACGCGGAGGGCGCGGGCGCCTTGCCGTCCCCGGCGTGCGGGTCGGCCAGTGAGTCGATGACCTGCACAGCCAGGAAGGGGTTGCCGTCCACGCGCGTCAGGAGTTCGGCGGCAGTGGCCGAGGGCGGCGCACCGAGCCGGTCACGGGCGATGTCCAGGATCGCCTCGGTCGGCAGCGGCTGCAGAGCCAGCCGTTCGATGGCGACCTGGCCGGCTCGGGAGCCGCTCAGGGCGCGCAGATCGTTGAGAGCGCCGTCCTGCGTGGTCCGTCCTGCCAGCACCCAGACGATGGGGAGCGACGCCAGCCGGAACGGCAGGGTCCGCAAGAGGAAACGGGTGAGCTGGTCCGCCCGATCGAGGTCGTCCAGCAGCAGGAGGAGCGGGCACGCACCGGTGGCGGCCTCCAACCGGTTGCCGACCGCTTCGAGGAGCAGCAACGGCTCGTCCGTCAGAGCGACCAGATCCGTCAACTCGGCGCCGCTGAGGAGCGGGTGAGGACCGTGCCGCAGCGACAGCAGGAGCGCAGCCCCGGGGGAGAGCTGCCCGATCGCGTCGGCGTTGGCCGTACCGGTCCGGAAGCGCAGCGCCCCCGCCTCGTGGGTGATGGCGCGCGCCAGCGTCGACTTGCCCACCCCCGGCTCGCCGGTGATCACCAGGATCTGCCCGTGTCTCCTGCGCGCCGTGGTGCGGAGCATGCGCAGAGCCGTCGCCATCTCCTCGGTGCGGCCGCGCAGGATGTCGCCGGCAGGCGCACGCAGTGCAGCGGGTTCCCTCCGGACGGATCGCCCGCTCGCACCGCCCCGCTCCACGTCCGCCAGACCGGTCACCGAGCTGCCCATGGTCTTGCCTCCTTGCGGCATCCGCGCTTCGCACGACCTGCGATCAAGGATCCGCCAGCGGCCGGCGCTGCCGAATCACTCGATCGAGCCATACGTCCCGCGCGGCACCGCCCTGCACGGCGTGGCTCTCGTCATGGGCCGAGGGAGGCGTCGGCGTCAGGTCGGGTCGGTCGCCCCGAGGTCGATCCGTTCGCCGCCCGCGTCGAGTGCTCCGAGGCGGGCCAGCTCGACCCGGGACTTGATCCCGAGTTTGGCGAAGACATGCCGTAGGTGGCTGTTCACCGTGTGCGGCGACAGGAACAACCGCTCGGCGACCTCGCGGTTGGTCAGTCCCTGGGCGACCAGTCCGGCCACCGATTCCTCGGCCGCCGTCATGGCCGCCCAGCCGCGGGTGGCCGGTTCACGGACGACGAGCCGCCGACGAATTCCGAGGTCGCGCAGGTGGCTGCGGACCCGCCGGGCGTCCCGGACCGCCCCGAGGTCCGTGTACCCGGCGAGGGCCTGTCCCAGAGCGGCCACCGCGGCCTCGTGATCGGAGGCGAGGAGGCAGATGCCGAGATCCTCGGTGGCCATGGCCCGCTCCAACGGTCGGCGACACCGCTCGAAGCCGTCCGCCCCTGCGCGCAGCTCGCGAGCGTCATGCGACAGCAGGCCCTCGACATACGCGCGAGTCGCCGCGATCGCCACCGAGCCGCTGTTGGCCGCCGCGCGCCGGCGCACGTTGGCCAGCGCGAGTCGGGCGAGCTGATCGTCCCCCGTCGCGGCGGCGATCCTGGCCAGGACCATCTCGTCGGTGACGTCCTGCGGGAAGCGCGGAAGCGCCGGTTTGTCCGCGAGGCCCGCCAGCCAGTCGCGTGCCGCCTTCATGTCGCCGTCGCCCACAGCGGTCAGCGCGAGCATCCAGGCTGCATGCTGCCTGATCACCGGCGCTCCGTGGGCGAGCATCACTTTGCCGATCTCGCCGGCCCGGCGCAGCTGTCTGCTGTCGGCCATGTGCATGGCCGCGCGCGCCATCGCGCACAGCCCTGCCCCGTCCAGCGCCGCCACGGCGCGAGTGCCGTCCTCGAGCTCGAATCGGCCTTCGAGTACGGCGGCGGCGTCGGAGATGCGGCCGAACCGCAGCCACAGTCGGGCCTGCCAGGTCTCGTAGAGCTCATAGATCCAGTCCTGGCGATCGCGCTGCGCCGAGGCGAGTCCCTCCTCCACGATCGCGAGCGCCTCGTCCTCCCGGTCGAGGTGGGAGAGGAGCTCGGCGCAGTACACCTGAACCATCCGGATCCGGGTGTTGTCACCGGCCGTCAGGCCTTCGCGAGCCGCCTTCGCGAACAACTCGTGAGCCTCGTCGAATCGTTCGTCGGCATAGGCGAGGCCGGCCTCGGCGACGCCGAGGACGAGCGACGCACGCGGATCCCCGGTCGCGGCAGCGGCTTCGCGCGCTTCGGGCATCGAGCGCAGCGCTTCCTCGACCCGTCCGCCGACCAGGAGGTTGTAGGCCAGGCACGCCAGGTGGGCAGCCCGTAGCGGCGGTGAGACGTCCGGAAGGCCGAGCGCCAGACGGCCGGCTTCGGCACGGGCATCGGGGGAGAGGGCGAACATGCCGGCGATGCTGAGGCGCACCTGCGCCTCCTGCTCGGCAGGCAGAGTGTCCCGCAATGCGGCGTCGGCGAACGCGATGGCCTCGCCGGAGTTCCCGCTCGTGTGAAGCGCCACGGCCGCGACGCTGACGATCTCGCCCCGCTGTGGGTGCTGGGGTGGGGAGAGGTCCAGTGCCTGGCAGGCGAAATCCGCGGCGGTCGCCGCGTCGGTGACGACGACCGCCCTGGCGGCCTGCAGCAGGGTCGTGATCGCCACTTCGTCCCCCGGCTCGGCGCTGGCGGCGAGCTGGTGCGCGACCTCCACCGGAAGCGCACCGCGTTCCAGCAGGACGGTCGCGGCTTGGCGATCCAGCGCGCAGCGTGCGCTGACCGGGACGCCGGCCCGGACCGCCTCGCGGGTGATGTCGTGCCAGAACGCCAGCTTGGCGTCGCGTTCGATGAACAGGTCCGCGGCCAGAAGCTCGCCCACCGGCGCGAGAAGGTCCGAGGTCGGACGATCGAGCATCTGTGCCAGGTCGGTGAAGGAGAAGCGCCGCCCCAGGGACGCGGCGACGACGACCGCTTCCCGGGCCGGTACGGACAGGTGCGCCAGGCGCTCGCGCATCTTGTGGGCGACCCGGCGTGGCAGCCGGGTGTCGCGGACGTCGGCCAGGCCGTCGACGGTCTCGATGCGCTCTTCCTCCTGAAGCCCCAGGAGGGTCTCGACGAGGAGAAACGGGTTTCCGGCCGCCTGCTCGGTGAGCGCGAGGACGTTCCGGCCCGGCTCCGCGCCGAGAATCTCCGCCGCGATCGCGGTCACGGCCTTGCCCCGCAGCGGGCCGAGACCGACCCTGTGCAGGTCTCGGCTCTCGAGGTAGTCCAGAGTTTTGGCGATCGGGGTCGGTCGAGGGGTCGGCCGCGCAGCGATGATCCAGGCGACGGGGACGTCGCGCAGCCGAAGGGGCAGCTCACGCAGGGCCGCCGCAGTGCCGGCGTCGACCCAGTGGGCATCGTCGACGCACACGGCGAGCGGCGTATCGAGGGCACTCTTCTCGAGGAGGGCTTCGATGTCCCGAAGGAGCCAGAACCGCTGGTTCGGTTGTGGCGGCGGCGGGAGATCCTGCCGGGGAAGAAGCGGTTCGCGCCCACCGAACAGCGCTGACAGCAGCGCGGACATCTCGACGGCGCTCTCGTTCGGCTCCGCCGTGACGCTGCCTGTCCGGACTCCGAAACGATCGGCGACGGCCCTGGCCTCCGCCAGCAGCCGAGTCTTGCCGATGCCGGCACCGCCGGTGACCACGATGGTGCTGCCGTGGCCGTCGGCGACTCGTCGGAGTTCGTTCTCGATGATTCCGAGCTCACCGGCGCGGCCGCGGAGTTCACAGGGCCACCAGCGTTCCCTGTTCATCGGCCGTCTCCTTTGACCCTTTGCCGACCAAAGCAAGACGCTGGAGTCGCATCCTCGGCACCGGGCCTCGACGTGCGGCAGCGCACTCACGATGGGTGCGCACAGTACCAAGCGGGTGGGGGCGATGACCACGGCCATGGTGCTCGTCAGGAGGTGGCCGCCGGCCGCCTGTCACCGTGGCGGGTCCGCCTCCACCAGGGCCGCCCGGTCTCGGGCGGCGCGCACGGCCTCGGACAGTGAGGCGACGTCGTAGGCGCCGTGGTGCCGTCGGCCGTTGACGAAGAAGGTCGGCGTGCCCGAAACGCCGCTCAGATCCGCCGACTCGACATCCTCTGCCACCCGGTGCGCTCCGGCGCGCGCCCTCAGGTCCCGGCGGAAGTCGTCGAGATCGAGGCCGATCTGCTCGGCGTAGCCCAGAAGGTCCTTCAGTCGCAGGTCTCCCTGGTGGTCGATCAGGATGTCGTGCATCTGCCAGTGGCGGCCTTGCAGGGCCGCCGCCTCGGCGGCCTCCGCGGCGAGCTGGGCGTTGGGATGGACGTCGGTGAGGGGCAGATGCCGCCAGACATAGCGCAGGTCGTCGCCGAAGTCGGCGAGCAGTTCGCGGACCACCGGTTCCGCCAGGCCGCAGTACGGGCACTCGTAGTCCCCGTACTCGACCAGCGTCACCGGTGCGCCGAGCGGACCGCGCACGTGGTCACGTGCCGCGTCGACGGGCTCGCTGAGATCGACGATGCCGTGGCCGGAGCCGAGCAGGGCGCGGTTGCGCGCCGGCGTGGGCAGCAGGGCGATGATCCGGGTCACCGACCAGGTGATCAGGAAGGACGTCACCACGGCCGCCAGAATGCCGATCTTCGCCTGCTCCAGCTGTGACCCGTGGAAGGCGAGCGTGGCGATCAGCAGGGAGACCGTGAAACCGACCCCGGCGAGGCTTCCGCCCGCCGCGACGGCGCCCCAGCCGACCGTCGGGCGCAGCTGCCCCTTGCTGACGCGGGCGGCGATCCAGGTGGCGCCCAGGATGCCCGCCGGCTTGCCCAGGACGTAGCCGAACACGATGCCGAGCGTGATGGGCGAGGTGACGGCGTCCGACAGACGGGCGGCGCTGATGGTGAGTCCGGCGTTGGCCAGCGCGAACAGCGGCACGATGACATAGCTGGTCCAGGGGTGGATCATCCGCTGGAGCCGCTCGTTGGGGGAGAGCGCGGCGGTCAGGCCGCGGCGCAGGGTGCGTTCCAGCTCGGGCGTCGGCTGCTCCCGGAATCCGAGGAACAGCCGGCTGACACGTTCCAGGGCGTGCCGGTGCGCGGGATGGGCGTACGTGAGCAGACCCATGACCAGGCCGCTGACCACGGGGTCGACGCCCGAGCGGAGCAGCGCGCCCCACAAGGCGATGCCGAGCACCGCGTAGACGCCCGGGATGCGTACTCCGGCGGAGCGCAGCACGAGGAGTGCGGCGAAGATGCCGAGCGCCGTGAGCAGGGCGGGCAGGTAGATCGCGCCGCTGTAGACGAAGGCGATGACGGCCAGCGCCACCAGGTCGTCGGTGACCGCCACAGTGAGCAGGAAGACCCGCAGGCTACCCGGCAGCCGTGAGCCGAAGACGGCGAGCATGCCGAGGGCGAAAGCCGTGTCGGTGGACATCGCGGCGCCCCAGCCCTGAATCGAGTCCTGGCCCGCGTTGACGCCGAGATAGATCGCCACGGGAACGAGCATGCCGCTGACCCCGGCGACCGCCGACAGCGCGAGGCGGCGGCGTTCGCGCAGCTCACCCATGTCGAACTCGCGCCGGGCCTCCAGACCGACGATGAAGAAGAACAGCGTCATCAGCCCGCTGTTGACCCACTCGCGCAGATCCAGGGACACCCCGACCGAACCGATGCGGAACGCCATCTCCGTCCGCCACCAGGATTCGTACGAACCGGGGGAGACGTTGGCCCAGACGAGGGCGGCGAGCACCGCGCCCAGCAGGACCGCGGCGCTGCCGGTCTCGGTCTGCAGGAACGCACGCAACGGACTGCGCGCCGCCTGTCCGCACGCGGTCTGTTCCGTCATGGACTCGTTCTCGGAGGGCTGGGTCATCCTCGACGACTCTTCCTGCACCCGCATCGCTCGTTCTCCTGGAGGTCATCGTGCCTCATGGTGCGAGGCTGCTCGCAGACGGCTCAGAACACGCGCTGAGGAAGGAGACCACGACGGAGGCGAGGACGTAGAACGCGACCCGCGGCGGTATGCGCCGACTCGACGCCATGCTGCGCTCGTGCTGTTCGGGAATGTTCATCGGGGACCCTTCGCGGGGACGGCAATGAAGCTCATCGGTGAGGGGGAGGGGGCCGCACCGGCAAATTGAGCTGAAGATCCTCTTCAGCTCCCGGCGCGGCCGGTGAGGCAGAGTGGGTGGCATGCGTGTGCTGGTGATGGACGACGACGTCCGGCTCGTGGAACTGCTCCGACAGGGTCTTCGCGCAGAGGGCTTCGCGGTCGACGCGGTGAGTGACGGCCTCGACGGTGTGGCCAGGGCACTGGCCGACGACTATGACGTGATCATCGTCGACGTCATGATGCCCGGCCTCAACGGCTACAAGGTCTGCGCCCATCTGCGCTCGGTCGGAGACAACACCCCGATCCTGATGCTGACGGCGAAAGACGGTGAGTACGACGAAGCGGAAGGACTGGAAACCGGGGCGGACGACTACCTGACGAAACCCTTCTCGTTCGTCGTCCTCAACGCCCGGCTGCGCGCTCTGATCCGCCGGTCGCGCCCAGAACGCCAGATCGTCCAGCACTTCGGCGACCTCGAGATAGACACGGGCGCCCGTCGCTGCCGCCGCGCGGGCCAGGACATCGCCCTCACCCCCCGCGAGTTCGACATCCTCGCACTGCTCGCGGCGACCCCGGACAGCGCCGTCAGCAAGGCCGCCGTCCTCGAGGAGGTCTGGGACAGCGCGTACGCGGGCGGTCCGAACATCGTGGAGGTCCACGTCAGCGCCCTTCGCCGGAAAATCGACAGGCCCTTCGGCCGGGTCACCATCGAAACCGTGCCCGGCGGGGCCTACCGACTCCGCTCCGACGGCGCCTGACAGCGGCGATGGTCTGCCGGTGCTGGCAGGTCTACCCTTCCGGTCGGGTACCGGGCGCGGCCCTCAAGGATGCGTCCAGTAGCGTCTCGGCGGCTCGTCGGGCGTCGGTGAAGGCCTCCGCGTCGTTGCTGGAGGCCGCGAGCGCGTTGGCGCCCTCGAAGAGCACGGCCAGTTGTCGGCCGAGGGCCTGCGGGTCCGCTGCTCCGGCCTCGGCGGCGGTGGTCACGAGGCGGTCGCGGAAGGCCTGCTTGTGCTGCTGTGCGAGGTGGGCGATCTCGGGCAGTTCCCCGGCGCCCTCGACGACGGCATTGTGGAAGGGGCAGCCGCGGATGACCGGGGCCGGGCCCCCGTCGATCGGGGCGAAGATCGCCAGCAGCCGCTCGGCCGGCGTCAGATCGTCGCGCTCCAGCTCGGTCTCGGCGAGGAGCGGCGTCTCCGTCTCGAACCGGCGAAGGTACTCCTCCACCAGCGCGTTCTTCGTCGGGAAGTGCACGTAGAAGGTCCGCGGCGACACGTGCGCGGCTTCGATGAGCGCTGCCACTCCGGTGGCGTGGATACCGCGTGCGTAGAACAACTCGCCCGCCGCCTGCAGGATGCGCTCGCGTGCGCCGCGTCCGCCGCCGCGTCCGCCGCCGCGGGCGGCCCCGGTGGTCGTTGTCTCTGACTCCATGCCCGGAAGTATAGCGATCGCTTTACATTCGTCGAGGAGAAGGGGTAGCGTCAGCCTCGTCGAAGTAAAGCGATCGCTATACATCGATCGCCGGCCATCGCTGACGCTCAGGGGCCGATCAGTGGTTTCTGCGCGCCGGAGTATCCATCCCGGCCCCTGCGGGGGCCGGCCCAGAAAGGGAGAGTCCGATGACTCAGCTCTACGCTCAGGCACCGGTCAAGACGGTGTCCGCCGGCAACGGCATCGAGTACGCCTACCGTGAGGTCGGCGCGGGCGGGGTGCCGCTGGTGCTGCTCATGCACTTCCGGGGCAACCTCGACTACTGGGATCCGGCGCTGGTCGACGCCCTGGCCCAGGACCGGCGCGTCATCGCCTTCGACAACACCGGCGTAGGCGGATCCGGCGGCGCCACGCCCGGCACGGTCGCGCAGATGGCCCTGGACGCCGTCGCCTTCCTCGACGCCCTGGACCTGACGCGGGCCGACATCCTCGGCTTCTCCCTGGGCTCCTTCGTGGCCCAGGAGATCGCGCTGATCCGGCCTGCGCTGGTCCGCCGTCTCGTGCTCGCCTCGGCCGCGCCCCAGGGCGCGCCCGGGATGCACGGGTGGGCGAAGTGGGTCATCGACTCCGTCGGCGAGCCGGAAGTCGTTCCCGCCAAGGTGCTCGACGTCTTCTACACCCGCTCACCCGAGAGCCGCTCCGCCGGTGAGAAGGCCTTCGGGCGGATGTTCTCCCGGGCCGAGTTCGACGCACCCACCACCTGGCAGACCCGCCAGGCGCAGTACGACGCGGTCACCGCCTGGGGCATCCCCAACATCGCCCTCCTGGAGCGGGTGACCGCGATCCAGGCACCGGTGTTCGTCGCGAACGGCGACAGCGACCCGATGATCCTCCCCCGCTACACCCACCTGCTCGCCGGGCTCATCCCCGACGCGGAGATCAAGATCTACCCGGACGCGGCACACGGCTTCCTCTTCCAGCACCACGAGGAGTTCGCCGCCGACGTCAAGGACTTCCTCGACCGCCCATGAACAACCCGACAACACCAACCACTGCACCGACCACTGCACCAACCACCCCACCGTCTACCGCACCGACCACCGCACGGTCCACCCCACCGACCACCGCTCCGCACGCACTGATCAACAGGAGACGCCATGTCCACCAGCACCCCCTCCGGCCTCGGTTACGACCTGTTCGTCGCGGACCCGCTGCCCATGGCCGGTCCAGGACCGCTCCCCAACGGAGAGCCCCGCACCTTCCAGCCCATCGCGGTCACCCTGATCCACGGCCGGCAGGACGCCGTGCTCGTCGACCCGCCGCTCACCCTCGACCAGGCACAAGCGGTCGGTGACTGGGTCGAGGCGAGCGGGAAGCGGCTGACGCACATCGTCGTCACCCACGGCCACGGAGACCACTGGTTCACCGCCGGCGTGCTCGCCGACCGCTTCGGCGCCCAGGTGATCACCTCCGAGGCCACCATCGCGCAGATGCACAACAACGTGTACGCCCGGGAGGTTCTTTGGGACGTCCTGTGGCCGGGCCAGATCCCCGCCTCCCCGGTCACGGCCGTCGCGGCGCCCGGCAACCGCCTCGACCTCGAAGGCCACGACGTCCACCTCGTTCCGTTGGGGCACGCCGACAGCGACGACAGCGCGGTCGTGCACGTGCCCGACCTCGACCTCGTGGTCGCCGGCGACGCCCTCTACAACGGCGTCCACGTCTACCTGGCCGAGTCCGCCGACGGTGACTTCGGCCCCTGGCGCAAGGCCATCGACACCGTCGCCGCGCTGGCCCCGCGCCACATCGTGGCCAGCCATCAGAACAACAGCCTCGACGACGACGCGGCCCGCCTGCTCGCCGAGACCCGCCGCTACCTCGACGACGCCGAGGCCGCTCTGACCGGGCACGACACCCCGGAGGCGTTCTTCCAGGCCATGCTCGACCGCTACCCGGACCACATCGGCCCGACCGTTCTGTGGGTCAGCGCCCGCGCCCTCTACCTCGCACGCGAAGGCGGCGACCCGGTGCAGAACCTCGTCGCGGCCTGGCGCCAGTAGCCGAGGGCCCGGCGGCCTCCGTTCGGCGGCCGTAGCCGGGTCGGCGGCCGCTGAAGAGGGTCTTCAGGATGTTCAGCGGTCCTTCAGCGGCCGGGGGCCAGAGTTGCCGTTGTAGTCGATCCCGGGGGAGCGGGGCCGGTTCGAGGCCGGTACTCCCGCTTCCCTTCCTCTCTTGAAGGAGCTGGTCGAATGAAGACGCAGTGGCGCGGCATCTCACGCCGTCGAAGCCTGGTCGTGGCCGGAGCGGTGACCGCGCTCCTCGTCTCCGGAGGGGCCGCCGTGGCGGTGGCCGCCTCGGGCGACGACGGAACGAGCACGGACACCGGCATCACCCTCACCGAGGTGCCCGGCACCCCGGATCTGGACGACGTCACAATGGTCGACCCCGGCGAGGCCGTTCCGCTCTCCGATGTCCCCGTCGTGGTCGGCGAGGAGGGGCAGACGACCTCGCGGTAGCAGGTGGGTTGTCCGCCAGGGTGCTCGGCCGGAACTCCGGCCGAGCACCCTGGCGTGAGCGGTGCCTAAGTCACCGGCGTGGGCGAGCCGATCGGCAGGGTGAGCACCATCCGGGCTCCGTGGTCGTCGGCGTGGGGGGCTTGAGCGGTGAGTGTCCCGCTGTGGGCGGTCGCGATGTCGCGGGCGATGGCGAGGCCGAGGCCGGTGCCTCCCGTGTCGCGGGTACGGGCGTTGTCGAGCCGGGTGAAGCGGTCGAAGACCCGTTCCCGGTCGGGCGCGGGAATGCCCGGTCCGTCGTCCCTGACCTCGACGGTCAACTCCCGCTCGGTGCGGCTCACCTGGACGGTCACGGTGCTGTGGGCGTGGCGCAGCGCGTTGTCCAGGAGATTCGTGAGGAGGCGGGTGAGAGCCGTGCGGCTGCCCATGACCGTCTCGTCGTCGGTGTCGGGGGACGTGACGAGGACGACGGACTGTCGCGGACGGCACTCGGCGACGGTGCGCCGCAGGAGGTCGTTCACACAGAGGGGTTGGAGCTTCAGGGGCCGGCGCGCGTCCAGGCGGGCGAGGAGCAGCAGATCGGCGACGACCTCTTCGAGACGGGTGGTGTCCTCCAGGGCCTCGCCGCCGACGGTGATCCATTCGGCCTGGTCGGGACGGGCCAGGGCCAGCTCCAGTCGGGCTCTCAAGGTGGTGAGGGGGCCGCGCAGTTCATGCGAGGCGTCCGAGGTGAAGGTCCGCAGGCGGCCGACAGCGCGCTGGAGCTGGTCGAGAGTGCTGTTCATGGTCTCCGCCAGCAGTGCGACCTCGTCGCCGGAGTCGGGCACGGGGACACGTTGCTGGAGGCTGTGGGCGGTGAGGTCCGCGAACTCGGCGCGGATGGCTTCGACCGGTCGAAGCGCCCGGCCCATGGCGAACCAGGTCAGCCAGGAGACCAGCAGGACCAGCAGGGCGGTGCAGGGGATCAGGGCCCAGGTCAGGGTGACGACGGCCGTGTGCGCCGGGGTGAGGTTGGGGTAGGCCTGCACCAGGTACATCCCAGCAGATGTCCCGACTTCGGCGCTGGCGCCGCCCTGGTCATCCGGAACTGTGGTCGGCTCTGAATCGGCGGGGGGTGATATCTCCAGGCCGACGTCCGGCAGGGCGGCTTCCACGTCGTCCGGCGATGTGCCGGACGCAAGTCGCTCGGCCGCCTCCTCGACATGGTCGCGAGCCGCGCTCTGGGCGGACGCGACCAGATTGGTGTGCACGGCGTAGAGCAGGACCACCGAGCATGCGGCCACGGCAAGACTGCCGACAAGTGCGACGGCGACGGTGGCACGGCCGCGCACCGTCCGTGGACGCAGACGGGAAGGGCGCAGAAGGGAAGGGCGCAGGCGGGATGGGCGTAGGAGGGAAGGGTAAAGGCGGGCAAGTCGGCCTCGTCCGGCGTCAGGCTCCGTAGGAGCGGAGCCGGTAGGACCCGCCGGGCGCGGTTTCGATGCCGGCTCGGTCAAAGGGGCTGTCGATTTTCCGACGGAGAACACTGCCAACGACCTCCACTGGGTTCGGGCCGCGGACGACGTCGTCCATGAGCAGCACACGCACGGCATCCACCCTGCCTCACCATGCGCGCCAAGCGCTGAAGAAGATCTTCAGGACGGCAGGACGTGCCCGGACCGCACCCCGGGTCGTCCTGGCCGGTGAGACGCTGAGGGTGCACGCGGCTCGCGAGGCCCGGGATCGCCGACACACCCGACCGGATCCTGCCGACCGCGCGGCCCACGGAGTGACGGACGGAACCGTCCTTGTCGTAAATCGGCCGCGGCGACGCCACCCCGCCCTGACACTGCCCAGCAATCAGAACAAGCATCGTCGCAGCACCAGCCCGGTGCGGTTATCGCGGTGGGTCGGCGAGTCCTCGGCCGATGGTGCGGGCCGCCTCGCGGAGGGCGTTGTCGACGCGGTCGTGCGGCGTGCTGGTGGGCAGGGTGACGAAGACCGCCGCCAGGGCCTGCTCGTTCCGCAACACCGGTGTGGCGAAGGAGAGTTCGCCCAGTACGTACTCCTCGTGGGCCGTCGCCAAGCCGGTCTCCCTGATGCGGATCAGCTGGGAGCCGAGGGCGCCCGGTGCGGTCACCGTGTGGCGGGTGTGGCGTCGTACCTCCGTCCGCCGGCCGTGGCCATGACCGTGGCCGTGGCCGTGGCCGTGTGCGAGCAGGATCTTGCCGGCCGCCGTGGCATGCAGGGGCAGGCGTTCGCCGCTGACCAGGCACAGGGCCGCGCCGTCGGAGGGGACGGCGATGTCCGCGTGGCCGCCGGTGCGGGATGTGAGCGTGCGGAGGGCGGGGAGCGAGAGGTCGAGCAGGCCGCGCGGGCAGGGGGCCGCAGCGCCCAGGGCGCGGATGCGGGTGCCCAGGCGGTAGGAGCCGTCGGCCGCCCGCTCCAACCCGCCCCATGCGACCAGCTCCCGCACCATCCGCAGCGCCGTCGGCACCGGCAGCCCGGTCCGGCGGGCGATCTCCGTCAGGCGCAGCGTGGCCGGCGCGCCCACGAACGCGTCCAGCACCGAGAAGACCCGCCCGGCAACGCTCTCGGCCATTTCGCACCCCGCGCTTTTCATCCAGTGAAAGTCCGGCGTTGTCGCCGCACTGCACGCTCCGCGAAGGTCAACGCATGACACTCGACCTCTCTTCCGACGAGCTCCTCTCCACCACCCGGGCGGTCCGTCACCGCCTCGACCTCACCCGGCCCGTACCTCGCCGACTGCTTGAGGAATGCGTGGACTTGGCGGTCCAGGCCCCGACCGGCCGCAACCGCCAGCGCTGGCACTTCGTCATCGTGACCGACCCCGAGCGGCGGGCAGCACTGGCCGAGGTGTGGCGCGACGGCATGCGCACGCCGGGTGTCTCCACCCCCGTCCCCGAACGGGACGTGCGCCGAGCCGACGTGGCGCACATGGAGCGGGTGTACTCCGGCGCCGCCCATCTCTACCGGCACATCCACGAGGTCCCGGCGATCGTCGTGCCGTGTGTGGAGGGCCGTACCGACGACGCGTCCGTCCTGAATCAGGCCGGTACCTGGGGCTCCGTCCTCCCCGCAGTCTGGAGCTTCATGCTCGCCGCCCGAGCCCGCGGCCTCGGCAGCTGCTGGACCACCGGCAACCTCGTCCACGAGAAGGAGTCGGCCCGCGTCCTCGGCATCCCCTACGACGACGTCATGCAGGCGGCGTTCATCCCGGTGGCGTTCACCCTCGGCACCGACTTCCGCCCGGCCCGCCGCATCCCGAGGGAGGAGGTGCTGCACTGGGACACCTGGTGAACAGGACAGGCACACACTTGTTCCACCGGTCCCCACGAGCACCTGCCGTCCCGGGCAAGGGGGTGTGGGCGATCGCCCCCATGGCTGGCAGTGCAGCGCTGCTGTTGTGGTCACTGCACGGGAGCGGTGATCACGTAGTCGCCGGCGGGCAGGGTCTCGGTGCCGTCTGTGGCCAGAGCCGTCACCCGGTAGAAGGCGGTGGTGCCGCGCCGTGCGCCCGCGTCGATGAACTCCGGTAGAAGCAGGGCGTGGAGCCGTTCGCCGAGGGTGGCAAGATCGCCTGGTTCGAGATCAGATGAACTTTGCGCCAACGGCTCTGGGTGGCCTGTGAGTCGCATGAGGAGACTTCAGGAGCACCCATGCCGGGTTCTTCCTCATGGATCCGCATCTTCCGTCAAGGTTTCAGAAAATCTCGAGCTCGGCGTGGAGGCGGGCAAGTTGCGCAAGGCGGACGTGACCCCGGTGGCCAGGACAGCGGCGCTTCTCCTTCTGTTCGGGTCCCGTTGGTGTCGGCGTAAGCATGCCCGGTCGTCGGTCGAAAGCGATGGGTGGGCTCCTGTGAAGATCGGCTGGTTTCTGTTGGCTCCGCATCGCGGAGTTTTCATGGGGGAGGAAGCTGATCGTGCGTCATGGACCGGTGTCTGATGGCAGACCGAGAAGCAGTGGGATTCGAACGCGCCGGCTGCGGCAGATCGCCGTCGGTGTGGCGATGCTGCTGGCGGCCGAGACCGCGCTGGTGTCGGAGGCGAGCGGGATGGCGTTCGCCAGTGGCTCCGCTGCCGCGGACGCCAAGCCCGCGGCGTCCGCACCAGCCAGGGCGTTGGGCCCTGCGCAGGCGCAGGACGAGGCGTCGGCAGTGCTGATGGCCCGTCTCCAGAAGCGGGAGATCGAGGTGTTGTCCGCGCGGGCCGCGGACTCGACAACGTATGCGCTGCCCAACGGGCAGTTGAAGACCGTGGCGTACGCCGGCCCGGTGCGGGTGAAGCACGGCACCCAGTGGAAGGACATTGACACGTCGCTGTCCGACACCGGTGCCGAACTGACACCTGCCGTGGCGGTTGCGGACGTCGCGGTGTCCGACGGCGGAGACACGCAGTTGGCGTCGGTGGCGAAGGGGACGGAGTCCTTCGGCCTGGGCTGGGAGGACAAGCTGCCCGTCCCGGAGGTGAAGGACAGCACCGCCTCCTACGACCTGGGCGCCGGGCAGACGCTGTCGGTGACGGCACTGGCGCAGGGCTTCTCGGAGAGCATCACGCTGACCCGGCGGCCCGAGGACGAATCGGCGTCCTACCGGATTCCGCTGAACCTGCACGGGTTGAAGCTGTCTCAGGCCGACTCCGGTCACCTGCTGCTGAAGAACACCGACGGTGGCCTGGTCGCCGAGGCGCCGGCGCCGATGATGTGGGACGCCTCCAAGGACCCCGCCTCCGGTGAGTCGGCGCACCAGGAGCGGGTCGCCACGAAGATCGAGACCGCCTCGGACGGCACCCAGACCCTCGTGCTCACTCCGGACAAGGACTTCCTGGCCACCGCGACCTACCCGGTGACGGTGGACCCGACCACCACCCTCGCAGTGACCACGGACACCTGGTTGCAGACCCCGGACTACCCGGACTCCCAGGTCTCCTCGCAGGAGCTGAAGTCGGGCACCTACGACTCCGGCAGCGACCTGGCCCGTTCGTACCTGAAGTTCGATGTGTCGAAGTTCGCGGGCAAGCACATCACCGACACCAACTTCGCCCTGTACAACTACTACGCTTCGACCTGCTCCACCTCAGGCTCCGGCACCACGGTCCGCCGTATCACCTCCTCCTGGGCGTCCACGTCGGTCACCTGGGCCACCCGGCCCTCGTCCACCGGAACCGGCGCGGTCGTCAACCTCGTGCCGCACGGCTACGATTCGTCCTGCCCTGCGGCTTGGTCCAACTGGGACATCGACGCCATCGTGCAGGCCTGGGCCGACGGCTCCCCCAACTACGGGGTCATGGTCTACGGCACCAGCGAGACCGACTCCACCACGTGGCGCCGCTTCCGATCGGCGAACTACACCACCGCCGGCTACGCGCCGAAACTGACGGTCACCTACAACTCCTATGCCACCACCGCCTCGGCGGCCGTCTCGCCCTCCGTGGTGAGCGCCTACTCGGGCACGCGTTACGTCTCCTCGCTGACCCCGACCCTCTCCGCGAAGGTCACGGACGCCGAAGGCGGCACCGTCGAGGCGCAGTTCGAGATCACGCCGGACCCCGCGTACGCGGACACCAGCTACTCGTACACGAAGACGCCGGCCTCGGTGGCCTCGGGCGGCACGGCGAAGCTGACCGTTCCGTCGGCGAACGCGCTGCCCAACGGCAAGCATCTGCGCTTCCGGGTGCGAGGCAACGACTTCACGGACTACGGCAGTTGGTCGGGCTACACGTACTTCGCCACGAACACGGGCCTGCCGAACACCCCGTCGATCTCGTGCCCGGACTACCCGCAGAACACCTGGTCGGCGAAGGCGTCCGGCTCCGTGACATGCACGCTGGACACCACGAGCACGGACGGCCGCGGCTACCTGTGGGGCCTGGACGACCCGTCCCTGCCCACCACGGTGAACGACACGACCAACGGGGACGGCGGTGACCCGCTCACCGTCACCATCGCGCCCGGGGACGGCTGGCACACGCTGTACGGCAAGGCCGTCGACGTGGCGGGCAACGTGTCCGGCACCGCCGCCGCGTACTCCTTCGGCATCGGCGCCGACGGGGCCGGGCTGCTGACCCCGGCCGACGGCGACACCACCGCCCGCCGGGTCAGCCTCACCGCGCTCGGCAGGACGTCCTACACGGGCGTCACCTACCAGTACCGGCGTGGTGAGACGGACTCCTGGCACAACGTGCCGGTCACGGACGTCACCAAGTCGTCGGACGGCTCGGCCGTGTCCGCCTGGCCGGTCGCCGTGACCAACGGCAGCCCGGCCGCGCTCACCTGGAACATCACCACGTCCCTCACCGAGAACGGCCCCATCGACCTGCGGGCCGCGTTCACCGACGGCACCACCACCGGCTACTCCCAGGCCAACACCGTCACCGTGGACCGCGACGCCGGTACC
The DNA here is from genome assembly GCF_053592635.1 of Streptomyces sp. NPDC002623. Lineage (NCBI taxonomy): Bacteria > Bacillati > Actinomycetota > Actinomycetes > Kitasatosporales > Streptomycetaceae > Streptomyces > Streptomyces sp. NPDC002623. The sequence continues at coordinate 4,065 of NZ_JBSFWB010000067.1, read as the reverse complement.
GCCCCGTCCGAGGACGTGGGGCCGGGCGAGGTGAACACGCTCACCGGCGACTTCACGCTGTCCGCCACCGATGCCTCCGGGTTCGGCCTGTCCGTCTCCCGCACCGCCTCGTCCCGCCGGCCCGCCGCGGGCACGGACGCGGAGGGCCAGGCGGCGATCTTCGGACCGCAGTGGACCTCGGGCGTCGTCGCCGAACTGACCGACTCCAGCTGGGTCTACGTCCGCATGACCTCGACCACGTCCGTCGCCGTCGTGGACGGCGACGGCAACGAGACCGGGTTCACGGCGACCGGTTCGGGCGGCTGGAAGCCGCAGCCCGGTGCCGAGAACCTGAAACTGACCGGCTCCCTGACGGGCTCGTTCACGCTGACCGAGGCCACCGACGGGACGACGACCACCTTCGCCAAGGCCGACGCGGCCGCCACGACCTGGCAGCTGTCCTCCACCTACCTGCCGACCGACACGACCACCACCAAGATCGTGTCGGAGCCGGTGACCTCGGGCGGCGCCACGCTGGCCCGCCCGAAGTACCTCATCGCCCCGACCTCCGCGGTCCCGGCCGCGACCTGCGAGACCACGCCGACCACCGCCGGCTGCCGCGTACTGGAGTTCGTCTACGCGACCGCCACCACCGCGACCGCCACGGACCTTGGGGACTACACCGGTCGCCTGAAGCAGATCAAGCAGTGGGCCACCGACCCGGGTGCCTCCGCCGCGACCGCGACGATCGTGGCGGGCTACGCCTACGACGCAGCGGGCCGCCTGCGCGAGGCGTGGGACCCGCGGATCAGCCCGGCGCTGAAGACGGCGTACACCTATGACAGCGCCGGTCGCGTCGCCACCCTCACCTCGCCCGGCGAGGTGCCGTGGACGTTCACCTACGGCAAGGCGGGGGCCGCCTCGACCGCCGGTGAGGGCATGCTCCTCAAGGCGTCCCGGCCGAACCTGACCGCGGGCAGCCAGAACCAGACCGACGGCACGACGGCCACCACCAGCGTGGCCTACGACGTCCCGCTCAGCGGCACCAAGGCGCCGTACTCCATGGCCGCCTCGAACGTGGCGACCTGGGGACAGTCCGACGTGCCCGCGGACGCCACCGCGGTGTTCCCGGCCGACTCCGTGCCGCTGTCGAACACCGGCAGCGACCTGGCCGCGACCGACTACACCCGGGCGACGATCACCTACACCGACGCCTCCGGCCGGGGCGTCAACACGGCCACGCCCGGCGGGCACATCACCACCACCGACTACGACCGGTTCGGCAACACCGTCCGTGAACTGACCGCCGTCAACCGGGAACTGGCCCTCGCCACCAGCGGGGAGCAGCTCACCGAACTCGCCCTGCTCGGCATCGACGGCATGACCACGGCCGACCGCGCCGACCAGCTGTCCACCCGCTCGGACTACTCCTCCGACGGACTGCGGGAGACCGACGAGTACGGCCCGCTGCACCGGGTCACCCTGGCCTTGGCGCTCCAGGCGGGCACCGGCGGCACCGACCTGCCCGCCGGAGCCGTCGTACCGGCCCGCAAGCACACCGCGCACACCTACGACGAGGGCCGCCCGACCGACGGCACGGCGGCCATCGCCAACCAGGTGACCACCACCGAGGTGGGCGCGTACGTGGGCGGCTACCCGTCGGACGCGGACGTGCGCACCACGGCCACGCAGTACGACTGGGCCAAGGGCGCGTCCGTCGCCACGGTCGCCGACCCGGGCGGGCTGGCGCTGAAGACCTCGCTCACGTACGACTCCCAGGGCCGCGTCAGCAAGAGCAGCCTGCCGAAGGCGGCCGGGTCGGACGCGGGCACCATGGTCGCCACGTACTACGCGGCGACCGGCACGGGCACCTGCAACGGCCGTCCGGAGTGGGCCGACCTGCTGTGCTCCACGGCACCGGCCGGGGCGATCAGCGGCGGCGGCTCCAACCCGAGCCAACTGCCCACCAAGACGCTCGAGTACGACCGCTGGGGCAACGTCGCCAAGACCATCGAGACGGCCAACGGGACGACCCGGACCACCGTCACGACGTACGACGGCGCCGGGCGCCCGAAGACGAAGACGGTCACCGGCGGCACCGGCACCGCGGTCCCGGACACCGCCACCACCTACGACACCGCGACCGGTCGGGTCGCCACAGTGTCCTCCGGCGGCCGGACCGTCACCCACACCTACGACACGCGCGGACGGGAGATCTCCTACAACGACGGCGCGGGGAACACCACCACCACGGCGTACGACGCGCTCGACCGCCCGGTGAAGACCACCGACTCCGCCCCGTCCACGACCACCTACACCTACGACACCTCCAAGAACCCGCGTGGTGTGGAGACCTCCCGCAGCGACTCCGCAGCGGGCACCCTCACCTCCGCGTACGACGCCGACGGCCGCCTGACCGGACAGACCCTGCCCGGCGGCTACACCGCCACCTTCAGCCAGGACGAGACCGGGGCGGAGACCTCACGCGTCTACACCCGCGACAGCGACGGCACCGTCGTCGCCGCCGACGCCACGGACCACACGGTGCACGGCCAGACCGTCACCGAGACCGGCAGCAACGGCCAGACCCGTACGCGGAGTTACACCTACGATGCGGCGGGCCGGCTGACACGGGCCGACGACACCGCGCCGGACGGCTCCTGCACCCGCAGGGACTACACCTTCGACAGCAACACCAACCGCACCGCCCTGGCGACCGCCACGAGCGACGTCGGCGCGGACTGCACCAGCACCGGGGCGACCACCACGACGTACACCTACGACACCGCCGACCGCCTGGTCTCCGGCGGCACGGTCTACGACGCCTTCAACCGCACCACGACACAGGCCGACGGCGACACCGTCGCCTACTACGCCAACGACCTCGTCCGGCAGCTGACCTCCGGTGCAAGCCGGCAGACCTGGACCCTGGACGCGGCCGGCCGCCTCGGCTCCTGGACCACCGAGACCCAGGGCACGGACGGCACGTGGAGCCAGACCAGCGCCGAGACCAGCCACTACGGACGCGACGGCGACCTCCCGGCCTGGACGGCCGACGGCACGACGGTCACCCGCAACGTCCAGGACGCGGGCAGCCGGCTCGCGGCCACGACCAGCGCCACCGGCGACACCGTCCTCCAACTCACCGACCTCCACGGGGACACCGTCGTCCAGCTCCCGCTGGACACCACCAAGTCACCCGTCGCGTCGGCCTTCGACGAGTACGGCAACCCGGAGTCCGACACCGGCGCGGCCCGCTACGGCTGGCTCGGCGGCAGGCAGCGGGCCACCACCGACGTCAGCAGCGCGGTCCTGATGGGCGTACGGCTGTACGATCCGTCGACAGGTCGGTTCCTCCAGACCGACCCGATCTACGGCGGCGGCGCCAGCGCGTACGACTACTGCGGCGCCGACCCGGTCAACTGCACAGACCTGGCGGGCAAGGCCTGGTGGAGCAGCTGGTGGTTCAAGGCGATGGTCGCGATGACCATCCGGGCCGTGGTCGAAGCGTTCGTCAGTGTGTACGCCCCGTGGGCGCGCCCCTGGGCGGACGAGATCGGCCAGTGCGTAGCCGGCGCCTGCGTCGGCTTGATCTGGACGAAGGGCAGCTGGAAGAGAAAGGCGAAGTACGCGGTGGCGTACTGCCTCGTCGGCGCCGGGCTGGGAAGAACTACCCGGAACTGGCTCAAGAACAAGGTCATCAAGCTGTTGGGCAAGTTCCGCAAGCAGCGGTGAGCGAGCAGAGATGAGCAGGCACACATGAGCAAACGGAAGATCCTGCTGCGGTCCCTGCCTCTGGGCGTGGGCGTGTTGGTCGCCGGTTACGGTTCCGAGGCTCTCACGGAGCCAGGCACGACGAGATGGGTGGTCATGCTGGTGCTGTTCGCCGTCACCAGCCTCGTCGTCGGCTTCGCCGTCGACGCGGTGGCAGGCGACCGGGACCACTGACGGCGGCAAAGAGCAGCAGAGAGCGGTAATGGGCTGGGTCTCGTCCCTAGTAGTGCCTGGTCAGGTTGATATGGGGTCTGGCGTGGTGCGGTGGCAGGTCGGGCAGGCGCCGGTCCAGACCGCGAGGAGTGTCTGCAG
>NZ_JBSFWB010000066.1:0-28407 GCF_053592635.1 Streptomyces sp. NPDC002623 | reverse complement strand
AGGCCGCCTGCCCGCCGGAGATGCTCGGCCGGGTCAGCGCCGCCGCTCGCTGGATCACCTGGGGCACACTGCCGCTCGGCGGTCTGGCCGGCGGCACGCTCGCCACCGCCTTCGGCGTCCGGACCACGTTGTGGATCGCCGTCGCCGGCGGCTGCTGCGCGGGACTGTGGCTGTTCTTCTCACCGCTGCGCGGCATGCGCGACATCCCGCTCAAGGAACCCGAACCTGAACCCGAACCTGAACCCGAAGCCGTGGCCGAAAGGCCGTGACACCCCCCCCGATGTCGTCAAGCCGTTCACCACGGTCGACCGAACGACCGGTACCGCCACCAGGAACGAGTGTCGTCGAAGACAGTCACACCGTCATCGGATGGGGGGAACCAATGATCCCGCTTTCCCACGCCCAACGTGGACTGTGGTTTTGTCCCGACTCGGAGAACACGGCGCGGCCTACAACGAGCCACTGGCCCTCCGACTGAAAGTAGTAAGCGCGATCGGATTGAGCTGAGTCTCGACCAAGTACCCGGCACTGAGCTGCCGCAGATCACGCGACGCATCCAGGAACGGAGCCACGTCCATGTGAGTCCGTCGAACCGCTACCAGCTCGAAGACCTGCTGTGGGCAGAGGACGCGCCGCCCGAGATACCCAAGAAGGCCCGCTGTGAACTGGCACGCGCCCTCGACCTGTCGGAGCTGACGCAGCACCACGACCGCTTCATGCGGCTGCTTGACCGATTCTGGATAGCCGCGGAATCGGACCTGTCCTTCCAGGAGCTTGAGGGCCTGCTGCTGAACGGGAGGCGGCCGGTGACACTGAGGGATCGCATCGCACGGCATGTCTTCCGCAACCCCGGAGACTGGTCGACGGAAGACCTTTCGAGGAGAAGGCCGTCAGCATCATCAACGGTCATCTCCGTACCGCTGGGGTCGAGTTGAGAGTGGCCGGCAGCGATGGCGGCTATCCCCTGTTCACAGTGGTGTCGACGCGACTGCATGGCAACCGGCGGCCGAAGAACATCGGCTTTGCCTCTCTCGAGAAACCGGACATTCGTTTCCGCTCCTCGGTGGACAACGACATCGAGATCGTCGGAGGGCGCCCGGACGCCACTCTTGTCCACGACCGGGAGATCCCCGCCACGGACCTGCGCCGGCGTGATCTGCATAGCTGGTGGCAAGACGGCCATTTCGCCTGGCCAGAGGAACCTCTTCGTGGCCTACCAGACGGCCCTCCCGCCCTCCCCCGATGATCCCGCTCTCCTGCCCCATACCCGCGCGGGCTCTTCAGGCCAGAGGCAGCCGGCCGAGCGGCCGATCACGGTCGGCCTGCGCCTCCAGCAGAGCGGCCACGTCCGGCCCCCTCGTGAAGACCGGGCCGTCCCAGTACCACCGGAACGACCACGGGCGCGAGGCGCACCTCGGTGCCGTGCACCCGCGCGGCGTCGAAGAGGATTTGCAGCAGTTGCAGGCCCGCCAGGTCGAGCGTCGGGCGAGCAGTTCGTGGGCTGCGCGCAACAGGGCGGCGTCGTGTGCCTTGCTCAGGACCACAGCGCCCCGGAGCTCGCGGTCGGATGCCTTGTACTCGGGCGTCTGCACGTACGCGTGGAGCCGCCGCTGGTATTCGGCGGGCGCGAGGTCGTCCCGGTTCGGTCGGCTGCTTCCGGCGCTCTTCGCCTTATCCACACGCCGGTCGGCCGTTTCGGCTTGGCTGAGCTGGAGTGCGAGTCGGTCGACGGCTCTTGGCCGTCCCTACCCCGTCCGGCGTCGTTGCAGGCCGGGTCGTTCAAAGGAGGCGCAGGACGCCGACGACCTTGCCGAGAATCTGCGCTTGGTCGCCGGGGATCGGCTGATAGGCGGGGTTGCGGGGCATCAGCCACACCTGCCCGTCCTGCCGGCGCAGAACCTTGACGGTGGCCTCGTCGTCCAGGAGCGCGGCGACGATGTCGCCGTGGTCGGCGCTGTCCATCTTCCGCACGGTGACGATGTCGCCGTCGCAGATCGCAGCGTCGATCATGGAGTCGCCGACCACGGTCAGGGCGAACAGCTCACCGTCGCCCACGATCTGGCGGGGCATCGAGTAGACGTCCTCGACCATCTCCTCGGCGAGCAGCGGTGCGCCGGCGGCGATCCGTCCGACGAGCGGCACGTCGACCGGCGCCTCGCTCCTGCTTCCCAGGTCGGGCGCCCACGAGGGCCTCACCCGGTAGGCGCGAGGGGTGTGCGGATCGCGGTAGAGGACGCCCTTGCGCTCGAGGGACATCAGCTGGTGGGCGACCGAGGACGTGCTGGCGAGGTCCACAGCTTGGCCGATCTCCCTCATCGACGGCGGGTACCCCTGACGGTCGACCGACTCCGTGATGCAGCGGACGATGGCCGACTGGCGACTCGTCAGCTCACCCTCGGCGGTCCGAGGGCCCGGGGGGCGGCCCCGGCGGGCGGACGCGCTGCTCTCCATACCGGGCACCTCCGTACAAGATCCTCACGGAACACGACCTTAACCCGCCATCCGGCGCAAATGGAACACCGATTCGACTCCTGATCGCTGCCTTCTTCAGCCGGGCACTTCTTAGCCCCGGTGATCGGTCTCGGAGCCGCAGCGGCCGGCGGCACCGTCCAGGTCCGCATCCATATCCGCCGCTGAGGGGAGCGCGTGGTCCAGCGGCACCGTCACTGCTGGACCACGCCGACTGTGGGGGCGGGCTCCCTTGCCGCCGTGGGCGTGAGGATTTCCGCCTGGCGGCACAGGGCCTCGACCGGGCGCGCCAAAGCCTGGGGCGTGCTTGATCTCGCTGATGAAGGTGAGGCCCGCCCTGTCATCCTCGCGGCCATCGCCGCACTCTGTCCCTCGTACGGAGATCACGGCGTAGACCGTGGACCTGCGTTTGCGGGGGTGAGACCCAGCATGACGTGGACGCGGCCCGGGTGCGCGCGCTGGTCTTCCCGGCGCGGGGCAGGCCTGCGGGGCCAGCCAGCCCAGGCGCGGGCGGTCAGCCGCGCCAGGGTCACGGTGGCGGGAAGGGTGACTGGTCGGGGTCGTCGCCGGGGGGGCGGGGTTCGGCGGGGAAGCGGGAGCAGGGTCCAGCGGCGATTGGGGTCCCAGCACGTGCAGAACCAGCTGCAGTCCGCGTCAGCGACTATGGGGGCTCCCCTGACTTCGCCGCCACCGTGACAGTACGGGCAGTCGGGATCGGGGGTGTCGGTCAGGATGACGGCCGGGGGCCCGGTCCAGGGGTCGGGGTCGGGGTCGCGGTCGATGCGGATGCGTAGGCGCAAGAAGATCTCCCTTCGCGATGCTGGCAGCCCGCACCCTTGGTTCACCGATCTTCAGAAGGTGGCCCGGGACGGTCACGAGCCGGGTGAGGATGTTCATGTAGTCACGCGGCGGCGTGTCCTTCGGACGGTCGGGGTTAGTTACCCGGAACACGTCAGCTCACTCTTCTCGTGCTCTGACACATTCGACGGTGAACGCGGTCAGAACCTCACGGTCGCCCGCCCGACGCAGGCCTCCGCCGACGGTCGCGGCAATGCTCCCCAAGAACTCCGGCTGCGGCACTCGCACCTGCCCAGCCTGCCGCTGCCCTTACCAGCGGACGGGGCGCAATGTTCCAGGCTGGGACGCGCCGTGGCGGTGCTCGCCATCGCGGCGGGGAACGGTGCGCCCGGGCGGAGGACGCGAAGGACCTTCGGCCAGGGTGCCTGGCCTGCGTGGCTCAGCCGCAGCTTCCCGCTTCGCACACGCCGCGCACGGCGTCGCGGATGTCGAGGACCATCACGCCGTCGATCTATTCGATGCCGCCGAACCCGAAGCGGACCCATAGCGGGTGGGCGCCCGCGTCACGGGCGAAGGCGAGCTTCTGCGCGGAAGAGGCGTTGGGTGCGGAATCGATCTCCACGACGATGTCCGGGCCGCCTGGCATCCAGATCATGGCGTCGAGCCGGCCGTAGCGGCCCTTGCCGTCCGGCACGACGGGCACCCGTAGCTCGCGGTAGGTACGCATGTAGCGGACGATCGGCGCGAACGCCTCGTCGTCGGCCATGAACAGCACGGCCCGGGTGAGGCTGCGGGCGATCTCGACTGTCGTGGGGGCCGGGTAGCCGTTCTCCCGGTTCGTGGCCACGACCTGAGCGGCACCCTGGGACCAGTCGGCCGGCTTCCGCGGCTGCCTCAACCTCGACCGTGCCTTCCTGCCCCTGCTGGCCAACCCCCGCACCCTCCCGACCGTCGTCGGCCTGCTGAGCCCCAACCTCCACCTGCTCTCCGCCCATCTGATCGCCCTGCCCTCCGGCCCCCGCGCACCATCCGCACCCCCGAACTCCCCGGCTGGCACCGCGACATGTAAGGCGTGACCGCAGACCTCGGCTTCGCCCACACGCCGCGCATGGCCATCAAAGTCGCCCACTACCTCACCCCCATCACCGGCGACTGCGGGCTCACCATATTCCTGCCGGGCAGCCACCTCCTCACCGAGGATCCCGGCATCCCCGACGGCGCGGCCGATCCCGCCGGAGCGCTCACGCCCGACCTCAAGGACAGCGACGCCGTGCTGTTCGAGAACCGCACCTGGCATGCCAGCGGCGTCAACCTCTCCGGCCGTCCCCGCATCGCCTTGATGCTCCAGTACGGCTACCGGTGGCTCCAACCTGTTGACGACCCTGCCACCGACCTGCCGGTCGATCTCGCCCTCAGCCCGGTCGAGCGGCAGCTCGTCGGCATGCCCAACCGCAACCCGGACGGTTCCCTCGCCAAAGGCGCGGGGGCCGCACCCCTGCGCAACCGGTGGCATTCCATGGAGTGATCTCCGGCCGCCCCTGGCTCCAGTCCCGGCCCACGCCCCGACTGCCTCACCTTCAACTCCGCATGCCCTACGGACGCGCTCGGTGACCTTGGCGACCGGACTGGACGCCCAGACGACAACCATGAAACGTGCGGGACCTTCTGCTCGACACGCAGGAGAGGCCGCCTCGACGCTAGGTGCGGCGCGCTCGGCAGCAGGCCGCGGGCGCGGGTAGCGGAAGCCCCGGTCAGGGTCACGGCCCTGGTCGAACGTGGCGAACCACTCGTTCGGGGCGGGGTTGACCATGCCCATGGCCGGACGGATGCCGTTGCCGGGGTCCTCTGATCCCGGCAACGACTGTTGTCGAAAACAACATCAGCAGGTCGTGGTCCCGAAGGAGGACGTCGGAACCGGCGCCCCAGTCGAAGTCCGCCCGGTCTTCGGGCAGGCCAGCCACAGTGTCCCGCACGAGCCGCAGCCGGTTGCGCGTCAGGTCCTGGGCCCGGGCGATGCCGAGGTGCAGGGCCATCTCCTCGCCCGTGCTGCGCGGCTCGACCTCGGCGCTGGACGAGCAGTCGGCGGCCAGGTCGTCGAAGGACCGGGCCATCTGCCGCCGCCACAGACCGTCTTGGTGCCAGGTCACCCGCGGCAGCGAGCCGAAGAGCCCGCCGGTGCTCCGCTGGGCCGGTTGATCACCCAGCGTGGACACTTCCTGCCACGTCTGGTCCGGCTGTACGGCCACGCGTTGTCCACCCCTCGCACAGCGACGGGCACACCCACTACTCAGGGCTGCAGCCGTTCGTACTACGGCCGAAGGGGAGGCGCGACCTACCCGAAAGGGCAGTCCTCGGCAGCGGGCGGGGACGGGTCGTGCCGCTGGCGGTGGTCCGGGGAATACTGACGGCATGGAGGAGCGACGCCGGGGGCAAACCACCCAGCACGCCCCCGCAGTGCGCTCGGACGACGTTGAGCGGACCGGTCGGCGGGGGCTCCGCCAGGGTGGGCCGGCGCGGGGGCACGCCTCGCTGCTGGAGTTGCAGCGACTGGCGGGCAACACGGCGGTGACACGGCTCCTGACCGGGCGCCAGACATGGGCCGAGGCGCCCAGGGCGGAACGCGTGCACGGCCACCTGGGCATGGTGACGATCCAGCGGGCCGGGGGCGGCGCGCCGGCGACCGCCACCGCAGCCAAGGCGGAGCGCACGCCCGAGCAGATCGAGCGGCTCATCGCGGACATCCTGCGCGTGATCGTGGAGATGGAGGTCGGCGGCGCGGACAAGCCCGTCACGGAATCGTCCTACGACACCAGTTCGGGAACCCGGGCCAGCTACCGGAGCAGGGTGCAGGCGACGCTGGTCTGGACGCTCGACCTGCTGGGGCGACACAAGGAACTCCGCGACAAGTTCGGCCTCACCACGGACGAGCTGGCAGCCGCCAAGGAGTGCACGGCAGCGGTCAAGGCGGTCTGGCAGGCCGTGATGGCACTTCCGACAGGAACCACACTCGACCAGGCGAAGGCGGACCGGACCGTCTCGGCGAACCTCTCGAAGACCGGACTTGACGACGCCGACCTCGAACGCATGCGGAAGTTCGGCGCTTGGCGCAGCGAGGTCATCACCGGGCTTCCCGAGCGGCCGGAGAACATCGCGGAGCTGAACAAACTGAGCGCGGAGAAACTCGCGGCACAGGCCACTCCCACGGAGCTCAAGAAGGCCCTGGCGCCCGCGAACAAAAGGGCCCTCGCGGAATGGCGCAAGGAAAAGGCCAAGGACAAGAAGAAAAGGCCCCCGCCTGCCGCCACGGTCGCGGACCTCACCGACCAGGAACGCCAGGGCCTCGCCGCCGTGGTCGGCGACCGGCAGGTCGTGGAACGGCTGGCCAAGGCCGGCGCGGGCGCGGGGATCGGCATCGGTGAGCGGTCGGCGGCGCGCTACGTCGCCGAGCAGAAGAAGATCATGGACACCAAGCGGGGTAAGCCGCACTGGGGTGAGGACCAGGCGGCCTGGCTGCGTCACGCGGTCGAGAAGTCGCTGCCGCAGGTCGGGGCGAAGATGAAGCAGGCCGCCGAAGACGACGAGGGCATGACGCTCGGACGGACGGACGTCAAGGACCGGGTGGCGGCACTCATCGGGAACAAGAGCAACAAGGCGCTGGATGATGAGCAACTCGCCTGGAAGGCGTTCAAGGCGCACAACGCCGACGAGAAGTACGCCGACAAGGCCCTGCCGAAGTTCAAGGCGATACACGTCATTGAGCCGACCCCGAAGGCCCAGTGACGCCGTCAGGTTCTTGCCGTCGTGAGTGTTGAGCCATTTCAGCAGGTCGCCGGGTGTCCGGTTCGGGTCCGGGCCGAGTTCCGCGAAGTACGTGAAGGCATCGATGCCCGCCCGATACGGCCCGCTGTCACCGTCGAAGTACCAGCGCCAGACGGGGTGAAAAGCCTCTTAGCGACGCTGATCCGCCCGCGCGGTGAGCTTGTCGTACGACTCCGCGGCGACCGGAGCGGCGGGCGCTGCGGTGTCGGACTCGGGCTCCTCCTGGGCCTTGCCAGGCGGGGGCTGTGAGGCGGCCCCCTCCGGCGGCTTGTAGCCGGCGGTGAACGGGGCGTATCGGTCGATGATCGACTTCAGGTGGTGCAGGGCGACCGCGTACCCGGCCTCATTGCCGAGGCCCTGGTGCGCGGGGTGACAGCTGGGCAGGCTAGTTTGCTCGGGTGAGTCTCCTTGATGATGTAGCTGAGCGCGACGGCTGGCAGTGCTGGGTGTGCGACGAACCGGTCGACCCCGAAAAGTCGGTGAACGACCCGCAAGGGCCCAGCGTTGACAGCCGGACCGCCGACCGCAAGGCCAAGGTCGCCGAGCGGCTCGCGCACCGCGGGTGCAACAGCCGCAAGGGCGCGGTCAAGGTGGTCATCGCCTGGCCCGACCGCCTGTACGTGGTCGAACCCGCGCCGCTGATCACCGTTGCCGCGAGGCTGGAGCGCAAGGGGGGCCGCGAGATGGTGGGCCGTTGTCCGACCAGGCAGGACGCCCAGGAAGCGGCGGATTGGCTGGTGGACCGGTTCTCCCGACTGGTACCGGGGCTGCCGGTGACCGCCGACATCGAGGCGGGCGGCGGCCAGTTCCTCGTCATCCTGGCCACCGGCCACCGCTGATCGGGGATCACCTGGATCTCAGGCCGCCACACGCCCGCGCACCAGAGTTGATGCAGCGGCCGCCGGGGTTGGCGCCTGCCCAGCAAGGAACGCTCATTTTTGATGCTCGTCCTCTTGTGGCGGTGCTCGCGCCTGACTGAGCTGGTTGTGGAGGCGCCGGCCGCGTCGCAGACAGCGGCGTCAACGAACGCGACGGCGAAGACCGTCGCCAAGGGCCGGTACTCGGCCGCGAACGCCGCCGTCCGCAACAACAAGACCGGCAACCGGCTCCTTCTGCCCGGACTGACCTGTGGCGGTTGTGGCGCTTGGGGCGTGCGCGCCGAGAAGTCTGCGGAGGGCAGCCCAGACCTCGCACGCTCGTAGCCGAACATCACTCGGCTTCCCTGCGGCTGGTGGGAACCAGCAGGCCGTCACCCGGTCAGAGGACGCACCCGGCTTCCGCCCGGGCCAGTTGCCTGCCGACCTCGACCAGAACCTCGATGCGTTCGGCAGGCCCGTACGCCTGATGTCGCCCAGCCACCGGGTCGTAAACGCGTACCTCGCTGTACGGGCCGGAGCACACCAGGGCGCGAGCGATGCCCGGCAGGCCCAGGCTGAGGGCATCGCATTCACGGTCCCGGACGAGCTGGAGCAGATCCGCGGCGGTGATCGCCTCCCAATCGCCGACCTCCGGCCAGCGCTTACCGCCGTCTAATTCGTAAGTAAGCGTGGCAAGCGGCAGGACTCGCCTGGCCGGCGGCCGCGGGTGAGGCGGTCTTAGATGCGGGCGCCGTCGGGCTGCCGGACACGGGGATGCAGCAGAGAGGCTGCGGCGACGAGCGGGGTGTTGATCTCCTGGGCGGCGGCCGGGTAGTAGGCCTCGTGCGCGAACAGCACAGCAGGTACACCTCGCGGGTGGACTGGTCGGAACCGTCCTGGAGCATGTGCGTTTCCTCCTTCGTCGGCGGGACGAAGGTCGTGTGCTCGGCTGATGGCTGGGGCCGCGGGCAAGGCCCGGGCGGATACGGACCCAGCCGCGGCTGCCCGTCGAATCGGTCGTGCCGGGCAGCCGCCGCATCGCCCTGCGTGGGAATGACGATCTGGCGGGTCTGGACGACGAGTTGCAGCATCAGCCGCTCCCGGGCGATGGGCTCGCTGGAGACCGAGCGGGTGTCGTGGCGCTGGAGCAGGTCTGCGGCGTCGAACAGATGGCGGTGGCCGATCTCGACGCCGCGCCGCGCCTCGTAGCGGTCGCTGCCGGCGGCAGCCTGGACGAGGCCGGCGTGCAGGGCGGGGAGGCGCTGCAGTAGCTGCAGGCGGCTTCGTCCTCGACGATCCGGGCGTTCTCGCCAGCGCGGATATCGAGCCGGTCAGGCAGGTGCTCTGGGGTCGCGGCGGGACGCCGCCCCGCGTTGAACACCGGCATCGGCTGGGCGCGCGCCGACGGCGCGGCCTACGTCACCGACCACGTGCCGCGGGTGCTCGGCCGACCGGCGGGCACGTTCGAGCAGTGGGCACGCGACCACCGGGAGCGATTCGCGGCAATGCCGTAACCCACCGCCGTCGACGGCCGTCAGCCTCGCGGGCAAGAGGCCCGCACAGCCCAGACCCTGTTGGTGATCTTCTACGCGAGTACCGAAGGCGCGCCTGGCTGGTTTCGTCTCCGCGCTGTTCCCAACCAGTCCCGTCGCCCACTAGGGCGCGTATCGGGTCGTGATCAATGAGCATCGCAGCTTCCGGGGCGGGTGCCCGTCTGGGGTACGGGGCCCAGCGGTCTGCGGCTGCGCCGTGTGGGCGCGAGTAACCAAGAGCGGTGCCGCAGGCCGGCAGTGGCGGGGCCCGAGGGCCCCAGCCAAGTGCCCGCCGGGAGGGGGTGTCAGGCGATGGCGAGCCGGTCCACCAGCAGCTCCACCCTCGGCTCGAGGTACTCCGGCGGCAGCCGTCCCGCCCGGGTCAGCGTCGCCACCCCGTGCAGGGCCGCCCAGAACAGCTCGGTGAACAGCCCCGGGTGGACGCCATCCCCGGCGACCTCGCCCAGGCTCTCCAGCAGCGCAGCGAAGGCGTCCTTGAGAGGTTCCGGGGTGTCCTCGTCCGCGAACGCCAGGCCGCCGTCGAGCTGGAACATGGCGTCGTAGACCGCCGGGTTGCGCTCGGCGAAGTCGAGGTAGGCGCGGGCGAGGGCGGCGACCCGCTCGCGCGGGCCGTCCGCGGCGGAGGCCGCGGCCCGCACCACCGCGGCCAGCTCGGCGGCGCCATCGAGGGCGACGGCGCCGATGATCTCGCGCTTGCCGCGGAAATGGCTGTAGAGGACGGGCTGGCTGTATTCGATGCGCTCGGCGAGCCGACGGGTGGTGACCGCGTCCCAGCCCTGCTGCTCGGCGAGTTCGCGGGCCGTCGCCACGATGAGGCGCTCGCGGACCGCCCGTTCGCGCTCCTTGCGTTCCTGTACCGACATGATTCGATTCTAGCACCGCTAGACAATCAAGCGGCAGCAGTACTAGCGTTGCCTCATCATCTAGCGGCACTAGATTCCAGGAGGGGCAGTCATGCTCACCGCACTTGAGGTCTTCACCACCGTGGTCGTCGGCCTGATGGTGGGGGTGGAATTCGCCGTCGCCTTCGTCATGAACCCGATCCTCAACGCCCTCCCCGAGGACAGTGGCCAACTCGGCCACGCCCACGGGGGCCGGATGCTCGGCGCCCTGATGCCGTTCTGGTACATCGGCTCGCTCGTCCTGAGCGCGCTCTGGGCCATCGCCGGATGGCCGCACCACGGCGCCGGCCTGGTCGTCATCGCCGCCGCGCTGCTGATCCTGAGCGTGATCATGTCGCTCCTGCTGCTCGTCCCGATCAACAACCGGAACAAGACGTGGACCCCCGAGAACCGGCCCGAGGACTGGAAGGAGCAAATGAACCGCTGGCTCCGCTTCCACTACCTCCGCGTCGCCGTCATCATCGCCGCCTTCACCCTGCTCGTCGCCGCCCTCGCCTGAGGCCGCTGGCCGCCACCACGCCGGCGGCGCACAATCCCCACGCCCCGGGTGGCAGCGGGCCACCGAAATCCCGACATCCGGGAATGCGACTGCCGCTGAGAGCCCACAACTGCGATCCCGACAAGCTACGCCCCTCGGTGACCTGCGAGACTCTCGGCTCTGGTTCGGGTGAGGTCTTTGATCCAGATCACCGAGGCACGCAGGTGAAGCCCGGCGAGGTAGCTTTCCGGGGTCTTGTCGTAGCGGGTCGCGATGCCCCGCCACGCCTTGAGCTTGTTGATCAGGCGCTCGACGGTGTTCCTCTCCTTGAAGAACTCGGCGTCGTGGTCGACGGGGCGTCCCCCTCTGCGGCCCTTCGTCGTCCGGTTGGCGGCCTGGTCCCGTTTCTCCGGGATGACGGCCTTGATGCCGCGCCTGCGCAGGTGGGCGCGGTTGCCACGGGACGAGTACGCCTTGTCCCCGGCGACCGCGTCCGGCCTGGTGCGAGGCCGCCCCACTGGGCCGCGGACCCGGATCTTCCCCAGCACCGGGATGAACTGTGGGCTGTCGGCCGCCTGTCCCGCGGTCAAGACGAACGCCAACGGTCGGCACTTGCGGTCGGCGGCGAGATGGACCTTGCTGGTCTGCCCGCCCCGGGAGCGCCCCAGCAGAGCGGCTTTCAGCCGGACCCTGCGCCGGCGCCGGACGCGTCGCCGCTCGTCCCGCTCGGGATCGGCACCACCGTCCTGCCCGTTTCGTCCCTCTGGACCGCCCCTTTCGACCTGGCCTCCTCCTCTTCGGCGGCAGCCTTCTCCAAAGCGGCGAGCACGTCCTGGCTCGTGTGCATCCCGGCGGCATCGTGATGGGCCCGCATGGTGGTGGAGTCGATACCGACCAGCGACAGATCCACCTCACCCGGCTTCGCGGACTCCGCGATCAGGCCCTCCAACAGGGCCTCGAACACGCCGGCGTCACGCCACTGCCGGAAACGATTGGACACCGTCGACCAGGCACCGAATTCCTGCGGCATCTCCCGCCACTGCCCGCCGGTCCTGAACCGCCAGACCACGCCCTCGAACTGCTGGCGCAACCGCTCGGGGTATGGGCCATACTCGCCGATCGGCAGGTACGGCTCGAAGAACTCCCACTCCACATCGGTCAGCTGCGCACGCGTCACGCAAGACGATCTACCGGATCGAAGATCAGCACTAGGGGAGAACCCGTTCATTGATCACGACCCGATACGCGCCCTGGTTGTTGTCGGAGAGCAGTTCCGGATCAGGGCGAGAGGGAACACGTGATGACCCATGCACGGTCGAACGGCTCACAAGCACCCGTGGTCAGCAACTCCCGGCAGACGCCCGCCCTCGCTACAGGAGCCATGACTCCGTTCGACGGCATCTACGACCAGCCGGACCCTCGCGCATACTTTCGTGAGCTGCGTCCCTGGGAATACCAGACCCCTCATCATGCTCAGCCGGTCTTCCGCCGCATGCTCACAGCGTGCAGGCCCGCAGGCCCGGCCACGGTACTGGACCTGTGCTGTTCCTACGGCATCAACGCCGCTCTGCTCAACCACGAGCTCACCCTGGAGGACCTGTACGCCCACTACACATCGCCGCAGGCCACCGAGCTGACCACCGCAGAACTGATCGAATGGGACCGGGCCTACTACGCGGCGCACCGGCGCCCGGACCCGGCCCGCGTCATCGGACTCGACGCCGCCCCCCATGCCGTCTCCTACGCACGCGCTGTCGGCCTGCTGGACGAGGGGTTCGCCGAGAATCTGGAGACCGCGCCGCCCAGCCCGGCCCTGCGCCAGGCCGCCCGCCACACCCGCCTCATCACCGTCACCGGCGGAGCCAGCTTCCTGACTCCCCTCACCTTCGAGCCGCTCCTGGACTGTGTCCACGGCCCGGTATGGGTCGCTGCATTCGTACTGCGGACCCACTCCTACCGCCGCATCGCCGAGTGCCTGGAGCCGTACGGCCTCAGGACCGAGAAAGCCCGCCCCCCACACGTTTCCGCAACGCCGCTTCACCAGCGAGCAGGAGCAGCGGTACGCGATCGACGCGGTGACCGCAGCCGGCGAGGATCCGCAGGCCAGGGAGACCCACGGCTACTTCCACACCACGCTGTACCTGTCGCGTTCCGCGACCGACGCCGCACAAACTCCCCTGGCCACCCTGGTCCAGGCATCCTGACACCTTCCACATCCCGTACCCCACAACAGCACCCTGAGATCACCAACAGCATCCAGCCCAAGGGACAGAGCCCGTTCTCCTTTGAGCTGGTGAGAACTCGCACAGATGAGTGCGGGGTCATGGTCGCCGGGTGGGGCGGTCGTCCCAGCGGTGAGTGGTCCAGGCGCGGCGAACGAGGCTACGCACACGGTCGTCATGTCCCACCGCTCCGGCGAGACCGAGGACACCACCATCGCCGACCTCCCGTCGCCACCGGCTGCGGCCAGATCAAGACCGGCTCGCTCACCCGCGCCGACCGCACGACGAAATCCAACCAACTTGTCCGCATCGAGGAGGAGTTGGGTCGGCCCAGAGGATGAGCCGCCGATTTTGCCCACGGAGCTACGAGTCCACGAGGTAGGCCTTCTCCCCTATCACCGGCGGGGCGCCGGCGGGCCCCTTGATGTACGGGCCGCGCCAGATCACCCGGTGCTCCTGGAGGCTGGGATACCACTGCCTGACCTTGTGCATCCGCACCGGCCACCGATGGTGGTACATCCGCTTCGCCTCCCCCCGCCGGCTCCGACGGACGCGGCGAGGGCGCAGCGAGCCGAATGACCCGTACATCGGGATCGCGCGGTACGGAGCCGTCCGCGCCGCTGGCTGCAGTGCCGCCACGCCGAGTTCGCTCTGGTCGCCGACCGTCTCAGCTGAGGCCTCCGACGAGGGATGTTCCTCAGCTCACACCGGCCGTCGGGACTGCGCGGGAACAACCCGAAACAGTTGACCGTTCACCTATACGTGGCTGGTGGAGGGGACAGTGTCCCCGGGCCTCACCTATAGCCCATGGGGACGATCGTCCGGCTGAAGCCCCATGGAGCCTTCCGCCGAGAGGCGACCGCCCTCCGCCCGTCACCGCCTTACGGCCCCGGCTGGTCTCCCCCGTCCAGCCGGGGCCTTTGCGTGCTCTCAACTGGCGCGGGCCCGCCGGAGAAGCCCAGGCTGTTCGACGCGGGAGTCCAACAGCTGCCCCGTCGGGTGAGGTGGAGGGTGGCCAGGGCCGCGGACCGGTCGGTGACGATGGCCTGCTGCGCGGCTGCGAGGGTGGTCCGGTCGCTGGCTGGGCCGCCGTCGCCGCTCAACCGTCGTCCCGCACCCGCGGGAGTGGCTCGCGCCGAGCCTCCCGCTGCGTACCGTCGCTTCAGCCAACGTGATGCGCCCAGGGGCAAGGCCGGCGGAGGACGGTATCGGGTTCAGGCGGTGGGGCGGGTATGCACGCTGACGGCATAGCCGCCGCCTGGACGGTAAGGGTCGCCGGCCCAGGTGGCGAAGCGCTGCCGCAGCGTCAGTCCGGCCTTCGTGCACCAGTGGTCGAACTCCGTCAGCGTCACTGTCGGTTCCGGCAGTGGCAGGTGTTCCGCGTCCAGTCCCATGCCGGTGATCAGCAGTCCGCCGGGGCGCAGTACTGCGGCAAGCTGCCGCACAACAGCCGGTTCGGTACCGGGGGCCAGCAAGGGGATGACGTTCCCGGCGGCGAGCGCCAGGTCGAAGCCGGGTTCCAGACCGAGGCGGTCCAGGTGTGCCAGGTCACCGTGGAGCCATTCTTGCGTGGGGGCGTCGCGGCGGGCGACGGCGAGCATGGAGCGGTCGAGGTCCACGCCCGTGCAGAGGTGACCCAGCTCGGCGAGTCGGATCGCGATCCGCCCGGTGCCGCAGCCGGCATCGAGGATCCGGGCGGCGGGTTTCAGCAGCGCGTCGCAGAAGGCGGCCTCGCCGTGGATGTCGTGGCCTGATTCAGCGAGCCGCGCAAACCGCCGGGCGTACTCCTCTCCGGCTTGTCCGCCTGTCAGTTCCGCCCAACGGTCACCTTGGCTGTTCATGGTCTGCGTGCCTTCCGGTAGATGGGACGAGGACGGTGCCCTCGCCTTCCTCACCGCCTCCACCGCGGCGAGCAGCACGACCCTAGCCAGATCGACGCGGCGAACACCTGCTCGCTCACGCCCGCCCCCACGGAGGGCAGCCCAGGTTCAGGTTCCCTGGGCCAGGCAGGCCCCGCACCTACACCTACACCTACACCTACACCTGCACCTGCACCTGGGTCACTCGATGGCCGGTGAACAGGCGCCTCGCCGACACCTCGCCATACCGTTCGATGCGGTCGAACACGACCAGGTGGTCGGGGGCGGCGCGGGCCGGGCGGCGCGACCAGGCCAGGGCGATTCCGCAAGAACATCACCGTGGACGAGACGGCCGTTGCCACGAAAGATCATGCGGCGGATGCACGCCACTCGCCGGAATCGCATCCTTCCCGGTGACAGCCCGATCCCGATCATCCGAGAGGACACCCCTTGTCGCCCAGCCCGTCCCGAGGCACGCGCCGAACCGTCTCCGGTCTCGCCACCGCCCTGCTGGCCCTGGCCGGCCCCCTGGCGGCCCCGGCCCTACCCGCGGCGGCCGCCGCCGGAACTGGGCAAGTCAGCACGGTCACCTACACGGCGGCGGAACGGGCCGCCGCCCTCTCGTACTGGACGCCCGCGCGCATGAAGCAGGTCAGCCGCGCCGTCGACCTGGGGCCGACCGGTCCGCTCAGCAAGCCCTGGACCGGCAAGGCCATCTCCAGCATCGGCCGGCTCTTCTTCGTCGACTCCAGGGGGCAGGACACCTGGTGCACGGCGAGCGCCGTCACCAGCGGCAACCACTCAGTGATCATGACCGCCGCTCACTGCGCGCGCCTCGGCTCCTCGCCCGTCAACACCTACGGCGACATTGTCTTCGTCCCCGGCTACGCCAAGGGCAAGGCACCGTACGGCCGTTATGCCGTAAAGGCGACCATGACACCGCGCTCCTGGGCCGAGGACACCGTCAATGACATTGCGGCGATGGTCGTCGCCACCCCGGCGTACGGGAAGCGGCTCACCGACGCAGTGGGGGCGCAGAACATCGCCTTCAGCCGTCCGGCCGGTGAACGGGTCACCGCCTTCGGCTATCCGGCGACCTCTCCCCAGCGGGGCGAGGAACTGCTGTACTGCGCCGGTACCTCTCAGCGCGCCCCCGAGGGCGAGCAGCGCGTCCCGTGCGACCTCGGCGGCGGCGCGAGCGGCGGTCCCTGGCTCGCCGGCTTCGACTCCGCCACTGGCAAGGGCACCGTGGTCTCGGTCAACAGCCACGGCAAGGGCGACGGCGGCACCCCGATGTACGGGCCGACGCTCGACAAGACCGCGCGGGCCGTGTACGACGCCGCCCAGCGCGCCTGAGTGCCGGGGCTCCGGCCGGCCGGAGCAGCGAGCTGTCCCGGGACCCGGAGGCCGTCATGGCCGCTTCGCGGTTCATCGCATGTGGGGTGGGGTCGTCATGCGGGCGTGGAGCCTTGGCCGATGAGCGCCCTGGTTGACGGGACGACAAGGTCGGGCTTCGCCCGCGGGAGTGCTGGAACCGGGGGCCCGGTAGGAGCGAAACAGGGAACCGGCGTAGCTGTCAAAACTCCTGACGGGGCGAGTGGGGCCTGGGCGTGCTCCCGGAGCTGCCGCGAAGTGACGAGTGGCTCAGTGTGATGTTCCGGCCTCGGGTCGGCGAGACACAGAGGGGTAGTGGGGCAGCGGATGGCCGTAGCGGCGATTCCGCTTCGTGGTCGGGGTCAACGGACTTTCGGTGTCTGGCGGCCTGTAGGCCTGCCGCAGTAAATGCCGGATTTGCTGCGGCAGAGCCCCTACGACCGAGGTTCGGCAGAGCGCGGCTGCACCCGCGCCTATCACGCTCAGCCTCCACCTCGGCGTGCCCGAGCACGCTCCTGCAGAACACCTGCCCACCGGGCGTGCCCGGGCCGTAGGTGTCCAGCCGCCCGCCGACGACGCCGACCGCTGCACGGCGGGGTTGTTGCACGAGCGACGGCCTATGAAGCGCTCCCGCCCGTCGGGCTGACGCGGGAGCAGGGTCGGCGTGCCTGGGGACCGGCGGGGTGCGAGCGGTGCCAGCGTGTTTGCGGGTGGCCGTCCCATCCCGCATGTCGGCCTCGGCGCTGCGGTGCTCCAGCACGAGCCGACGACGCTCGCGCAGGTTGGGCACGAGCTCCGGAGGGGGCCGCCTACGCGGCAAGGTCTGCCCGGCGCTGAAACGTCACCCGTTGGGGCTAATCCGGGTGGCTTCAGGGAGCCGGGGGTGAGGGACTGGAGAGCACCCTTCCGTCCTCTGCCAGCTTTTCGCTGCCCTGAAAGACCGAGGTGATTGCGGGTGACCCCCAACTCCAGTACTCCCGTCAACGGCGACTACTACGACCCGAAGGACCTCACGGCCGCCACGACCTACCGGACCGACGGCTCCGAGGTCCTCCACGGCATCTCCCTGCGATGGACCACCGGAGGCAACTCCGGCGGTGACACCACCCCGCCCGACTGGGACGACGGCCGGGCTCCGTACCCGCACGAGTACGAGGTGTGGCTCAACGGACAACCCGCCCAGACCCTCTATCTGGACTGGCCGACCTGGTGGGGCGGCTGGAAGCTCGCCGCCAACCACTGGGTCACTCTGGGAACCGATCCGGGCGACACCTACCAGGTCAGCATCCGGGCCCGGCGCGGCGACGGCAGCTGGAGCCCGCTCTCCGAGGAGTGCACCGTTCCCGGCCGGTCCGACGACCCGTACCAGCCGATCCCCATCGCGGTGTCCGACGACCGCAGCGGGGACGTCGCGCAGCCGATGCACGGCAACATGGCCGACCCGCCGGGCCGCTCCCTGCTCGCCCTGAAGTCCGCGGAGGGCGGCGGGGGCCACGCCTGCACGAGCGCCTTCTGCGACCAGGTCCGTGCATCCTGCGCTCCGGACGTCTGGTGGTCGGAAGTCGTCCCCGGCAAGGAGCGGATGTGCGCGGACTACCCGTGGAACCGGCACGGCCACTACCTGGAGTACCGGAAGTTCAGCACCGGCGGCGATGTCGGCAAGGTGGCCTCCGCGGGCAACCCTCGCTTCGCGGGCCTGGACCTCGTGGGTGACTGGCCCACCGCCGCCCTCGACGCCGGCGCCCAGGACCTCACCTTCTCCTACGAGCACACCGCCAACCACATCGGGCCGACGTGGACGTACCAGTTCTTCGTCACCAGGGACGGCTGGAACGCCTCGGCCCCGCTGTCCTGGGCCGACCTGGAGCCGACTCCGTTCATGGTGGTCGTCCACGGTCGCGACCCCGAACAGGCTTGGACCACGGCGGCGTTGGCCGGACGCAAGAGGGGCCGCCACGCGATCGTGAACGTCTGGGGCGGGCACGGCGGTGTCTGCACCACCGGCAACCCAGAGAGGTGCTGCGACCACCTCGACCAGGAGCAGCAGATGACCGGTGAGTTCTTCGTGTCCGTCTCGGACGTCGTTTTCGAATGATCTGACGGGGAGCCGCGCTCTGCCCGGCTTCGGCACCGCGGGCATACCGTGACGAGCGGGAACCGGCGGGCCTGGAACCGGACTCGATCACGCTCGCACTCTCACTCCCGGACCCCGCCCCGGCGCCACGCCGGGGCGGGCCGCACACAGTGACACCCCACCTCTTGGGGCCGACGTGACTGCCCGCCGCCTGCGTACCGCCGTCCTGCTGCCGGCCGCGATACCGCAGCCAAAGCCCGTGGCGGCGTGGCAGTGGGTCCGGCATCATCCCCGTGTGATGGTGATGCAACCCGTTCTGGAGATCTTCGCTGCCGACGACTTTGCGCTCCGGCCGGTTGGCGAGCACGAGTCGTACGGCTACCTCGTTCCGGACGGGGAGCTGACTCCGGCGGAGGTCGGCACGGCGGTGATGCGGATCGCCGACTGCAACGACATCGAGCCGGAGAAGGAGCACGGGCCGTGTCCGACCGACCCCCTCGGCACGTTCCTGCACGAGCTGCTCACCATGCCCGACCTGTTCGCCGCCGGCGGGTTCCGGGTGACCGACAACGCAACCGACACCGTCTTCGTCGATCCGGGCTGCTGCAGCGGCCTGGAGACCTGGCGGGACTGGCTGAAGGCGCTCGGCGGCACCGGCTGCTCCTACTTCGGCCACGACCCGTCCTCAGTGGCCGAACGCGTCGGCGACACCGTCCGGCTGGCTCTCGACGCCCACGCGAAGGACGGCAGCCCGGTGATCGAACTGCCAGTGGACCAGGTACGCACGCTCGTCACCGGTGCCGAGCAGGACCTGCGGGACTTCCTCAGCCTCGCCGGAACCTGGGCCGAACAACACCTGCCGGCACACGCCGCCGCCGTCACCGCCGCCCTGGCCCGGGCACTGGACCTGGGGCCCACACGATGACCAGCTTCCTGACCCACCGAGCGCGCGTGCACGACGCCCGCCTCCCCCTCCGCCGCCGGCACAGCGCGCTGCGAACCTGTATCACCCTCTTCGCGCCATACGGCTTCCGGGCGACGTACCACCACCTCACGCTCAGCGCCGCGATCCCCCGGCGGCTGGAGGCGGATCCGGACGCGCTGGTGCGGGCGGTGGAGGAACTGCATGAAGCGCGGGTGCTGTGGCTCGCGCGGGCGCAGGAGTACGCCGCGCAGCGCCGGGCGGAGAAGCGGTCCGGGCGGCGGGCTGTAGCGAACCCGCGACCGTGGTGGCTGCGGAGCAGGTGGGAGGGCCCGGACCGCGCCTGGTACGAAGACCCGTTTCGCCACCCGTCGCTGCGACTGCCCGAGTACGTCCGGCGACAGAACGCCATTCTGGATGGCGCCGAACTCCCCGGCTGCCCGGCCTGCGGGGACGAGGGACCGCTGGAGCCGAACTCGACCGGGCACGGCCGGGTCGAGCTGTGCCGTGGGTGCGCGTGGGCGCCGGTGCCATGTCCGTGTGGGCAGCGACACCGCCTCGTGCCGGATATCCCGTACGGCTGGAACGAGATCTGGCAGCGGGCGCACATGAGCGATGACGGAATGCCGAACCCACACTGGCCCGCGCGCTAGCCAGTTGGATGCGGCACGGCGAACGCTCGGGAAGCCAGATCCCGTCAACCACGGCGAAACTGTGCGCGGGACCACCACAGCCATCAGCTGACATGCAGGTTCCGGCTTGCCAACGCTCAGGATTCCGGGAACCCGCGCGCTTCCAACCGGTCCAAGGCAGACGCAGGACCCGGCCGAGTGGCTGCCCTCGGACGCCCTCCTGCCACTGCGCCTACGCCGCGACCTGGGTCGGCACGAAGCTGCGCTGGGACCCAGCCGCAACCGAGGCCGAGCGCCAGGTCCTTCTTGGTCTTGCCGGGGACTGTCTGCCGCCCTCGTCAGCCACGAGCCCGCGTCCCCCTGACCGGCACACTGGTCCTCGGCTCTTCCGACTGAACCGCCTTGCTCGAATCCCGTCACACGCCGGCCAACAACAGTCCGCTGAGGGGCTGGGCCCCCTGTGGCGCGGTCAACTCGGCGAGCTGACCGGCCCTTGGGTCTGCGCCAGGCAGATCTTCAGAACGGGGGTCCATCGCTCCGAGCGGTGGTCGAGAACTGTGGCGGACGAGGATTGTCCTGGTGAAGGACGGCCACGGCCTCTTCGATGCGGCCGAGGTCAATGAGGTACCCGGCCAGGTCGTGGCCGTTTGCGGGGGCGTGGGGGCGCAGGACGGCGACGGCCTCCTCGGTGTGTCCGGCGCCGGCGAGCAGCTCGGCAATGTGGGGTGCCGCGTACGACGTGCCGCCCTCGCGGTGAGCCCGGGCCTGCTCCATCGCTTCGTCAGCCCGGTTGCAGGCGACCATCAGCGGAAGTCGTATCCAGAAGAGGTCCCAGTCCTCCTCGCCCCCGCGGGCGGCGGCAAGGGCGTCGAGGTGCGCCAGGCCGTCCTCGGGGCGGCCCTGGTCGAGGTACAGGTTGGACAGAGCATGGAGGATCCAGTCGTCCCCGTTGCGAGCGTCGGCCTGGTGGCGCATCACCTCGATTGCTTCGGTCCCCCGGCCGTGCCGGGCCAGCAACTGCGCGAGCCGGACAGCCGAGTTGGGGTCGTAGGCGACAGGTTCGCCGGCCTGCCGGTATGCCGCGATCGCCCCCTCCACGTCACCGTGTTCCTCCAGCAGTTCCGCGAGGCGCTGTGCGGCGTACCCCAACTCCTCGGTTACTGCGTAGGTGTGCAGTTCACCGGCCCGGTCGTGCCGGGCCAGCAGATCGGCCAGCTGGTCCCGGCCGTTGACCGAGGTGACGTCACGGGTGCGGAGCAGGGCGATTGCTTCGTCGATGCGGCCCTGGCGTTCGCGGATCGTGGCGAGCAAGCCGATCGCCGTGTC
The DNA here is from genome assembly GCF_053592635.1 of Streptomyces sp. NPDC002623. Lineage (NCBI taxonomy): Bacteria > Bacillati > Actinomycetota > Actinomycetes > Kitasatosporales > Streptomycetaceae > Streptomyces > Streptomyces sp. NPDC002623. The sequence continues at coordinate 7,122 of NZ_JBSFWB010000066.1, read as the reverse complement.
TGGGTCCAGGCCGCGACAGCACCACGGGGTGTCGCAACGGTGCTCATCCGGGATCCGGGCGGCGAGCAGCGCTGCGGCCTCCTCGTCGCGGCCGGCGCCCTCCGCGACGTCGACCAGGGCCGCAGCGAGGAACCGGTCGTCGATGTGTGGCCGCAGCAGCGTGAACGCCTCGTCGTCCCGGCCGTGCCGGGCGAGCAATCGCGCATAAGACTCCAGTGCCAGAGGATGCCCGACCTCCATACGAGCCCGGGTCAGCACGATCGCCTCGTCGGTCCGCCCCCAGCTCTCCAACAATTCCGCCGTGGCCCACGTGGCCGTCCACCAGCCTGTAGCGAGATACGGGGCGAGTATCTTCAGCGCCTCAGCCTGCCGGCCCTGTTCACCGAGCAGCCTCGCCCACTCCCGCGCGCAGAACCACTCCCCATGGCCAGCCCAAAACTCCACCTCCTCGGCATCGCCGAGTTCGAGAAGCCGGGAGACCAGATGCGGCGGGATGCAGCCAGACTGCGTCCGGGCCCGATAGTCAAGATCAGCTGCGTCCACAGCGACGTACCGTAGCCCCTCCCACTGACATCACCCCAGCTCCGAATATCGCGTACGCGGAATGACGCACCCTGTCAGTCGGCGCCAACTACGAGGATCGCGACCTGTTCTTGATCTTCGAAAGGATCCGCTCGCGGGCCTCGCCCGCACCGGACGCGCGACGGTCACCGCGCTGTCCGCGCTCGCCGCCCTGCTCATGCCGCCGCCCCGGCCTCCATGCTGCAGCAGCACGACCCGGCGACACCGTCACCCTGCCGGTCCGCGACGCCCTGGCCACCCTCGCCGTCCAGGAAACTGCTGACCTCCTACGATTGGCCGCTTCGAAACCAGCGCCCAGCCGTGCCTCGAACTCCACTTCGCATGCCCGGTACGTGGGTGCTCAGGCCGTACGGACTCAAGCCCCCCGGGTCTGGCGCCGTTGGGTTGTGGCGTCGGCCAGTCCCACTGGATGTCGGCGAGGCTGTCCAGCGGCGTGCGGTCGGTCACGGCTTCGGGGGCGGCCAGGGTGTCGTCGTTGTGCAAGGCGGCCGGGAAGAGCAGTTGGGTGCGTTGTTCGAGCTCGGCGAGGGTGACCTGGAGGAGGCGGAACTCGTCGAGGTCGAGGACTTCGAGCTGGTCGAGGTTCTGGGTGAGCGGGAACGCCTCGGCCTGCAGCGGCCGTAACTCCTCCAAAGGCCGAAGTGGGCGTCGTGTCAGGTGCCCTTGGTGAGGAAGTCGAGGAGGATCTGGCGGCTGGTCTGTGAGGTGAGGCTGCCGTAGGCGTCGTCGAAGGCGTGCTCGGCGAAGGGCAGTTTCTTGAACGTGGTGTCCACGTCGTCGGCTCGGAGCGATGCGGCGAAGCTCTTGATGGTTTCGGGGCGGGCGCTGCGGTCGCGGTCGCCGACGACGAGCAGCGTGCGTTGCAGTCCCTTGCGGATTTCGGTGGTCGGGGAGACCTCGCGGTAGCGCTGGGGGTATTGGACGGGGGTGCCGCCGGTGAAGAGTTCGGCGGCCTCGCGGCTGCCGGAGACGTCCGCCTTCCACATCTGAGTGACGTCTGTGCCGGGGTAGAAGCCGACGACGGAGGCCGGAGGTGTGGGGGTGGGACCTTCGGCGGCGCGGATGGTGCCGTTCTGGAGGCGGTAGGCGGTGTTCATGGCGAGGGTGCCGCCGGCCGACATGCCGCCCATGGAAATGCGGGAGGTGTCGATTCCGTACTTGTCGGCGTTGTCCCGTACCCAGCGCAGAGCGGACAGCAGGTCCTGGGGGGCGGTGTTCCAGGTGGGCCGGTCGGGGGCGGCCAGGCTGTAGTCGACGGCGATGGTGGCCACACCGTGGTCGGCCAGCCAGCGTCCGGTACCGCGCAGGTCGCTCTTGTCGAAGGTGTGGAAGCCGCCGCCGTGGGCGAGGAGGATCGCCGGCGCCTTGGTGTTCCGGCTGTTACGGCTGTTCCGGCTATGTCCGGGCAGGTAAAGGTCCGCCTTAAGGGGCTGGCTGTCGCGGGTGGCGTACACCTGGGTCGTGTCCGGGTGGGTATCGGGGTAGGCGATCTGGCTGAACACCTCGCCGAAGGAGACCCTCGCACCCGCCTGCTGCGCGGCGCTGAACTGGATGCCACCGATGGTCAGCGCGGCCACCATGGACAGTGTGGTGACCGTGGTGAGGACGCGGCCCCAGCGCGGCAGCCCGCTGCGCCAGGCCGTGATTCCCAGGAGGGTGCCGGCCAGGGCGAGGATGGCCATGTGGAAGGGGTACTGGCCGCCGAGGACCGCACCGATCACTCCGACCTTCGGGATGGCCGGAAAGTAGGCGCCCAGCATGATCGTGGCGATCAGGAAGGCCATGACGGAGGCGATCACGGCGACCACGACGCGCAGGGTTCTCCGCACCTTGCCGGGAGGGGCGGCTGCTGGTGACGTTGCCGGACGTCGGCTGGTGAACATGGTGGTGCTCCTCCGAGGCAGAGGTGAGGGAGGCGGATCGGGCCTCCGCTCGGTACACCACGAGACTGGCTTCCCGGGTCGGGTCTCCGCGTCCCCCGCCGGAGCCAACGTGCTGCGTAGCTCTCCGGTGCTACACGGTGCAGGTGGAGGGCCGCCGTGCGGGGTGGAAGGCCGCCGTGCGGGTTGGGCCTCGGTCGCGGCGGCGGGGTGTCGGAGCCGAGGATCCCGCGGCTGCGTCGGCAGCGGGGCGCCGTCTTCAGCGGGCTGTGCTGCCGGGAGTGATCAGGCCGGTTTCGTAGGCGAAAATAGTGGCCTGGGTGCGGTCGCGGAGCTGCAGTTTGCGCAGGACGCGACCGAAGTGCGTCTTGACCGTCTCTTCGGCTACCACCAGTTTCCGGGCGATTTCTGCGTTGGACAGGCCCTGGGCCACATGCGTGAGGACTTCGGTCTCGCGGTCGGTGAGGGCGTCGATGCGCACCCCGGTCGGCCTCTTGGCAGCCGGGCTCACACGGGAGAACTCCGCGATGAGCCGTTTGGTGATCTCCGGGGCCAGAAGGGCCTCGCCTTGGGCCAACACGCGTACGGCTTCCGCGAGCTGGACCCCGGAGGCGCTCTTGAGGAGGAACCCGGAAGCCCCTGCGCGTAGCGCCTCGTACACGTATTCGTCGAGATTGAAGGTGGTCAGGATCAGGATCTTCGCGGGGGTACCGGCCTGGGAGGTGATCCGACGGGTAGCCTCGATGCCGTCCATGTCCGGCATGCGGATGTCCATCACGATCACGTCGGGTGTCAGTTCCCCGGCCTGCTCGACGGCTTGAGTGCCGTTCTCGGCGGTGGCGATGACTTCGATGTCGGGCTGGGCGCCGAGGAGGATGGTGAAGGCTTCCCGGACCATGGCCTGGTCGTCGGCGACGATGACACGGATGGTCACTTGCGGGGCTCCTTGCCGGTGGCGGGCGAGATGGGGTCGGGCAGGGTGGCGGCGACCTCGTAACCGCCGCTGGGGGTGGGGCCGGTGACGAGATCGCCGCCGAGCATCGCTGCGCGTTCCCGCATGCCGGTGAGACCGTGCCCGGAACCCGGCGAAGGGCCGGCCGGGGGTACGGCTGGGGCATTGAGGACCCGCAGGTGCAGCGCGTCGCACGTGTAGGTGAGTTCGATGTCTGTCTCAGCGCCGGGGGCATGGCGCAGAACGTTGCTGAGGGCTTCCTGAACGATGCGGTAGGCCGACAGCCCCACCCCCGGCGACAGCGGGCGGACAGTTCCTTCGATCCGGACAGTGGCGTCCAGACCGGCGGCGCGCACGCTCGCGAGGAGAGCGTCGAGTTGCGCGAGGGAGGGTTGGGGGGTGGTGCTGTCGTCGCCGTCCGAACGCAGCAGGCCGAGCAGGTGACTCAGTTCGGCCAGCCCCTCCAGCGCGGTGGCACGGATCGAGGCCAGCTCGGTGACCAGCTCCGATGGCGGGTCCTGCACCCGGTAGGGCGCGGCGTCGGCCTTGATGGAGATCAGCGACATGTGGTGGGCGACGACGTCGTGCAGCTCGCGGGCGATGCGGGTGCGCTCTTCCAGGACCGTGCGCAGCGCCCGCTCCTGGGCGGTGGCGGCGATCTGCTCGGTGAGGCGTGCATGGTCCTGGCGGCGGCCTCGGGCCACGGTGCCGACGAGGACGGCAAGCACGAACAGCACGGCGGAGACGATGATCACTTTCCATGACTCCACGGCATGGCCGAACAGCTTCAGGATCACCGCCAGCAGGGCACTGAGCAGCGCCGCTGTGATCGAGGAGAGCAACCGCACCCGCAGTGCGAGGAGGAAGAGCACGCCGGCGTGCACCATCCACGCATAGAGCTGGCTGTTGAGGGCGGGCGGATACTCCAGCGTGGTGGCCGTGAGCACCGCCATCGACAGCCACCAGGCGGGTGCCGGCCACCGCAGTGCGACCACCAGCATGGCCGCGTGCGCGAATGCCAGTACAGGAGTGGTCGTGTCCGTCGAGGCGGCTGCCAAGGCAGCTGCCAGGCACACCAGAGTGTGGGGCAGCCAGCGCAGCCAGCGGGGCCAGGACAGCGGCGGCATAGGACGGGCTCGGACCGTGAAGAGGTCCGCGCGCAACAGGCGAAGGCCACCAGCCAGGTTGGCCGCAGCGGTGGGCATCGGGCGGCCCTCCGTAGGGGAGGTCGTCTGGGACACATGATCATTATCGGACATCGCGAGGACTCTGTTGAGGTCCCCGAACTGCGGGCGTCGTATGGGCACTGTGCCTCAGCCCGCCGTCCATGGCAGACAGCGGCGCCGGAGCAGGCAGGTACGGCCCCGCGGCGGCCGCTGGCGGCGGAAAACACGCAATCGCGGTAGCCAAACGGGCAGCACACCCCGGCGTAGCCGCGCAGATCGGCTTCCGACCACCCATGAGACTTGCCTCCAGATGTTCTTGCGGAATCGAAACTACGGAGGAACATCCTGGTCGGCATCCTGCTGGAGAGCCGTATCCGATGTAGCTCTCCAGGGGGAGGAGGGTGACACAACGATGTCTTGAGTTGTCATCCGGTGGAGGTCGTGGGCGAAGATTCCGAGTCCGGCACAGGTCTCGGACGACCCGCTTCACCTCGTGGCTGGCGAGGCGGGGCAGGAGAGCGATCGCTGCCTCGAAGCGGCTGGGTGTCGTGCCGGACCGGTGATCAGTCCGGCCCAGACCCGGCGGTTTCGCAGGATGGTGGGCAGGTCGGCGGCGGTTACCGTGCCCTCGGCCGCCAGGGCGGCCAGCGTCTTCTCGTCGAGGCCTGCCCCTGGAGCCGGTTCCGCAGCCGCTTGGCAGACGTCCGGGCCAGCAGTGCGGGCAGTGCGGCCTCAAGGGCCTTCTCACGCCACTGGTCGGCCTGAGCGTCAAAGCCGTGCGTTGCGGACTCTTCGCCGTGGCGCACAGGGCTTCGATCACCGTCCTGCGGGCTCCTTGGGGAGGTCCTCGCCCATCGCGAGATCCCGCCACAGCGGGTACGTACGGGCATTGACCATCCTCGGATCCCCTCCCACGCCTTACCCGGCGTCACTGCCCGGTCGCCATCCGTGGAACGACCGTACGGCGCACCCGGGCCCGGGCGGGGCGCGATCCATGAAGTCGACGCGCCTCGCGCGCCGACCAGACCCCTGCTCAGTCGGCTCGCTCTCTCGCGGCACGGAGCTGGAGGAGGATCCCGTGGGCTGCTGCCGGCTGAGGGCACCGCACACGTTCAGGCGCCGTCCTCCGGCTCGGACACTCCTGCCGCCCGGCTCACGAACGGTGTGGGGGCTCCGGGGCCGGCCTTGTCAGTGATGGTGGACATTGCCCGAAGATGCCGTCCCGGTCGCGGGGCACAGATATCTCGACCGGTCCGACCCGGTGAGCACGGTCTTGCCGCGGGTCGGGTGCCGTTGCGGGAGTCGCCGCCGTCCTCGCCAGCCGGGTCGTGAGCCCGGGCGGCAACGACAGACCGGTCGCGATCTTGCGCTGCAAGGTGGCGCTCCTACCGGCCGCAGTGGTCGTGCATCCAACCCCCACGGGGCTTTCTGCTCCGAGTCGACCTGCCGAAGCACAGTTCAACTGGCACGAGCAAGGCAAAGCGGAACTGCACCAAGATCCGTGTGCGGACCGCCATCGGCTCCCAGGGCCAGGTCCACGTCCACGTCCACGTCTGCAACCTCGGCGACGCGCTCGACAATGCGTGACCTTCGCCATAATTTGCCCATTCATGAACATAGATGCGCCTATAAATGGTTTCAAAGCTGGTTGCACTCCTTCGGCGATCAGCACAGGGATGCAAAGACCAGCGGCATGGAGAAGCGTTTGATCACGCTCTATAAGCGACGCACCGGGCTGGTGGCTACGGCCGGCGTACTCGGGGGCGTACTCGCAGTCACGGCCCTCGGCGGTACAAGCAGCGCTGCCACCAGCGGAAACAGTGCCGGGAACGACCCGAAGTCGCAGGTGCGGGTAAACCAGGCGGACGCCCAGGAAGCCTCCGACGCCCGAATAAAGATCACGCCCGGGCAAGGCGCCTACAACGTCGCGATCGACGGCCCGGTCGGTGTCACCGTCAGCAAGGGCAAGCTCACCAAGGTGACCATGACCGCCGTCGCGACCGGTGCCGAGATCCCGGGCACTCTGTCCGCGGACGGCACCTCCTGGAAGCCGAACGGCCGACTGGAGCGTGCCACCAAGTATCAGATCACCGCAGAGGCCGAGGACGCCAAGGGCCGCTCCGCCACCGGTAACGCCACGATCACCACGGTCTCCCCGGCCAACGACTTCATCGGGCACGTCTCCCCCACGGACGGCTCGACCGTCGGCGTGGGCATGCCGGTCAGGGTCGACTTCGACATGGCGGTCAGCGACAAGGCTGCTGTCGAGTCGGAGATCCAGGTCAGCTCCAGCAGCGGCCAGCGGGTCGCCGGTCACTGGTTCAACGACCGCCGCCTGGACTTCCGCCCCGAGAATTACTGGAAGCCCGGCTCCACCGTCACCGTCACGCTCAACCGCCACGGCATCCAGAAGACGGTCACGTTCAAGATCGGCCGGAGCCAGATCAGAGACCGCCTCGCCGTAGGCGCGGTCGATCGCGTCCACGTCGTGCCCGTCGATCCGGACGGTGTGCCAGCCGAAGGCCTCGAAGCGGCGGGCGTA
>NZ_JBSFWB010000065.1:0-28419 GCF_053592635.1 Streptomyces sp. NPDC002623 | reverse complement strand
TTGGCCAGGGCGAGGGCGTTGGCCTTCATCTCCTCGAAGGCGATGGAGCCGACCCAGCTCATGGTGCCGACCTGGTGGTCGATGAGGAGGATCGCGGTGTTGTCCGGCGTGAACGCCTCGACGGCGGCCTGTGCGGTCTGCTGCTGAGTCATGGGAGGACCTCTTCCAGGGAGCGGATGCAGGTGTTCGGTGGCGATGCCCGACCCATTTACTTGGTCGGCCAATCGTTAGATGTCAGCGTACGCCATGCCGGATCTATTCCTCCATCGATTGCGCAATCCAGACTGACCATCTGGCCAGGCACACACACTCCGAACGTCCCGCCACCGCAGGCGCCCGCTTCCAAGAGCTCACATAATTTGGCCACCCAATCTAATGAGGAGTGAGGGGTTCACCGCCTGAACACTCCAGGAAGGCGACCTCCCGCCGGAGGGGTCGACGGGCGCGACAGCCGGCCCCCGGACAGAAGTCGAATGACCGACTCTTGACGGTGCCGCTTCGGGGTATGTAGTAAGTACCTACATACTCGGACGCCCGGTGCCGGACAGACCGTTCCACCACCGCGGTAGTCGTCCTTGGCCCACCCGGGGAAGCACAACTCCGCGCTTCCTCGGCTGCCCCCACCTCTTCACCCCCTTCGACACCCCCGGCGCTCCCCCACGGGCGACTCGGCACAGGAGCAAGGCATGACGAGACTGTCCGGCAAGGTCGCAGTGATCACTGGCTCGGCGAGCGGAATAGGTGCCGGCACGGCTCGCCGGTTCGCCGCCGAGGGAGCCACCGTGGTGGTGGCCGACGTGGACGAGACGGCCGGCAAGCAGGTGGCCGCCGAGATCGGCGGCACGTTCATCCGGTGTGACGTGACCGTCGAGAGCGACATCGAGGCGCTGGTCGCCGCCGCGGTCGACGGTCACGGCGGCTTGGACGTGTTCTACGGCAACGCCGGCATCACCGGCGTCCAAGGACCGATCACCGAGTTCGACGCCTCTGGCTTCGACCGGACCGTGGCGGTGAATCTGCGGAGCATCGCACTGGGGATGAAGCACGCCTGTCGCGCCATGCAGAGACAGGGCAAGGGCGGCTCCATCATCAGCACCACGTCCGTCGCCGCGCTGCAGGGCGGACTGGGCCCGCACGTGTACTCCGCATGCAAGGCCGGGATCGTCGGTCTCACGCGTTCCGTGGCAGTGGAACAGGCACCCTTCGGTATCCGGGTCAACGCGATCGCCCCCGGCGGCACCGTGACCAACCTGTTCGCAAGCAGCGAGGGTCTCGAAGGGGAGGCTGCCGCACACCTGACCGCCGCCATCGCCGAGAAGCTCGCGCAGGGCCAGCCCATCGGGCGGGCCGGCATGCCCGCCGACATCGCGGCGGCAGCCGCCTATCTCGCCTCCGACGACGCCTCGTTCGTCACCGCGCAGGTCATCGTCGTCGACGGCGGTCTCACCGGTGCCTTCTCCGCAGGAAACCTTCCGGACCCCAATCAGCAGCCTGCTGCCGGCTGATCGCCCGGTCGGCCCCGTCGCCCGATGCGGCCGGCCCGAGGCGGCGCCACGTCCAAGCCGCGGAGCCGGGCCAGAGACCGGCGCCTCGTTCGGTCACCCCCTGCCGGCCGCATCGGCTCCAGCCCGTCCCACAAGCCGACTCATCCCATCAGCAGGTTACCGGCCGACGCCAGGGGTGGACGCCGCAGAGGTTCACCGTCCTCACGCGACCACGTACCGTCCGCCGAAACGAAGTGCCTTCCGGCGAAGCATGGAACACGCCCTGGAGCTCGTCGAAAACGAGATCACGTCAGCCCGCTGCGGGTTGCGGCGCGTCCTTCTCTCCCGCGGCGGTCGGGGGCTCGCGCCGGAACACGTCCTTCAGGTAGAGCACCAGGGCGGCGCCGAGCACCCACAGCGGAAGGATCACCAGGGCGCGGGTCAGACCGTCGTCCTGGAACCGGGACAGGCCCTGCATGGCCCGGACGCCCACCCCGACGGGCAGGATCTCGGACAGCGGACGCAGCCAGGCCGGAAGGTAGGCCGCCGGCATGATCCCGCCGCTGCTGCTGTTGCCGAGGATCAGCAGGAGGATCGAGGCGAGGCTGACGCCGGCCGGGCCGAACAGCCGGAGCAGCACCATGGTCGTGGCGCCGACCGCGGCGCCCATCAGCGAGATCACGACGACGAGGGGCAGGAAGGGGCCCGGCAGGGCGCCGAAGCCGGTGCTGCCCGCGATGAGGGCGACCAGGAGGCCGCCGACGGCTCCGAACAGGGCCAGGCTGGCCATCCGCCAGCGGTACTGGAGCCTGGGCGCCAGCTGGTAGGTGGTCATGCCGAAGAGATATCCGGCCAGGACCAGGCCGAAGGCCGCGTAGAAGACGGAGAGGCCGCGGGTGTCCCCCGCCGCCGCCGGGGCCACGTCCTCGACCGCGAGTTCATGGTGCTCCGCGTGCGCCACGGAGCCGAAGGCGGTGGTCACGGTCGCGGTGACGGCGGCTCCGTTGGCACTGCCGTAGAGCAGCTTGCCGTCACCGAGGTAGGCCGCGTACACGGTCCTGTCCTGGACGGCGTCCCGGGCGGCGGACGCGTCGGGGTAGGTCTCCACGGAGAAGCCGCCCGGGGCGACGCGTTCGAGGTCCTGACTCAGGTGGGCCTGCGCCGTGCCGATCTCCGTCGTGCCGACGCGGAGCTGGTGCGGGTGCGGCGCGTGGAAGGCGGCGAGATAGACGCTGACGAACACGGTGCCGATCAGCAGCACGACCGCCACGGGGAGCAGGACGGCACGCAGGTTTCCGGGGCCGGGCGGCGGATGGGCCACGTCCAGGGCGTGCTGGTGGGGCCGGCGGGTGGCTCGGGTGGCGACATGCTGGGACATCGGAAAAGGTTCCTCGATTAGAAGGCAACTGATAATATTTGTACATCACAATCAGCTGACTTACAAAAGAGGTCCACTCCGTGAACCACCCCGACCGGCGCACCGGCTATGTGGCCTGGCAGATCGGCCAGATCATGGCGGCCCGGATCGAGCGCACCCTGCGCCCGTTCCAGCTGACCCTCGCCCAGAACAGCGCCCTGACGCAGGCCATCCGCGAACCGGGGGTCTCCAGCGCGACCGCGGCACGCCGGACGGCGATCACCCCGCAGTCCATGGGAACTGCGGTGAACGGGCTGGTGGAGCGGGGCCTCCTGGAACGGCGGACCACCCCCGGCGACCGGCGCACCCAGCGACTGCACGCCACCGAGACCGGCCTGCGGCTCGCCGCCGAGGCCTCGAAAGCACTGGCCGCCACCCACGCCGAAGCGCTGCAGGTGCTGACGCCGACCGAACAGGAGCAGGCGCACTCACTGCTGCTCAAACTGCTGGCGTCACTCAATCCCTCGGCCGTGGAGAGCGGCACTCCGTGAAGAGTCCGCCGTGCGGCCGCGCGGTCACTGCTCCCGGAGCTGCAGCCCGTCCAGCACCAGCGTGGTGAGCTGGTCCGCCTCGGCCTCGAAGTCGATCGGCCGACCCGTGAACCGGGCGTTGATCGCGCGGAACCACGCGGCGCCGAAGGCGGCCTGGATCACCAGCTCCGGATCGAAGTCGCGGTGCCGCCAGTGGGGCAGGTTCAGTTCGAGGATGCGCTTCAGCTCGGCGAGGTGGGGTGCGACCCGCTCCTTGTAGAACGCGCCGGCCGTGACCTCGTCGGAGAACAGCATGACCCCCAGCAGCGGGGCGACCTCGTCCATCGCACGGATGGTGTTGAGCATGTGCTGCCGCATCCGCTGGTGGACGGTCTCGTCGGAGAGGTCGTCTTCCGGGCCGGGGAGCACCTGTGCGAGCCAGGCCGTGGCGTCTTCCAGGGGAGAGACGACCGCGGCCTCGAAGAGCTCTTCCTTGGAGCGGAAGTGCCGGTAGAGCAGTGCCTCGTTGACTCCCGCCGCCTCGGCGATGTCGCGGGTGCGGGCCCCGGCCAGGCCGTACTTGACGAACACCTCACGGGCGGCCGCAACGATCTTGTCCTTGCGCTCATCGCTCGAAAGCCGTTGCCGCGAGCCCTTCGCGGCACCCTTGGCGGGGCCCTTCGCGGGCGAGCGCTGATGGTCCGTCGTCACGCGAACACCCTTGTCATGAACGGCATACCCAGCAGGATACCTGCGCGTGTACAGAGGGCGGCCTACCTCACTCGCCCCGGGCGGCAACGGACCGGCTCAGGCCAGGCCTGTCCAGATGCTCTTGACCTCGGTGTAGGCCTCGATCGCCTCCCATCCCATCTCGCGACCCAGACCCGACGCCTTCATACCGCCCCACGGCGCCGCGGCGTCGAGCCCCGGCGGCAGGTTGATCAGCACGGTGCCGGCCTTGATCCGGCGGGCCAGGCGGCCCGCGGTGCGGATGTCGTTGGACCAGATGTAGGCGGAGAGCCCGTACTCGGTGTCGTTGGCCAGCCGGGCGAGCTCGTCCGGATCGTCGTACGGCAGTACGGAGAGCACCGGGCCGAAGATCTCCTCGCGGGCGATCCGCATGTCCTGGGTGACGCCGGCGAACACGGTCGGCTCGTAGAAGTAGCCGTTCGCGAGTTCGCCTTCGGCACGCCGGCCGCCGGTGAGCAGCTCCGCGCCCTCGGCCCTGCCGATGCGGACGTACGTGTCCACCCGCTCCAGGTGTTCCAGCGACACCAGCGGACCGAGCCGCGTCGATGCGTCGAGTCCGGGACCGAGCCGCATCTCCGACGCGGCGGCCGCGACCTTGGTGGCGAACTCGTCCGCCCGGACGCGATCGACGTAGAACCGGGTCGCCGCCGCGCACGCCTGGCCGGAGTTGCCGAGGCCGGCGATCAGGTTGCCCGCGATCACCGCGTCGATGTCGGCGTCCGCAGCGATGATGCTGGGCGCCTTGCCGCCCAGTTCGAGGGAGACCCGCTTGAGGGCACGTCCCGCTTCCGCGGCGATCTCCCTGCCGACGGACGTGGAGCCCGTGAACGAGATCTTCGCAACCTTCGGGTGCGCTACCAGTGCCTTGCCTGTCTCGGGCCCGCCGGTGACGATGTTGACCACTCCGGCGGGCACCCCGGCCTGCTCCAGCACCTCGGCCAGCAGCAGCGTGGTCAGCGGTGTCTGTTCGGCGGGCTTGATCACCACGGTGTTGCCGGTGGCGAGCGCCGGTGCAAGCTTCCACATGGCGATCATCAGCGGGAAGTTCCACGGGGTGATCAGGGCGCACACCCCGAGCGGCTCGCGGCGCGATCGGTAGTCGACGTCGGGCGTCGACAGTGGCACCGTCGTACCGGTGATCTTGGTGACCCATCCCGCGTAGTAGCGCAGGTGCTCGACGGCGTTCGGCACCGAGATGCGGGTGGCGACGCCCAGCGGCTGACCCTGGTCGAGGGTCTCCAGCCGGGCAAACTCGTCGGCCCTGCGCTCCAGCAGGTCGGCCACGTCGAGCAGCAGTTTCGCCCGCCGGGCGGGCAGCATGTCCGCCCACTCGGGCGAGGCGAACGCGGCTGCCGCCGCCTCCACCGCCGCGTCGACGTCGGCGGGGGTCGCCTCGGGTACGTCCGCGATCACCTCGCCGGTGGCCGGGTCGAGGGTCGCGGACGTGCCGCCGCTGCCCCCGGTCCACTTGCCGGCGATGAACATCTCCGTCCGCATGAGCACTCCAACCTTGTGTGTGGGTCTACCGGGAAGTGGGGACGGCCGTGTTCTCCAGGCGGGCGACGGCGTCCCGGAGGTACTGCGGCCACGGCGTGGGCGTGCCGTCGCCGTCGAGGTGCACGACGACGTGCCGGCCTTCGATGCAGAGCTCGCCGCGGGAGGTCACCGTCCAGGCGTAGGCGACGGAGGTACGGCCCAACTTCTCGACCGACAGCGTCACTCGATAACGATCACGGAATTTCAGCGGGCGGTGGTAGGTCGCCTCGATCCTCCGGCGGGGCAACCGGTCGACGGGCAGGTCCGGCACGGCCGCCCGGTAGAACGCGTGCTCGGTCGCCTCGGCCCAGCGCAGGGCGGAGGTGTTGTGGATCAGACCGCCGGCGTCGGTCTCCACCCACGTGACGTCCCCTTCGAGGACGTGGGCGCGCATGCTCACGCCACCAGGTCGATGAGACCGGCGAGCCGGGCGCGGTGCAGGCCGGGCGTGCCGAAGGCGATCTGGTCGGCCTTGGCGCGCTTGAGGTACAGGTGCGCGGGGTGCTCCCAGGTCATGCCGATCCCGCCGTGCAGCTGGATCGCCTCCTCCGCCGACCGTACAGCGACGTCCGCGCACCACGCCTGGGCCACCGCGGTCGCCACGGCACGGTCGGGGTGGTCCTCGGCGACGGCCACGGCGGCGTAGCGCGCGGCGGCCGAGGCCGACTCCACGGTCACGTAGAGATCGGCGACCCGGTGCTTGAGCGCCTGGAACCCGCCGACGACACGGCCGAACTGCCGGCGTTCCTTCAGATACGCGACGGTCGTGGACAGGCACCAGCGGGCGATGCCGACCTGCTCGGACGCCAGCAGCGCGGCACCGGTCTCCCACCCGCGGCGCACGGCCGCCGCGCCCGACTCGGCAGGCAGCAGGAGTTCACCGGCGACACCGTCGAGGCGCACGTCGGCGAGCTGACGGGTCATGTCGAGGGACGGCACCGGGTCGACGACGGCGTTCCGCGCCGGAACGGCGTAGAGGGCCGTTCCTTCGGGCGTGGTGACCGGGGCCAGCAGGACGTCCGCCTCGACGGCGCCGGCGACGCTGGTCACCCGCCCGCTGATCCGGCCGCCCGTGTCGGCGGTCAGCCCGGACGTCTCGTCGCCCGGGGCGGTCGAGAGCGGAAGGAGCAGTGCCACGGTGGACTCGCCGGCGGCGAGGGAGGAAAGCAGCCCATCGGCCGGAGCCGCCAGCAGTACGGTCGCCGCGACGACGCTGCTGGTGAAGAAGGGCACCGGCGCCATGGCGTGGCCCAACTCCTCCAGCACTACGGCGACTTCGCGCGCCGAGGCACCGGCACCGCCCCGGTCCTCGGGAACCAGCAGCCCCGCCAGGCCCAGTTCGACGGCGAGGGACTTCCAGAGCGGGTCGACGGCCGAGGAGTCGCCGTCGTAGACCGCTGCCGTCGTGACGGGGTCGCACCGGTCGGCGAGCAGGTCACGGACGATGGCCCGCAGGTCGGTCTCGGTCTCGGTGTCGAGCAGGTTCAGTTCGCCTGGCTGGGAACCTGTTCGCGGGTTCTCGCTCATCGGGGCAGGTCCTTCCAGGGAACGTTCTTGTCGACGCGGGGCTCCGGCGGCAGACCGAGCACGCGTTCGGCGATGATGTTGCGCAGGATCTCGGTGGTGCCGCCCGCGATGGAGATCCCCTTGGCGCGCAGATAGCGGTAGCCGGCGTCGCGCCCGGTGGAGTCGGCGTGGTCGGGGTGGGTCTCGGTCCAGTCGGAGTAGCGCAGGCCGTCCTCGCCGAGCAGTTCGAGTTCGAGGCCGCTCGCCGCCTGGGCGACCCGGGAGTACGTCAGCTTCGTCGCCGTGCCCTCCAGGCCGGGCTGCCCGGCGGCCAGCTTCTGGCGCAGCCGCTGCCCGGTGAGCCGGGCCGCCTCGGCCTCCACCCACAACGACAGCAGCCGGTCGTGCAGTTCGGGGGTGTGGCGCTCGGGGTGCTCCCGCCAGGTCCGGGACACCACCCCGATCATGCCGCTCTCCCGCCCCGGCGCCGCGCCGCCGATCGCCACCCGCTCGTTGTTGAGCGTGGCGGTCGCGACCTTCCACCCCTCGCCCTCGGCGCCGAGCCGCAGGTCGTCGGGGAGGCGTACGTCGGTGAGGAAGACCTCGTTGAACTCCGCCTCGCCGGTGATCTGGCGCAGCGGACGGATGTCGACGCCCGGGTCGGTCATGTCGCAGATGAAGTAGGTGAGGCCGGCGTGCTTGGGCGCGTCGGGGTCGGTGCGGGTCACCAGGATCGCCCAGCGGGCCATGCGCGCCAGCGAGGTCCACACCTTCTGCCCGTTGACGATCCAGTCGTCGCCCTTACGTACGGCGCGGGTGCTCAGCGCGGCGAGGTCCGAACCTGCGCCGGGTTCGCTGAACAGCTGGCACCAGGTCTCCTCGCCGGTCCACAGCGGCTTGAGGAACCGCTGCTTCTGTTCGTCGGTGCCGAAGGCGAGGAGGGCGGGCGCGGCCATGTCGAGGCCCGGTCCGTTGGAGTGCGGGTCGTTGTCGGGGGCGCCTGCCGCCTCCAGAGTTGCGTTCACTTCGGACTGGAGCCCGCGCGGGAGGCCCAGCCCGCCGAGCCCCGGCGGGAACCAGACCCAGGCCAGGCCCGCGTCGAACCTGGCCCGCAGGAAGGCGAACCGCTCGGTGGTGGCGGGGTCGTACTCGGTCAGCAGGGCTTCGACCCTCTGCCGTAGATCCGCGGGCAGGGCTGTCTGTGTGCTCATCGTGGCTCTCAGTCGGTCTTGGGGACGAGGACGCTCACGGTCTCGGCGACGCAGACCGGCTTGCCGCCGCCCTCGCGCTCGATCGTCACGCGCGTGACGAGTTGCCGGCCGCCGCCCCCGGGAGTGAGCGAGACCACCTCGATGCCGGCACGGATCCGCGAGCCGACCGGCACCGGTGCGGGAAAGCGGACCTTGTTGGCCCCGTAGTTGACGCCCATGGCCAGTCCCTCGACCTTGTAGATCTGCCAGGTGAACTTCGGGATGAGCGACAGGGTCAGATAGCCGTGGGCGATGGTGCCGCCGTACGGGCCGGTGGCCGCCTTCTCGGGATCGACGTGGATCCACTGGTGGTCGCCGGTGGCCTCGGCGAACAGGTCGACCTGCTCCTGGGTGACGGTGAGCCAGTCGGAGTGGCCGAGGTGGGTGCCGACGGCCTTCTCCAGCTCGTCCAGCCCTTGGAAGATCTTCATTTCATGTGCTCCCTGTTGTTGTGTACGGCTCAGCCGACCGGTCCGCCCGCGACGTACACGACTTGACCGGACACAAAGCCCGCGCCCTCGCTGACCAGGTACGAGACCAGGTGCGCGATGTCCTCGGGCTGGCCGACGCGGCCCACCGGGATCTTGGACGAGGCGCCCTTCACGAAGTCGTCGAACGGGATGCCGAGGCGTTCGGCGGTGATCCGGGTCATGTCGGTCTCGATGAAGCCGGGCGCGATGGCGTTCGCGGTGACGCCGAACTTGCCGAGCTCGATGGCGAGGGTCTTGGTGAAGCCCTGCAGACCGGCCTTGGCCGCCGAGTAGTTGGCCTGGCCACGGTTGCCGAGCGCGGCGATGCTGGAGAGGTTGACGATCCGGCCCCACTTCTCCTGCGTCATGTACTTCTGGGCCGCGCGGCTCATCAGGAACGCGCCCCGCAGATGCACGTTCAGTACGGCGTCCCAGTCGTCGGCGCCCATCTTGAACAGCATGTTGTCCCGGGTGACGCCGGCATTGTTCACCAGCACGGTGGGGGCGCCCAGTTCGGCGGCCACCCGCTCGACGCCGGCCTGTACGGCCTGCTCGTCGGCGACGTCGACGCCGACCGCGAGGGCCCGGCCGCCGGCCTTCTCGATCTCGGCGACGACCTGCTCACCCGCGTCCTCGGTGAGGTCGAGTACGGCGACGGCGTATCCGTCGTCCGCCAGTCGGCGGGCCACGGCGGCGCCGATACCGCGGGCCGCGCCGGTCACGATCGCCGTGCGGGAGGTGGGACTACCCATGTCAAATCTCCTGTCGATAAAGGCAGTTGGGGTTCTCAGCTGAGGCGTTCGAGGACCATCGCCATGCCCTGGCCGCCGCCGACGCACATGGTTTCCAGGCCGAACTGCTTGTCGCCCTCCTGGAGGGCGTGGATCAGGGTGGTCGCGATGCGGGCCCCGGTCATGCCGAAGGGGTGGCCGACCGCGATGCCGCCGCCGTGGACGTTCAACTTGTCCTCGTCGATGCCCAGTTGGCGGGCAGACGGGACGACCTGGGCGGCGAAGGCCTCGTTGATCTCCACGAGGTCGATGTCGTCGATGGTCAGACCGGCGCGGTCCAGCGCCTCGCGCGAGGCCTCCACCGGGCCGAGGCCCATGAGCTCCGGCGACAGACCGGTCATGCCGGTGCTGACGATGCGGGCCAGCGGGGTGATGCCGAGCCGGCGGGCCTTGGTGTCGGACATGATCACAAGGGCTGCGGCGCCGTCGTTGAGCGGGCAGCAGTTACCGGCGGTCACCGTGCCGTCAGGGCGGAACCGCGGCTCCAGGGCGGCGAGCGCCTCCAGGGTCACACCCGCCCGGGGGCCGTCGTCCCGGGTCACCACGGTGCCGTCGTAGAGGGTGACCGGGGTGATGTCCCGGGCCCAGAAGCCGTCGGCGATGGACTTCTCGGCGCGGTTCTGGCTGCGTGCGGCGAACGCGTCCTGGTCCTCGCGGCTGACGCCGGCGACCTGGGCGACGTTCTCGGCCGTCTGTCCCATCCGCAGGTACATGTCCGGCAGCCCGCCCTCCGTGCGCGGGTCCGTCCAGGTCCGGCCGCCCTCGGCGAGCCGCGCGGTGCGCGCCTGCGCCGCGTCGAAGAGCCGGTTGGCGGTGCCTGGCAGACCGTCGGCGACCCCCTTGTCGTACTGGCTGCACGTCTCCACTCCGGCGGAGATGAAGACGTCGCCCTCGCCGGCCTTGATCGCGTGCAGGGCCATCCGGGTGGTCTGGAGGCTGGACGAGCAGTAGCGGTTCACGGTGGTGCCGGGCAGGTGGTCCATCCCGGCCAGCACGGCCACGACCCGGCCCAGGTTGTAGCCAGAACTTCCGGCGGGCGAACCGCAGCCCAGCATCAGGTCCTTGATCTCGCGCGGGTCGAGCTGCGGCACCTTGGCCAGCGCGGCCTGCACCATCTGCACGGTGAGGTCGTCGGGACGCATCTCCCGCAGCGACCCCTTCGAGGCGCGGCCTATGGGTGAGCGGGCGGTGGCGACGATCACTGCTTCGGGCATGGGAACTCCTTGAGGGTACGCATACACGTTCGAATATCGAGGTCCAGACAGTTGCCGTCGGTCCGGCGGTCGGGCGCCGTCAGTCCAGGTACGTCGGCCGGAAGATGCGGGAGAACGGCGTCGGCAGGTTGTACAGCCGGGCCGCGTTGCCGCCGAGGATGAGGTTCATGTCGTCCTGCGCCATCCGGACCCGGGTCAGCTCACGCAGGCCCCAGCCCCAGTAGTCGGCCTGGTGGCGGATCGGCCCGGAGCGGCGATCCTGGACGAAGTAGCTGGAGGGCTTGCCGAACGGCTGGGTGTGGCAGCCGATGCTCGCGCCCCAGTCGGTACCGAAGATGAGCTTCTCCGGGCCGATGTTCGGGTCGGCTATGGCCTTGTCGTACAGCTCCGACCACCACAGGCCGGTCTCCAGGTACACGTTGTCGTGCGAGGCGGCCACCTGGAGGCACTGGTCGTAGAAGATCTCCGACCAGTGTCCCTGGATCCCGCCGTGGTTGATGACGATCGGGACCTCCGGATAGGCGGTCGCCAGGTCGTGGACCAGCAGGATGTTGTAGTTCGTCGGCCCGAGGCTGCCAAAGTGGTACCCCAACTCGTAGCCCATGGCGCAGCCGGAGTGGGTGCGGAAGACGGCGCCGTGTTCCTTGACGACGTCGCACATGTCCATCATGTTCCGCACGGCCTGCTCGGAACTGACCATCCCCTCCCGGGGGTCGGTGCCGTCCGGGAGGATCGGCATGTACGGCGCGGCCTCGCCGATGCCGCGGAACGTGCCGGTGGCGAGGAGCGCGTCGAGCGCGTCGCAGGCCCCCTTGATGGACCACTCCACCTCGCCCGCGATGCAGGCCTTGCGGTACTCCGTCGCGCCGCACTCGGCCACGAAGCGGTCGGGGTGGCGCTCGACCAGCTCGGCGTTGATCGCGTCGGACATGCCGAACGCGGGCAGCAGCACACACATGTCGATGTCGTAGTTGCCCATGTCCCAGAGCAGCCGCTCCGAGTTGTCATAGGTCTCCATGGCCGGCATGTTGGCGCCCAGCTGCCGCCACGGGTTGACCTTGACGCCCTTGTTGCCCTCGTTGGCGACCGCGACCGAGTCCCGGACCTTCTTGCCCGCCGCGTGCCGCTGGGCGTGGACGTGCGTGTCGACGATGAAGCGTCCAGCTTTCATGCCTGGTCTCCTTGTGCGTGCTGCTGTTCTGGTGAGCCGTATCGGGTGCGCAAGGTCGTCTTGAGCACCTTGCCGGTGGCGTTGCGCGGAAGTTCCGGAACGAACTCGACGCGGGTCGGGCATTTGAAGTGGGCGAGTTGCTCACGGGCGTAAGCGATCAGCTCGTCCCCGGTCGGTGGCGGTTCGTCGTCCGGCACGACGACGGCGAGCGGCGTCTCGCCCCACTTGACGTGCGGTACGCCCACGACGGCGACCTCGCGGACCGCCGGGTGCTGGACGAGCACCCGCTCGACCTCGACCGGGTAGACGTTCTCGCCGCCGGAGATGACCACGTCCTTGCTGCGGTCGACGAGGGTCAGGAAGCCCTCGTCGTCCTCGCGGGCCAGGTCCCCGGTATGGAACCAGCCGCCACGGAACGCCTCGGCAGTGGCCTCGGGCAGCCCCCAGTAGCCAGCGAAGACGCTCGGCCCGCGGACTACCAGCTCACCGACCTCGCCGAGGGGCACGTCGCGGTCGTGCTCGTCGACCACGCGCGTGCGGACATGGAACCCGGGCCGCCCGATCGTCCCGGCCTTCCGTCTGACGTGCTCGGGATCGAGCAGGGTGACCCCGCAGGTCTCCGTCAGCCCGAAGGCCTCGCGGAAGAGCACTCCCCTGTTCAGGAAGTGGTCGAGCACCGGCCGCGGGCAGGGTGCGGCACCCGTCATGGCCAGTTCGAGCGCGGACAGGTCGTACGACTCGAAGTCCGGAACCGCCATCAGCGCGGACCACATCGCGGGCACCAGGAACTGCAGGGTGACCCGCTCGTGGGCCATCGCGGCGAGCGTCCGGCGGGGGTCGAACGACGGCATGACGACATTCATGCCGCCCACGTACAGCAGCGGCAGCGTGTGCGCCCCGAGACCGCCGATGTGGAACATCGGGGCGACCGTTACCGCTCGGTCGTTCTGGCTCATGCCGCGACCGTTGCTGAGGATGTTGATCACGTTCCACAGGAAGTTGTCGTGGGTGAGCATCGCCCCCTTGGGCCGACCCGTGGTGCCCGAGGTGTACATGAGGGCGCACACGTCACGGCCGGTGACTCCACCACGGGGCGGATGCGCGTCGCCGGAGGTCAGCAGCTCCTCGAACTCCGTCTCCCCATCGACCGGTTGGCCCTGGCCGCCGACCACAGCCCGGACCCGGACCCGGCCGCCCTCGCCGGCCAGGGCGGCCCTGGCCAGCGGGGACAGGTGGCCGGACCACACCAGGACGTCGGCTCCGGAGTCGGCGAGGAGGTAGGCGACCTCGGGCGGGGCCAGCCGGAAGTTGATCGGTACGAAGACCGCCCCCAGCTTGGCGGCGGCGAACAGCGTCTCCAGGAAGGCGGCGCTGTTGGTCATCAGTGCGGCCACTCGATCGCCCTGCCGAACGCCCAGCTCCCGCAGCGCGTGAGCCAGCTGATCGGTCCGCCGGTCGAATTCGGAATAGGTGATGCGCCGGTCCCCGTCCACGAGGGCGATCCGGTCTCCGGCGAAGAAGGCGCGCCGGGTGATCCAGCTGCCGATGCCTCCGTCGACGGTGTGATGGCCTGCTGCAACTGCACTGTCGAGCACGGCTCACTCCTTTCGAAGTAGGTACTTACTAACAACGCTCCGGGGCTCGGTCAAGGGGTCGCGCAACAAATCGGAAATCTCCTGCATGCCCGTTGACGCGGGCTCGAAATGAGGACTAGGAAGTCCCCAGACCAAAGTAAGTAGGCACCTACTTCGCAAGGAGGTCGCTGTGCTTTCTCCCGCGCACGAAGCGCACAACAACGTCGTTGACAGGGGCACAGGGGACCCGGTTCTCTTCCTGCACGGCATCGGCTGCAACGCTCTGAGCTGGGAGCCTCAGCTCAGGGCGCTGGAATCCTCACGGCGGGTGATCGCGGTGGACGCCCGGGGCCACGGCGGGTCCGCTCCCGCCGACGGACCCATGACACTGCGTGACTACGCGGACGACGTCTTCGCGGTCATGTCGGACCTCGGCATCGAGCGGGCGCCGGTCGTCGGACTGTCCATGGGCGGCATGGTCGCCATGACCATGGCGCTCGCCGCGCCCGAGCGGGTCACGGGCCTGGTCCTGGCGGACACCGGCGCCCAGGCGAACGAGCAGATGGCCGCCATGATGCGGGCGGCGGGCGCGGCCGCGGTGGAGCACGGGATGAAGGCCAACGTCGAGCAGATGACGCCGGTGCTCTTCGCCGCCGCCGCGCTCGCCGAGAACCGGCCGTACATCCAGGAGTTCCAGCAGCAGGTCGCCACGACCGACGCGTACTCCTTCAGCGTCGCGCTCGGCGCGATCGCCGAGCTCGACCTGCTCAACGACCTGCCCCGTCTCGACGTGCCGACGCTCGTCGTCGTCGGCGCGGAGGACCTGAGCCTGCCGCCGGCGTTCTCCGAGGCCATCGCCGCCGCCGTGCCCGGCGCCGAACTCAGCGTGATCGAGGCCGCCGGACATATGGCCAACCTCGACCAGCCCGAGGTCTTCACCGACCACCTGGTGCGCTTCCTCTCCCGCACCGGGAGCTGAGCACTCCCCCGCGCAGGGAGCCGACCCGTCATCACTTCGCCGTAGCCCGGCGCACGGCACCGCGCTGCCCGAAAGCGTCACTGCCCCGAACCACATGGAGAGTCTCCGTGCCCACTGACAGCAGTGCCCCGACGGCCACTCCGGCCGAGATCGACACAGAAGCCCTGCAGCGCAGGTACCGCGCCGAGCGGGAGAAGCGGCTGCGCCCCGACGGCATGGCCCAGTACATGCGGCTGACCGACAGGTTCAAGGGCCTGGACGCGGACCCGTACCTGCCGGTGCGCGACCGCGAGCCGGTCACCGACCACGTGACGTTCGCGTTCATCGGCGGAGGATTCGCCGGGCTCACCGCCGGCGCCAGGCTCAAGGAGGCGGGCGTCGAGGACGTGCGCATCGTCGAGCACGCCGGCGACTTCGGCGGGGTCTGGTACTGGAACCGCTACCCGGGCGTCATGTGCGACAGCACGTCCCTCGTCTACATGCCGCTGCTCGACGAGACCGGGTACATCCCCACGGAGAAGTACGCGCACGGACCGGAGATCCTGGAGCACGCCAGGCGCATCGGCCGACACTACGAGCTCTACGACAAGGCGCTCTTCCACACCCGGGTGACCGCCCTCGACTGGGACGAGGCCGCGTCCCGGTGGACCGTCACGACGGATCGCGGCGACCGGTTCACCGCGGACTTCGTCGGTGTCGGACCCGGCCCGCTGAACATCCCGAAGGTGCCCCGCATCCCCGGCATCGACACGTTCGCCGGGCACATGTTCCACACCAGCCGCTGGGACTTCGCCTACACCGGCGGGGACGACAGCTCGGCCTACCGGTCCGGATCGGGTGAAGAAGGTTCGCCCGTGACCGCCGGCGCACCGCTGGACAAGCTGGCCGACAAGCGGGTCGCGGTCATCGGCACCGGTGCGACCGGCGTGCAGCTCGTGCCCTCGCTCGCCAAGGACGCCGGTGAGCTCTTCGTCTTCCAGCGCACCCCGTCCGGAGTCGACGTACGCGCCAACGGGCCGATCGACCCGGAGGAGTTCGCCCGGATCGCCACCCCCGGATGGCAGAAGCGCTGGCTCGACAACTTCCTCGAGGCCGTGATCCCGCCGTTCGGTCCGCCCGGTCCCGACGAGCCCGAGGACTACGTCAACGACGGCTGGACCGAGATCGCCAAGCGGGCCCGCGCGATCCTCCGCCAGGTCCCGCCGGAGGAGTTCACCCCCGAGCGGGTCGGGGCCGTCATGACGGAGTCCGACTTCTACAAGATGGACCAGATCCGCGCCCGGGTCGACACGGTCGTCGACGACCCGGAGACCGCCGAGAAGCTCAAGCCGTGGTACCGGCAGTTCTGCAAGCGGCCCTGTTTCCACGACGAGTACCTCCAGTCCTTCAACCGGCCGAACGTCCATCTGGTCGACACCGACGGCAAGGGAGTGGAGCGCTTCACCGAACGCGCGGTGGTCGTGGGCGGCACCGAGTACGAGGTGGACTGCGTCGTGTTCGCGTCCGGTTTCGAATACGGCAGCCCGCTCTACGAGCGCATGGGCTACTCCGTGACCGGCCGCGACGGCCTGAAGCTCGCCGAGGCCTGGGGGGACGGGATGCGCTCGCTGCACGGCATGTTCGTCCACGGGTTCCCCAACATGTTCGTCATCCAGAACCCGCAGGGTGCCTACTTCGGCCCCAACATGACCCAGGGGTGGGACGAGGCGGCCAAGTCCGTGGCGGCGGTGGTCGGCGGCACGCTCGCCCGGGGCTCCGCGGAGGTCGAGGTCACCGAGGAGGCCCAGAACGCCTGGTGCGAGATGCTGCTCCAGGGCCACCCCCACGTGTACGACCTCGACTGCACACCCGGCTACTACAACAACGAGGGCGAGCCGCTGGGGCTGGCGCAGCGGCTGGAGGGGCCCTACCCCCTCGGCCCGGTGGCCTTCTTCCGCATGGCCGAGGAGTGGGGGAAGTCCGGCGAGTTCGAGGGGCTGGCCTTCCGTGGCCGTTCCGAGCACACCCGTCCAGGGAATGCCTGATGCCGCACCCTCTGGGCAGCACCCCCTCGAAGGTCATCGCCATCCATCTCAACTACCCCAGCCGCGCCCGGGAGCGCGGACGCGTCCCGGCCCAGCCGTCGTACTTCCTCAAGCCGCCGTCCTCGCTGGCGGGGACGGAGGAGGCGATCGTCAGGCCGGCGGGCTGTGAACTCCTCGGCTTCGAAGGGGAGATCGCCCTCGTCATCGGCGCCCGGGCCCACCGGGTACCGCCCGAGGAGGGCTGGCGGCACGTCCGCTGGGTGACGGCGGCAAACGACGCGGGCGTCTATGACCTGCGCAAGGCCGACCGCGGCTCCAACCTCCGCTCCAAGGGCGCCGACGGCTTCACCCCGATCGGCCCGCGCCTGCTCGATGCCCGGCGACTCGACCCTGCCGCACTCCAGTTGCGAACCTGGGTCAACGGCGAGCTCGTCCAGGACGACACCACCGACACCCTGCTCTTCTCATTCGGGCAGCTCATCGCCGACCTCTCCCGGCTGGTCACCCTGGAGCCCGGGGACGTGATCCTCACCGGTACTCCTGCCGGGGCCTCCGTCGTCTCCCCCGGCGACGTGGTGGAGGTCGAGGTCAGCGGCGGCGGACAGTCCAGTGGGCGGTTGCGCAACCCGGTCACGGCGGGCGAGCCGCTCGCGCCGTACGGGGCAATGCCGAAGGCCGACCCCGCCGAACGCGAGGCCGCCTACGGAGCGTCGTACACACCGGAACCCGTGCTCGACGAGCAACTCGCCAAGGGACTGCGCTCGGTGGCCGTCGCCACGCTCAGCGCGCAACTGCGCAGCAAGCACGGTCTTCCACACATGTCCGTCGACGGCGTCCGCCCGACTCGGCCCGGCGAGACGATGGTCGGCGTCGCCCACACCTTGCGCTACCTCCCGCTCCGTGAGGACCTGTTCAAGAAGTACGGCGCCGGGATGAACGCCCAGAAGCGGGCGATCGAGGAACTGCGCCCGGGACACGTCCTGGTGATGGACGCCCGCCGGGACACCACCGCCGGGACGCTGGGCGACATCCTCGCGCTGCGGGCGCTGAAGCGCGGCGCGGCCGGGGTCGTCACCGACGGCGGCCTGCGCGACAGCGCCGCCGTCGCCACCCTGGACCTGCCCGTCTACCACGGCGGCGCGCATCCTTCCGTGCTGGGCCGCCGGCACGTCCCCTGGGACAGCGGGGTGCCGATCGCCTGCGGCGGCGCCCTCGTCCAGCCCGGCGACCTGCTGGTCGGCGACGCGGACGGAGTCGTCGTCATACCGCCGGAGCTGGCCGCGCAACTCGTCGCCGACTGCCGCGAGCAGGAACTCCAGGAGCGGTTCATCACCGAGCAGGTCACGGCCGGACAGTCCGTCGACGGCCTCTACCCGCTCGGCCCCGACTGGCGCGAGCCGTACGAGCGCTGGCGCAAGGAACGGCAGCAAGGAGAGGACACATGAAGTTCCGCAGCGATCCGTCCGTCATCCGCGGGTCCATCGCCCCGGTCGTCACCCCCTTCACCGACGAGGGCGCGGTCGACCACACCGGTCTGCGCGACCTGATCCGCTTCCAGCTGGATTCCGGCTCGCACGGCATCTCGCTCGGCGGTTCCACGGGCGAGCCCAGCGCGCAGTCCGTGGCCGAGCGGATCGAGGGCATGCGCACGGCGGTCGAGACGATCGCCGACCGGGTGCCCTTCCTGCCCGGCACCGGCTCGCACAAGCTGGACGAGACCCTCGCGATGACAGCCGCCGCCCACGAGCTGGGCGCGGACGCGGCCCTCGTCATCACCCCGTACTACGCGCGCCCCACCCAGGAGGCGCTCTACCAGTGGTACGCCACGGTCGCCCGGGAGTTCCCGGACCTGCCGATCATCGCCTACAACGTGCCCTCGCGCACCGCGGTGGACATCGCGCCGGAGACCGTCAAGCGCCTGTTCACCGACTTCGAGAACTTCGTCGGCGTCAAGGAGACGACGAAGGACTTCGAGCACTTCTCCCGTGTCCTGCACGCCTGTGGGCGCTCGCTGCTGGTCTGGTCGGGCATCGAGCTGCTGTGCCTGCCGCTGCTCGCCCTCGGCGGCGCGGGCTTCGTCTCCGCCGTGTCCAACCTCGCGCCGACGGCCGTGGCACGCATGTACGAGCTGTGGGAGGCGGGCGACTTCGACGGCGCACGCGAACTGCACTACGCCCTGCACCCGTTGGTCGACCTGCTCTTCGTCGAGACCAACCCCGCCCCCGCCAAGTGGGTCCTCGCCCAGCAGGGCCGTATCGCCTCGCACCACGTGCGCCCGCCGCTGATCCCGCCCACCGAGGCGGCGCTCGTCCGGATCCGCGCGCTGCTCGCGGAAGGCGGCGCCCTCACCGCACAGATCGGAACCGACGTATGACCCCCGATAGCCTTCCTTCGGTCATCCGGCACTGGATCGGCGGAAAGCTCGTCGACGCCGCGGAAGGCCGCGCCTTCGACGTGTCCGACCCCGTCTCCAACCGGCCCTACGCCCAGGCCGCGCGCGGCGGCGTAGAGGACATCGACAAGGCCGTCGCGGCCGCCCGTGCCGCCTTTCCCGCTTGGTCGACCGTCTCCAACCGCGAGCGGGCCACCGTACTGAACCGCGTCGCCGACGCCGTCGAGGCCCGCCACGACCGGCTCGCGCACTTCGAGTCGTACGACTCCGGGCTGCCGATCACCCAGGCACGCGGCCAGGCCCGGCGGGCCGCCGAGAACTTCCGCTACTTCGCGGACGTCATCGTGGCCCTCGGCGAGGAGGCCTTCCGGCAGGGCACCGAGCAATTCAGCTATGTGGTGCGTGCCCCCGTCGGGGTCGCCGGGCTGATCACTCCGTGGAACACACCTTTCATGCTGGAGAGCTGGAAGCTCGCTCCAGCCCTGGCGGCCGGCTGCACGCTCGTCCTCAAGCCCGCCGAGTGGACCCCGCTGTCGGCGTCGCTGTGGCCGGAGATCTTCGAGGAGGCGGGCGTCCCGGCCGGTGTGGTGAACATCGTGCACGGCATCGGGGAGGAGGCCGGGCAGGCCCTCGTCGACCACCCGGACGTGCCGCTGATCTCCTTCACCGGCTCCACGGACACCGGCCGTCACATCATCCGCTCCAGCGCCCAGCACCTCAAGACCACATCGATGGAGCTGGGCGGCAAGTCGCCGGTCGTCGTCTTCGCGGACGCCGACCTCGAAGCCGCCCTGGACTCGGTCGTGTTCGGGGTGTTCTCCCTCAACGGCGAGCGTTGCACGGCCGGTTCACGCGTCCTGGTGGAGCGTCCGCTGTACGGGGAGTTCACCCGTCGGCTCGCCGAACGAGCGGAGAACGTCCGGGTGGGCCTGCCCTCCGATCCGGCGACCGAGGTGGGCGCGCTCGTCCACGCGGAGCACTACGCACGGGTCCTGAACTACGTCGAGATCGGCAAGAAGGAGGCCCGGCTGCTCGCCGGCGGCACCCGCCCCGACCATCTGGCCGACGGCAACTACCTCCAGCCGACCGTCTTCGCGGACGTCGAGCGGGATGCCCGGGTCTTCCAGGAGGAGATCTTCGGACCGGTCGTCGCCGTCGCGCCCTTCGACGACGAGTCCGAGGCCGTCGAGCTGGCCAACGCCACGCAGTTCGGCCTCGCCGCCTACATCTGGACCTCGGATCTCAAGCGCGGCCACCGCGTCGCGCACGCCGTCGAGTCCGGCATGCTCTGGATCAACTCCCACAACGTCCGTGACCTGCGCACCCCGTTCGGCGGGGTCAAGGCGAGCGGGGTCGGCCGGGAGGGCGGCGCGCACAGCATCGACTTCTACAGCGAGTCCAAGATCGTGCATGTGGCCCTCGGCGATGTGCACACCCCGCGCTTCGGAGCCGCCTCATGAACACTCCGGCACCCGACGTCGTCCGGTCCGCCTACGCCCAGCTCGCCGTCACCGACCTCGGCGCGGCCCGCTGGTTCTGGG
The DNA here is from genome assembly GCF_053592635.1 of Streptomyces sp. NPDC002623. Classification (NCBI taxonomy): domain Bacteria; kingdom Bacillati; phylum Actinomycetota; class Actinomycetes; order Kitasatosporales; family Streptomycetaceae; genus Streptomyces; species Streptomyces sp. NPDC002623. Next base: position 7,850 of record NZ_JBSFWB010000065.1, on the reverse strand, counting down.
TCGACATGCTCGGCTTCCACGTCCAGTACGAGGACGCCGGCTCCCTCTACCTGCGCGGCACGGACGAACTGACCCACCACTCCCTGGTGTTGCGCAAGGGCGAGATCGCGGCCCTCGACCACATCTCCTACCGCGTGCGCACCCCCGAGGACCTCGACAAGGCCGAGCGGTTCTTCACCGAACTCGGCCGCCCGGTGCGGCGGTTGAAGAGGGGCGAGGGGACGCACGGAGTCGGTGACGCCGTCCGCGTCGTCGACCCGCTCGGCTTCCCTGTCGAGTTCTTCCACGACATCGACCGCGCCGAGCGCCTCATCCAGCGCTACGACCTGCATCGCGGCGCCGAGATCGCCCGTCTGGACCACTTCAACATCTGCACCCCCGACATCCCGGCCGCCTACGCGCACTACAAGTCGCTCGGCTTCGGCTGCTCGGAGACCATCGAGGGTGACGAGCACGAGCTGTACGCCGCCTGGATGTACCGCAAGCAGACCGTGCACGACGTCGCCTTCACCGGCGGCGACGGCCCCCGTCTGCACCACCTCGGCCTCGCCGCCCACGAGTCGCACCAGGTCCTGCGCACCGCCGACCTGTTCGGAGCCGTGCGCAAGGAGCACCACATCGAGCGCGGCCCCGGACGGCACGGCGTCTCCAACGCCTTCTACGTCTATCTGCGCGACCCCGACGGCCACCGGGTGGAGATCTACACCTCCGACTACTACACCGGCGACCCCGATCACGAGACGTACGTCTGGAACGTCCACGACGACCGCCGCCGCGACTTCTGGGGCAACGCGGTCATCGAGTCCTGGTACAAGGAGGCCACGCCTGTCCTGGACCTCGACGGCCGTCCGCAGCCCGTCTCCGACGCCCTCCTCGACGAGGCCGCAGTCAAGGTCGGCGCGGACGGCCTCGGCTGACCATCCCTTTCGACCGCAACACCTTCCGGAGGAACAACGTGGGAGCCGCACAAAAAGCGTATGACGACGTGGAGTTCGACCATGTAGTCGTCGGGGCCGGGTCGGCGGGTTGTGTCGTGGCGCGCAGACTGGTCGACGCCGGCCGGCGCGTCCTGCTGGTGGAGACCGGCGGCCAGGACGACGATCCGGCCATCCACGACCCGGGCAGCCTGGGGAAGCTGTGGAACAGCCCCTCGGACTACGCCTACTTCACCGAACCGCAGGCCCATGCGGACGGCACGAAGGTGTTCTGGCCGCGCGGTCGGGTGCTGGGCGGATCGAGCGCGATCAACGCGATGATCTACGTACGCGGTCACCGGGCCGACTACGACGGCTGGGCGGCGTCCGGTGCCACCGGCTGGTCGTACGACGAGGTGCTGCCGTACTTCAAGCGCTCGGAGGACTTCGAGGACGGCGCGTCGGCCTACCACGGGGCCGGCGGGCCGCTGGGGGTGACCCGCAACCACCGCCCCAACCCGGTGAGTTCGGCGTTCGTGGAGGCGTGTGTCGACAGCGGGCTGCCGCTCAACGACGACTGCAACGCGGAGGACACCCTCGGCGCCGGGCTCCTGCACCGCACCATCCGGGACGGGAAGCGGCAGACCGCCTGGGTCGCCTTCCTCGCGCCGGTGCGCGACAACCCCCTGCTGACGGTACGCACCGACTGCCGGGCCAACCGGATCGTCTTCGACGACGAGGGAACGGCACGCGGCGTCGAGGTGGAGGCGGACGGCGAGGTCTCCACCGTCCGCTGCTCCGGGGACGTGATCCTGAGCGGTGGCGCCATCGGCTCGGCGCAGCTGCTGCTGCTCAGCGGGATCGGCCCGGCCGACGAACTGCGCGCCCTCGGCATCCCGGTGCGCGCCGACCTGCCGGGCGTGGGCCGGAACCTGCACGACCACACCATCGCGCCGATGGTGTGGGAGTCGCCGTCGCTGATCCCGGACGGCCTGGAGAACAAGCTGGAGGCGCAGTACTTCGCACGGAGCGACGCCGGTCAGCCGGTCCCCGACCTCCAGCCGTTGATGTCGCACCTGCCGCTGCCGGTGGCGGGCTACGAGGTTCCGGCGGCGGGGCACGGCTGGACCGTCCTGGCGGGCCATGTGCGCCCGCTCAGCAGGGGCGGCATCCGGCTGCGCTCGGCCGACCCGGCGGACGCTCCCGTCCTCGACCCGAACTACCTCGCCGATCCCGCCGACCTCGCCGCCCTGGTCGCCGCGATCCGGATGACCCGCGAGATCGTCGCCGAGAAGGCCCTTGCCGACTGGCGGTCCGTGGAGATCGCCCCGGGACCGGGGGTGCGAAGCGACGCGGAGATCGCCGCGTACGTACGCCGCACCCTGCAGAGCTACCACCACCAGGTGGGCACCTGCCGGATGGGCACCGACCCGGACGCGGTCGTCGACCCGACGCTGCGCGTCCACGGCGTGCCGGGACTCCGCGTCGCTGACGCCTCCGTCATGCCGTCCGTGCCCTCGGGCAACACCAACGCTCCCGCGATCATGGTCGGGGAGCGCTGTGCGGACTTCACCCTGGCACAGCAGTCATGAAAAAACATGTTACGGGGCCTTGACGGTGCCGTTTCAACATCTGTAGTAAGTACCTACCTACTTGCAGCGATATCGCTCATTCCCGATGCTGCCGCGCAATGCGAGCCCCACCTCGACGGGCGCACCTCACACCGTTCCAGTCGACCAATCGCTGATACCCCGCATCTCTGGAGGAATCGTGCGTACTCGCCTTGCCTCAGTAGTGGCCGCCCTCGCAGGCTCGCTGGTGTTGTCCGCTTGCGGCAGCACTGACGCGAGCGACTCGGCCGGCTCATCGAACAACGAGCCGATCAAGCTCATGACGATCGGTCCGGTCCAGGCGTCAGGGTTCTCCCTGCCGAGCATCCCGATGGGCGCCCAGGTCGCCGTCGACGAGATCAACGCCTCCGGCGGCGTGGGCGGACGCAAGCTCAAGCTCGTCACGTGCAACGACGAGAACGACCCCAACAAGGCCATGCAGTGCGCCCGCCAGGCGATCAAGGACAAGGTGACCGCGCTGGTGGGCGGGCTGTCCCTGTTCGAGGCCCAGATCGTCCCGATCGTGGATCGGGCCGGAATCCCCTGGGTCGGGCTCTCGGCAGCGAGCTCGTACACGAGCAAGAACCTCTTCCTGACCGGCAGCGAGGCCGCGACCACCTTCACCGGGGTCGGTGCGGCTCTGACGGAACAGGGCTGCAAGAACGTGGCCATTCTCAACAGCGCCACACCCGTGGCAAAGGTCAACGCCGCGCAGTTCACCGCCGGGGTCGAGTCCGGTGGCGGACGGATCGTCGGCACCGTCACCGCCCCGACCAGCGGCGCCGACTGGGCGCCGACGGTGGCCGCCGTACTGGCCAAACACCCCGACTGCATCGCGTCGGCGACGGCTCCGACCGACAGCGGCCCGTTCATCACCGCCCTCGCGTCGTCGGGCCAGGACGTCAAGGTCGCCCTGGCCTCCGGCGGAATGCCGGCTTCGCTCGTCAAGCAGCTCGGGAAGACGGCCGACGGCGTACTGGTGATCGACACGTACCTGCCGTTCAGCTCGGACAAGACGGAGGTCCAGAACCTGCGGAAGAAGGTCCTCGCGGCCCATCCGGACGCGACGCTCGACACCTTCGTCCAGACGGGCTACACGGCGACGAAGATCGTGGCGAAGGCCGCGGACGATGTCGCGCAGGTCGACGCGGCGACCCTGATGAAGGCCCTGCCGAAGGTGTCCGGCTTCGACACGGGGCTGGGTCCGGTCATCGACCTGTCGAAGCCCAGCGCCGTCTCCGGGTTCGAGCGGGTGTTCAACCCCCACGTGTACGTCCTCGTGGCCAAGGACGGCGTGCTCCAGCTCGGCCGGCCGAAGCCACTCGACGTGGAGTCGGGCATCGAGCGCCTCGCCGGCAACTGAGTGATCCGAGCCGAAGCCAGAGGGAGGAGAGCTCACCATGGCTGAAATCGTCACGCTACTGCTGCTGGGCCTCGGGTCGGGCTCGCTCGTCGCACTGTCGGCGCTGGGTCTCGTCGTCACGTACCGCAGCAGCGGTGTGATCGACTTCGCCGTCGGCGGCGTCTCCATGGCCGCGGCGTACCTGCTGTGGGAGCTCACTCGCGAGGCCGGCTGGCCGCCCCTGGCCGCCGGCTTTCTCGGGGTCGTCCTCGGCGCGGTGCTGGGTGTCGTGACCTACGTTCTGGTCATGGTGCTTCCGCGGGCCGGCTCGACGTTGACCCGCGTCATCGGGACGCTGGCCGTGCTGCTCGTGATCCAGGCCGTGGTCCAGCTCCGCTACGGGCCCGACGCACGGACGGTGGGCGAGCTGCTGCCCGCCGGATCGGTGGCGCTGGGGGGCGGGGTCTCGATCCCGGTGAGCCGGATCGTCCTCTTCGGGGTGGCGGTCGCGCTGGCGCTCGCCCTCGGGGCGATCTACTCGCGGACCACGTTCGGCATCGCGACGACCGCCGTGTCCGAGCGGCCCCGCACACTGGCCGCCCTCGGCTGGCGCATCGGGATGCTACGGGCCGGCAACTGGGCGGTCGGCGGCGCGCTGGCCGGGCTGTCCGGCGTGCTGCTGGCTCCCCTCACCGGCGCCTCGCTCACCAACGCGCAGTCGCTCACCGTGACGGTCCTGGCCGCCGCACTCATCGGCGGCCTGCGTTCGTTCCCGCTGACGTTGATCGGCGGGATGGTGATCGGGATGCTCCAGTCGCTCCTCAGCATTCACGACCTGGGCGTCTCCGGTCTCGCCGATGCCGTCCCGTTCGTGGCGATCATCGGCGTGATCGCTCTCAGGGGGCGTGCGCTGCCGCTCCGGAGCTTCGTCGGGGAACAGCTGTCCCTGGTGGGTTCCGGCAGGATCAGCCTTCCCCGGCTCGCCGCGGCCGTCGTGGCCCTCGTGGTCCTGATCGGCTGGGTGCTGAACGATCAGTGGACGGCCGCGGTGACGACGACGCTCCTCGCCGCCGTCCCGCTGCTGTCGCTGACCCTGCTGCTCGGCTACGCCGGCCAGCTCTCCCTGACCCAGGTCACGCTGTCCGGGGTCGGCGGCCTGATCGCGGCGAAGCTGGCGGGCGAGGCGGGCTGGCCGTTCCCGGCGGTGGTGCTGGTCGCCATGCTCGGAACGGTTCCCGTCGGCCTCGTCGTCGGGCTGCCGTCCGCACGGACGCGGGGCATCAGCCTCGCGGTGGCCACCCTCGGCCTCGCCGCGGCGGTCCAGGCGCTCGTGTTCGCCAACGACTCCCTCACGGGCGGCGGAGCGGGCATCCCGCTGAGCGACGACGGCTCCGTCCTCGTCTTCGGTGTCCCGTTCGACACCTTGCTCTATCCGCGTCGTTTCGCCTTCCTCGTCCTGGGCTTCGTGGTCGTGCTGGCCGTGCTCGTGGCCAACTTGCGCCGCAGCGCGACCGGACGGCGGATGATCGCCGTCCGCAACAACGAGCGAGCGGCGGCGGGCCTCGGCGTCAATGTCGTCGGGACGAAGCTGTGGGCGTTCGGCATGGCCGCCGCGATCGCCGGCCTCGGCGGTGCGCTGGTCGCCTACAGCACCTCGGTGGCGCTCTTCTCGGGCTACCCGGCGCTGGCGAACGTCGGCGCCGTCGGCTACAGCGTCGTGGGCGGAGCGGGCAGTGTGCTGGGGGCGCTCTTCGGGAGCACGCTCCAGCCGTCCGGTGTCGGCAGTGCGCTGTTCGACTCGGCCTTCGGAATGGGAGCGGTCACGATGGCCCTCATCGGCGGGCTCCTGCTCCTCCTCACCATCGTGTTCTCACCGGACGGGATGGCGACGGCAACGACTCAGGCCGTCAACTCGCTGCGCCGCCGTATCCCGGTGCGACCACCCGGAGCCGCGCGTAGGCCACCCCCGGAACTCCGGGAGCCCGACGAGCCGACCGCGGCTCATCGCGTCCGGCCCGCCGCGCTCGACGTCCAGTCCGTCCAGGTCACCTTCGGTACGGTGCGGGCCGTGGACGGCGTCGATCTCCACGTCGCACCGGGGGAGGTCGTCGGGGTCGTCGGTGCGAACGGCGCCGGCAAGACGACCCTGATCGACGCGATCACCGGGTTCGTCCCGAGCACGGGGACGATCGAGTTGGGGAACCGGCCGCTGTCGGCGATCTCGGCGTACGGGCGAGCGAGGGCGGGGATCGCCCGCTCCTGGCAGAGCCTGGAACTCATCGAGGATCTGACCGTCCTGGAGAACCTGCGCATCGGCTCCGACGCGCGCACCTGGCGGTCGGTCCTGGTCGACCTGGTCCGGCCCGGGCGTGGTGAGCCGGCCGCGGCCATCCGGCGCGCGGTCCACGCCCTGGAGCTCGGCGACCATCTCGGGGACATGCCCCGCGAGCTCAGCACCGGCAAGCGGAAACTGGTCGCGCTCGCCCGAGCCATGGCCGGCGAGCCGTCGGTCCTGCTTCTCGACGAGCCGTGTTCGGGGCTCGACCAGCACGAACGCGAGGAAGTCGGGAAGGTCGTCAGATCGCTGGCCGAGGACTGGGGCATGGCAGTGCTGCTCATCGAGCACGACGTCCATCTCGTACGGCGTGTGTGCGACCGAATCGTCGCCCTCGACTTCGGCAGAGTGATCGCCGAGGGCACGCCCGACCGCGTGCTGTCGGAGCGAGCCGTGATGGCGGCCTACCTGGGCGACGTGCCCGAGCCGACTGCGGAAGAGGTGTCGTCGTGACGCGCGTACTGGAGTGCCACGGCCTGTGCGCGGGGTACGGGAACGTGACCGTCGTCCGGGATCTCGACCTCCATGTCGAAGCCGGTGAGATCGTCGCCCTCCTGGGCCGCAACGGCGCGGGCAAGACGACGTCCCTGCTCACTCTGGCCGGCGCGATGCGACCCATCGCGGGCGAGGTCCGGTTCCTCGGCACGGCCGACAGGCCGTCGCTGGCGGCCCGTTCGCGGCGGGGCCTCGGGCTCATGACCGACGACCGGGCGGTCTTCTTCGGTCTGACCGTGCGCGAGAACCTGCGCCTCGCACGCGGCGACGACACCACGATGCTGACGCTGTTCCCGGAACTCGCACGGCACCTCGACAAGCCTGCGGGCCTGCTGTCCGGCGGCGAGCAGCAGATGCTCGGACTTGCGGCCGTCCTCTCGCGGGAGCCGAAGCTGCTGCTCGTCGACGAACTGTCGTTCGGGCTGGCCCCCCGTATCGTCCAACGGCTCATGACCGCCCTGCGCGAAGCCGCGGACCGGGGGACGGCGGTGGTGCTCGTCGAGCAGTTCGCCCGGCTCGTGCTCGATGTGGCCGACCGCGCCTATCTGTTGGTGAACGGTCGTGTCGAGACCGAACGGACGACCGGCGAACTGCGCGCCGACATCGGCGAACTCGAACGGGTCTACCTGGGCGTCGAGGGAAGCGACACGTGACACGGGTGGGCCCGTGACCGGGCCCTCACCGTGGGGTCAGCCGAGGGCCGGGTAGTCGGTGTAGCCGCGCTCGTCTCCGCCGTAGAACGTCGCGGGGTCGGGCGTGTTGAACGGGCCGCCCTGCTGGAGCCGGACCGGCAGGTCGGGGTTGGCGAGGAAGAGTGCGCCGAACGCCACCGCGTCAGCGATGCCGTCCTCGACCAGGTTCAGCGCGTCCGGGCCGGTGGGGTTCGGGTGGGTGAAGGGGTTGAGGATGAACGTGCCCTGCCACTGCTTGCGCAGTTGGAGGGTCAGCTCGCGGTCCGGGCCCTCCATGAGGTGGACGTAGGCCAGTCCGAGCGGGGAGAGCGCCGCCAGCAGTTCGCCGTAGAGGACCGGCAGGTCGCTCTCGACGATGTCGTTGAAGGGGTTTCCGGGCGAGATGCGGAAGCCGACGCGGTGGGCCCCGACCGCGTCGGTCACCGCCTTGGCCACCTCCACGCCGAAGCGGATACGGCCCTG
>NZ_JBSFWB010000064.1:989-28443 GCF_053592635.1 Streptomyces sp. NPDC002623 | reverse complement strand
GCCGCGGGGGGGGCCGGTGGCGCCACCCTGTTCCTGACCGACAGGTTCCGGTCGGCGCGCACGTTGGGCGGCCGGCACGCACGGATTCGGTCAGAGTCGGCGGGAGTGCCGCCGGCACTCCTTCGACGAGCGAGGAGGACGGCGGCGCCGAAGGGTGAGGCCTACTCGTGGAACTCGAAGCGCCACGCCTGCTCCAGGTTCTCCGGTGCCAGCGGGCGCAGCGCCGTCATCGGGGGGAAGATCCGCAGCAGGCTGAGGTCCACCGTCAGTTCGGTGCCGTCGATCGGGCCGCCGGGGACGACGATGTGGAACGCGTTCGGCTCGGCGGACTGCCGGAGCTGCCATTCGGTGGCCTGCGAGGAGCCGCGGAGCATCTTGTTGATCTCCGGAACGCCGTCGAAGCTGAGGTACGTTTCGTGCCGCAGGTTCATGATGGTGACGTTGCCGTCGGAGAGCGCCTCGATGTGCCACTCCTGCTCCCCGGGCTGACCGGTCGGCGGCAGGACGACCGCAGGGGCCTTGTCGTCGAGGAGTGTCAGGAGCTGCTCGTTGCGCCTGGAGATTCCGTAGGGGCCGTTGGGGATCGGTGCCATGACAGTGGTCTCCTCGGGAGGGGAAGTCGTCGGTGCGGTGCTCCAAGCGGAGCGCACCCACGATCCTTGCCGTGAACCTGCGCTACCCGGCGACGAACTCGCCCGACGGTCGCCCGATCGGACGTGCACCGTGGGGGTGCGAACGGAACGCCGCGAGCGTCTGTCAGGACCGGTCGGGGTGTCGGGGAAACCGCTGGCGGTCGGACGTTGCGGAGGGCCCGCCGTGCGGGTTCTCCGGGTTCACTGAGTGCTCCGGGTGCACTGGGTACTCCGGGTACACCGCCTCGAGGAGGCCGCGGACGAAGCGGTCGGGATCGTCCAGGCCGACGGGGGCCAGTGTGTCGGGGCCGTCGGCCGGCAGGTGCGGGACATGGCCACCGAGCGCACCCATCTGCGCGACTCGCTGATCCGCATGATCCGCATGATGCCGAGCTGACAGAGACTCACGACTGCCGGCAGTGCGGGTGGGCCCGGCCGCAGCGAGCCGCCGAAACGGAGCGCCCCGCAGGCGAGAAGCCTGCGGGGCCCTTTCGACGGACGGTCGCCGATCTCGGAGGGCCGAGCGTCAGGCGTACGGGTCGAAGGGGATTCCGGCCGGGCTCGTGTAGTCGAGAGCCCACTGGAAGTCGCCGTCGTCGATCTTGAAGGTGGCCGAGCCGAAATTGGCGCTGCTCAGCTTGTCGCGGTAACCGGCCGGGTAACCGTCCCAGCCGACGAGTCGCGGGTAGAACCAGTTGCCGGTGGCGTTCTCCGCCGGTTCGTCGTTGCTGTTGGCGAAGCGGAAGCAGTGGGTGGAGATGCCGTCCTTGTGGTAAACGATCTTCGGGTGGGTGCCGTCGAAGCGGATCTGCGAGCGTGCGAGCGTCTGATAGGTGTTGTGCTGGGACACCGACACGTACTGGACCTCGTTGTTGTTGATCCACACGATGACGTGTTCCCAGTCGTGGGTGTGCCCGATGGCCGCCGGGCCGAGTGTGGCCTGGTCCTTCTCGAAGTAGCTGGCGTACATGACCGCGCACCAGCCGTTGTTGCACTTCTCGCGCGAGTACGTGTTGGCGTTGTTCAGCTGGGCGGGGTCGTGGCACTTGCCGTTGACGTCTCCGCCGAGCTTCAGACCGGGGTTGACGGTGCCGTCGGCGCCGATGGCGGCGGTGGCATAACAGCCGTCACCGTCGTAGTCGTAGGCGGGGGAGAAACTCTGCTCCAGGCCGTTGGCGTTCTGCGGCAGCAGGGTCAGGACGTTCGCGTGGGCGGTCGCCGGGATCGCGACGACGAGCGTCATCGCGCCGAGGGTGCCGAGAAGGACGTTGGCGAGGGATCTCAACTTGCGCATGGGGACTCCTTGTCGAGCGGCCGACGTCAGCAGTACAGGTTGGCGGGCGTCACGGTGTGGTCAGGGGTAGCTGGTCAGATTGGCCACGTTGGTCGTGGAGTTGGACGGGCCGCCCGTGCCGTTGACGACGTGCCGGATGGTCCCCACTCCGCCGAGAGAGACGGTCACCATGCTGGTGAAGCGCACATTGGAGTTGTTCGGCGCCTCGACGGCCCGCTCGGCGGCCACGCTCGGGTTGACGTTGAAGTAGCAGTAGCTGCCGAGTCCGTAGGCCTGGTGACTGGTGACGGAGTCGGCGACCTTGTAGGCGGCGTAGCCCTGCGTGGAGCCGTTCATCCAGGCCGACTGGTTCGGCGGGTCGTAGGGCATCTCGTTCTGGTAGAAGTACGTGCGGCCGCCGTTGCCGTTCCAGATGGTCTGGTACTTCTGGTAGTGCTCGACGAACAGGCCGTACGCGGTGACGTTGTCACCGTTGACGATCAGGCCGGTGTCCCCGGTGTTGGTGTTCCAGCCGACGCCGCTGCCGTGGTCGGCGCGCCAGATCCAGGTGTGGTCGGCGATGACGTTGTCGCTGTTGACGACGAGACTCGTGGTCGCCTTGCCGACGGCTGCGCCGCCGACGCGGAAGTACACGTCGTGCAGGGACGTCGGGTTCGCGGCGTGCGTGGCGGAGGAGCCCGTCGGGCCGACCTCCATCAGAGTGGGCGAGTTGGTGGTGCCCGCGTCGAAGAGGACGCCCGCGACCTTCACACCGTCGACGTCGGCCACCTTCATCGCGGTGACACCGTTGTCCGGGATGAAGGTGGCGAGGCCCAGTCCGAGGACGACGGTGTTGGCGCGGTTCACCTGGAGCGTCTGGTTGAGGTGGTAGACGCCCGGGGTGACCAGGAGGTTCTTGCCCGCCGCCAGCGCCGTGTTGATGTCCGCGGCGGTCGCACCCGGCTTCACGACGTAGAAGGTGTCGAGAGACAGCGAGCTGCCGGCCGGGGATCCGTTCGCCCAGCTGGTGCCGGTGGAGTTGGACCGCAGGGACGGCACGAAGACCTGGTAGGCGCCATTGCCGTCGATGTACAGGGACGGCTTCTCCCGGCTGACCGGGCTCTGCGCGACCGTGGTGTACGGCGGGCTGGGGAAACTGTTGGCCGGGACGCCCTGGCTGCCGACGAAGACCATGTTCCAGTTGGCGCCGGTCCAGCTGCCGAGCTGGGAGTTGCGGGTCAGCCACTGCTGCTGGCTGCCGGAGTTGACCTGCCCGTCGATCTTGGTGTCGGCGAGCAGACCGCCGCTGGACCAGCCGTTGTCGTCGAGGGCCATGTTGCCGCGCAGGTGCATCCGGCGGTACGAGGCGGCCTGGGAGACCGCCCAACGGTCGGTGCCGCCGGTCGGGTTGACCGACAGGCTCTCGGCGCCGCGCCAGAAGTTCTGCGTCGCGTTGCCCTGGAACCAGTCGGCCTCGGCATGCACCGCGCCGTTGATCGTGACCGCGTCCGGGGTCAGACCCAGACCCGCGACCTGGGTGTAGAAGCCGACGTTGACGTCGGCGTTGTAGGAGCCCGGCTTGAACAGGACGGCGTAGCGCTGGGAGCCGAACTGGTTCGTCTCCTGCTGCTGGAAGATCGAGGTCAGCCTGCTCTGGATCGTCGAGGACGACATGGACGGGTCGAAGACGACGACGTTCGGGCCGAGGTCCGGATTCGTGCCGGACTGGGTCACGGGGACCACCTGGAAGCGCTGGGCGGCACTCCCGTTGCAGGTGTACTGCACGAACTGCACACTGTCCGCCGTCGAGGCGCCGGGGTCGTCCAGGCACTTGCCGCTGTTGCGGTTGACGAAGTGATAGGCGCCGCCGCCCTCGTCGACCGGCAGCCACTGCTGGTTGGCGCCGCCGCCGTAGGCCCACAGCTGGACAGGCGCGTTGTCGGCCGTGGACACGTCGGCGACGTCCACGGCCTGGTTGGTGTTGTTGCCGTTGCCGATACGGACGTATCCGTCGCCGGTGGCGACGAAGCTCCACTGCTGGGCCGTCGAGCTGTTGCACGCGTACTGCTGCACGACGGTGCCGTTGGCGGTGGCGGCGGACCTGGCGTCCAGACATCTGCCGCTCGCGGCGTTCATGACGGTGGCGAAACCGGTGGGCAGGGCCTCGACCGCGCTCGCCGCCGCGCTCGCGGGCGAGGGTGCGGAGGTGAGCACGGCGGCGACGGTTGCGGTGACCAGCGCGGCGGCAGTGGATCTGCGGCGGCGCCTGAGCGCGGTGCGCACAGGGATGAACACGGGTTCTCCTTGCCGAACGAGTCGGCGGATGGTGGGGGGTGGTGGGGGGTGGGGCGCTGAGGGCCCCTCGTGGGGAGGGGCAACCGAGGCAGCGTTCACCTCTTGAACAGTGGATGTGTCACACGGTGCGATGCTGAGCCGTGAACCTAAAGGTCTGGACCGCGTTCGTCAAGAAGTGAAGCAGGCTGCGCAGAAAGCGAGTTGCAGCTGAACGCCGCCCGCCTGATCGGCCCGGCGGTCGCGGGTGTGCTGATCGGGGCGATCGGCACCGGGTGGGTGTTCGCCCTCAACGCCGTGTCCTTCACCGTGGTCCTCGCGGGTCTGCTGTCGATCCGGCCACGGGCGCGGGAGGCACGTGCCGGAGCCCGGCCCCCGGTCAACTTCCCGACCACGCTGGCCCTGTTCGCCGGCCGGGTCTTCGACGTCGGCTCCGCGGGGCTCGGCGTCATGAACACGGCCCTGGCCATCGGCACCGTCGCCGGGACGATCGCCGCCACCCGCGGTGTCTCGCCCCGGGGTAGGAACTGTCGTGATCGGCGCGCTGCTGTTCGGCGGCTTCGAGGCGCTGGCGGCGGTCATGCGTCAGGTGACGCCCGTACAGCCGTCAGTCTGGTCAAGGCGGCTCGCGGCCGTGATCCCGGGGAAGTTGGGGGCGCATTGGAGCATCAGCCGGAGGCGGTCAAACGTGATCTGGGGCACATCATGAAATTGATCGTGCAATTGCAGATTCGCGCAAATGGGGGTCGAAGTGCTTCGCCTCTGGAAGACGCCCTGCTGAGCGGGGGTGGCGAATCGAGTGTTGAGGGTGGCGAAACATGGCGGTGTACGACAGTAAAGATCATCACATCTTACGGTAAGCGGAGAAGTACCTTCCGTTAGAAAGATGTGTTCGGGGGCCTGCACGTTTACCTGCACCAGTGGGCTTATCTGTTCCCCGGAGCAACGGTGCTCTAGGTGCCTGACCGTGCCGACGGGGACGGAGCGGTCAGACCGCCGCCTGAAACGAAGGAAAACAACCACTGTGGACTACGACGTAGTCAGCCTCGTGCTGGCCTTCGCCGCCGCGGCGCGTTCGTTCGCGCCCGACGTGTGGTTCTTAGTGCGGCGCCTGCTCGGCGCCGGAGTCCGCATCGGGGCCGCCACCCTGATCGAACAACAGCCTCACCCCGCCTCCCCGACGCACACGGCGTCTCTGGACGACGGAGGCCGCTGATGACCAGCCAGCAACCCGACCCGTCAGGACACGTCACCCACAACCTCGCCGCCGTCATGCCGCCCGAGTTCTGGGAATTCCAGGCCCGCTACGACCGCGCCTGCATCGAGTACAGCCGCATCCACCTCGGCAACGCGGCCTCGGCCCGCAGGTTGGTCGACAGCACCTTTCTCTACCTGGCCACCATCTGGTTCCGCCTGGAAAAGATGCCCAACCCCGCTGCCCACGCCTGGGCCCTGTTCAAGCAGCGCGTCCACGGCGAACTCGAGGCACAAGGCCGCAGCCCCGCGACGACGGAGACACTGGCCTTCGCCCGGGCCCTGCGCGCCGCCTCCGAGCCCCTTCTCAACTCGTTCCGCGCCTCCTTCCACTCCGAATACGGCCCGGAGATAGCCGAACTCGAGGAAGGCATGGGCCTGTACCGGCAGATGACGAAGCTGAGCGAGCGGCAGTTCGACGTCCTCATCCTGCGCGACGCCCTCGGCTTCGACACCAAGGAGACCGCCCTGATCATGGGAATCCAGGAAGCGACCGTCCGCTCCACCCGACGCACCGCCAAACACCGCCTCGCCGCCGCCATGGGATTCCAGTTCGACGACACCGCCGACGCCGACGTCACGGACGACACCGACAAGGAGTGACCCACCCATGGCCCGCGCCCCGCGCAGTATCGACGAGGCCCTACGCCGTGCCCGCGTCTTCCAGGGCGAATACACCGCCGCCGACCTGGAGAGCGCCCGGCACAACCTCGCCCGCCACCTGCACGAGCTGCGCTGGGTGCAGTTCCTCAGCACTGCCGCACCCTCCGGCGCCCGAGCTCACCAGCTGCCCGGCGCCCTCCACGAACAGGCCGCGCACGACCTGCGCACCCTGTGCCGCGGCGCCGTCCACCACGACGGCGCCGCCCGCCACATCACCGCCTTCGACACCGCCCGCGACCCCGACGGCGCCCTCACCTTCGCCTGCCTGCTCTACCTCGCCGCCCAGGAAGAAGGCGCCCAGTTCTGGTGGCACTACGCCGCAGGCGCCGGCAGCGCCACCGCCGCTCTGAGCCTCTACCTGCTCCACCTGCGCCACGGAGACATGCGCGACGCCCAGCACTGGGCCGGCGAGATCCACCGCCTCAACCGCCTGGACTGGAGCCGCTACACACCAGTGCCCCACCATGCCGACACCAGTGCCGAACCCTGCGTCGGCCACAGCGTCCACTACACCCTCCCCGTCTTGGGCCCCGCCGTCTCCGAGCACGCCGTCAAAGACGCCGTCGACGAGCTCCAAACACCCCACGGCGGCGTCCTGGGGCCCGTTCCCCAGCCCATCCCCGCCCTCGCCGACCACTGGGACGAACTCGTCACATGAATGAACAAGGCTGGACCGAAAATGCCCGTGCCGCCTCAGGCGGTTGCCAGGTCCTGGCCGGGCAGGTCCTCCGGGAGCAGGGTGCGTAGGTCCTCCAGGCCTGGGACGGCCATGGCGCCGAGGCGACCGGCCTGCCGGGTCATCATGGCGTCCATCAGTTGGCGGGCCGTGCGCGCGTTGCCGAAGGAGCGGTCGCGGGGAATGGCGTCGATGTACGCGTGCAGGGCGCGCAGGGTGTCCGAGCCGACGTCGTAGCCGGAGCCGGCGGCGATCCTGCCGATGATGGCGACGAGTTCGTCCGTGGTGTAGTGCTCGAACTCGACGGTCCGGCTGAAGCGGGAGGCCAGGCCGGGGTTGGAGGACAGGAAGCGGCCCATCTCCTCGGTGTAGCCGGCGGCGATCACCACCACCTCGTCGCGGTGGTCCTCCATCAGCTTCAACAGGGTGTCGACGGCCTCCCGGCCGAAGTCCGAAGCAGTCGACTCGGGGGTCAGGGTGTACGCCTCGTCGATGAACAGCACACCGCCCAGGGCCCGTTCGAAGGCCTCCTTGGTGAGCTGCGCGGTGTGCCCGACATACCGGCCGACCAGGTCGGCGCGGGCCACCTCCACCAGCTGGCCCTTGGGCAGGACGTCCAGGGAGCGCAGCAGGTCGGCGTAGACCCGGGCGACGGTGGTCTTGCCGGTGCCGGGCGGGCCGGAGAAGACCAGGTGCCGACCGACGTTGGGGGTGGGCAGGCCGACCGCCCGCCGGTGCCTGGCGGCGGTGAGCACGTTCACCAGGGCGGTCACCTCACGCTTGACGGCGGACAGGCCGATCATGGCGCCCAGTTCGGCCAGCAGCTGCGCGGAGTCGGGGGCCGCGTCCGCGTCGGCGTCGCTGTCCCCTCCGACGTCCTCGGGCAGCAGCAGTGACAGGTCGCGCTCGGCGGGGGAGTCCATGGAGCCCAGCCGGAACGCCTGCCGGTCCACCATCTCCTCGAACACCTTGCGGGCGGCGCGGCCGTTGCCGAACGTCGCGTCGCGCGGCATCCGTTCGTAGAGCCGGGCGAGCGCGTCCGAGGTGTGCGGGTCGAGTTCGTAGCGGTGGGTCTCGCACATGGTGCGGGTGATGGTGACCAGTTCGTCCACCGAGTAGTTGGCGAAGTCGATGGTGCGGGTGAAGCGGGAGGCGAGGCCGGGGTTGGAGGACAGGAAGCGGCCCATCTCCTCGGTGTAGCCGGCGGCGATCACCACCACGTCGTCGCGGTGGTCCTCCATCAGCTTCAACAGGGTGTCGATGGCCTCCCGGCCGAAGTCCGCGCCGGAGTTGCCGCTGTCGGACAGCAGGGTGTACGCCTCGTCGACGAACAGCACACCGCCCAGGGCCCGTTCGAAGGCCTCGGTGGTCTTGATGGCCGTACCGCCGATGATCTGCGCGACCAGGTCGGCCCGGGACACCTCGACCAGGTGCCCGGAGCGCAGCACGCCCAGTTCGGCGAGGATGCCGCCGTAGAGCCGGGCGACGGTGGTCTTGCCGGTGCCAGGCGGGCCGGAGAAGACCAGGTGCCGGCTCATCGGCGGGGTGGGCATGCCGAGTTTGGCACGACGCTGGGCGAGTTCGTTGAGGTTGACCAGGGTGCGTACCTGCCGCTTGACGTCGGCCAGCCCGACCAGGACCTCCAGTTCCTCCATCGGGCCCGCTGGGGCGGCCGACCTGCGGTCCCCGGCGGCGGCCGGCCCGCTTCCGGTGACGGCGCCCCACTCGTCGGCGAGCGCGTTGCCGCTGCTGCTCAGTCGCTCCACGGTGAGCCGCTCACCCGGCCGGGACTGGCGCAGACCCGCGCCCCGGTTGTCCTGGACGACGCAGCCGACCACCGAGACGGGCTCCGCGCTGTCCACCCGGATGCCGTCGCCGGTGCTGCGGCTGATCCGGCAGCCGTCCAGCTCGGCCCGGCCGCCGTCGCCGACCAGCAGCCCGTGCGCTCCGGCGCCGTCGGCGTGGACCCGGGTCAGGGTGAGCCGGCCGCCGCTTTCCACGGCGATGCCGGACGAGTGGCCGCCGTACACCTCGCAGTCGGTGAGGGCGCCGAGGCCGCCGTCACCGACGGAGACACCGGGCCCGGTGGCGTCACGTACGGTCAGATCCCGGACCACGGGCCGGCCGCCGTCGGCGGTGCGCAGCCCCGCCGCACCCGGTTCGACGACCATGCACTGCTCCAGGCGGCCCCGGCCGTCCTCGGTGATCTCCACACCGTGGCCGCCCGCGCCCGTGATCCTGACCCGCAGCAGGAGGGGGTCCGCGCCGGAGCGCACGGCGACGGCGGTGCCGGCCGGGTCCGCCACGGTCAGGTCCTCGAACTCCGCGTGGGAGCTGCCGGTGAGGAGCACCGCTCCGTCGCTGTCGGCGCAGTCCCGTACGACGGTGCCCCTGAGCAGGGGCGCGCTCGACCCGGTGACCCGGATCGCGGACGCGGCGGCGGAGTCGAACACGCAGTCCTGGAAGGTGCCCCGGGAGCGCTCGGTGACGGCGAGTCCGCTGTCCTTGGTCCTGCTGGTACGGCAGCGCAGCAGCTCCGGGTCGGCGCCGGCGGCCAGGAAGATGCCGGGGCCGGTGGTGTCGGTGACGGTGACGTCCTCCAGGGCGGGACGGTTGGCGCTGGTGATGTAGACGCCGGCCGAGGTGTCCTGGACGGTGGTGCGGACGACCCGGGTGGCGGAGCGGCCCTCGAGGGCGACGGCGGGCTTCCCGGTGCCGGAGATGACACAGCCTTCGATCAGGCCCTGCGCTTCGCCGTTGGCGAGCACGCCGTTGGCCTGGGCGTCGCGGATCGTGCAGTCGCGGACCGTCGTACGGGCTTCCTCGCCCAGCACGACGGCGCTGGTGCCCAGGTTCTCGAACCGGCAGTCGTCGATGACGCTGCCGGTGGGCGCGGTGTCGACGAAGCCGGCGCCCTCCGGGTTGGAGACCCGGCAGTGGCGCATCGCCACCGAGCCCTCCTGACGGGCGATGACGGCCGTCCAGCCGGAGCCGACGACCGTGCAGCCGTCCATGGCGACCTGGCCCCGGGGCGCGTCGACCACCGGCAGGTCCTCGCTGCCGCCGCGCAGGGTCAGATCGGTGAGCATCACCGCGTCCGCGACGAGGAGTACGGCGGTGCCCTTGCGGGGGCAGATCTCCACGCTGCCCGGGTCGCCGTCGGCGCTGATGGTCACCCGGGTGCGGATGGTGAGGTTCTCGCGGTAGCGGCCGGGACGGACCCGGATCACCGCGCCCGCGCGTGCCTTGGCCAGGGCCTCGCCGATCGTCCGGAAGTCGTCCGGCCGGTCCGCCGAGACCGTGAGCAACTGCCGTGACACGCAAGGACCTCCTGGTGGGTGGCGCAGTCGCCGGGCTCGCCCGTGGCCGGGGACACGGAAGGAAGGGTACGGCCGGGTGCGCGGGCACGCGGACACGCTGCGGGCGGCCGGGGAGATGCCCGCAGCGCAGGTTGCGGGCCCCCGAGCACCGGCTGTCAGCATCTCCCGCAGCGGCTGCCCGTTGGCCCGGACTGCCCCTTTCAGCAGCGGATTCTGCCCCTGCGGACAACCGGAACGGC
The DNA here is from genome assembly GCF_053592635.1 of Streptomyces sp. NPDC002623. Classification (NCBI taxonomy): domain Bacteria; kingdom Bacillati; phylum Actinomycetota; class Actinomycetes; order Kitasatosporales; family Streptomycetaceae; genus Streptomyces; species Streptomyces sp. NPDC002623. The sequence continues at coordinate 18,094 of NZ_JBSFWB010000064.1, read as the reverse complement.
GGGCGGCGGGGCCTCACGTAGCATGCGCGCCATGCGACGTGCTGGTGATCGACACCCCCCGGTGGCACGGTTGATGGCCGCCGCCCTGCTGACCGTGCTGACCGCCGCCCTGCCGGTCGCGACCGGGGGACCGGCCCTGGCGGCCGACGAGGTGGGGCTGCCCGCGGTGGGATCCGAACTCCCGGCGGGCGGGGCGTGTGTGGAGCCGTCCACGGAGCGGGCCACCGACGCCCCGTGGACCCGGCAGGCACTGGGCCTGACCCGGGTGTGGCAGTTCTCGCGGGGCGCCGGGGTGACCGTCGCGGTCGTGGACACCGGTGTCGGCACGGCCGCCCCCGCGCTCTCCGGCCGGGTCACGGCGGTCGGGGAGGCGGGTACGGACTGTGTGGGGCACGGCACGTTCGCGGCGGGGCTGATCGCCGCCGCCCCCCAGGACGGCACGGAGGTGGCGGGGCTCGCTCCGGAGGCCCGGATCCTCGCGGTGCGCGGCACGGACGGACAGGGCGCCACCACGCCGGCCCGGCTGGCGACGGCGATCCGTACGGCCGCCGACCAGGGCGCCGGGGTGATCTACGTCGGCCAGGCCCTGGCGGCCGGCAAGGACGAACTGACGGCCGCCGTCGCCCACGCGGCGCGGCAGGACGCGCTGGTGGTCGCGCCGGTCGCGCCCGACACGCTGCCCGTGGTCCCCGGCACGGGCCGTACGGCGCCCGCCGCGTCGGCGTACTGGCCGGCCGCCGCCCCGGGGGTCCTGTCGGTGCTGGACTTCGGCCCGGACGGCGGCCGCCCCGAGGGCGCGCCGCAGGTGGCGGGCGCGGATCTGGCGGCGCCGGGCGACTCGGTGGTGGGGGTCGGGCCTGAGGGGACCGGGCACTTCATCGGCTCGGGCTCGTCCTTCGCCGCCGCGCAGGCGGCCGGGGCGGCGGCCCTGGTACGGGCCCGGTATCCCGGGCTGTCGGCGGCGGAGACAGCCCACCGGCTGATGTCGGTGGCGTATCCGGCCATGCCGGCCCGGCTGGATGCGTACGCCTCGCTGTCGGCCGTGCTCGCCGGTGCCGGTTCCCGGGGCGCCGTTCCCAGCGCCGGGCCGGCCGAGCTGGTGGCCCCCGCTCCGGCCGGGCCCCGGGGCCGGGCGCTGCTGGTCACGGGGGTGGCGCTGGGGGTGGTGGTACTGGTGGCGGCCGGGGCCGTCGTTCTGCCGCGAGGGCGGGCCAGGGGGTGGCGGGCGGCGGGCGGGTAGGTGGGTAGGTGGGGTGCGGGTGTGTGGGGGTGAGGGTGTGTGAGGGAGCGGGGCGTGTGGGGGAGTGGGGGTCGGGACGGCTGCCGCAGGCGCACCCCGTACCGACCCCCACCCCCACCCCGTACCGACCTTCACCCACCCCGTACCGACCCCCACCCGGTCAAGCCCCCGGTGACCTGTCCACCAGCCCCGTCTGCATCCGCACCGTCTTGCGCCGAGCGATCCGCGTCGCTCGTCCCGGCGGAAGGTTCTGGCCCTTGACGTTGCCGAGGACGTAGCCCTCGGACGGGGGGCAGGACAGCAGCAGGACAGGGGTGTTGACCTCCTGGAGGCGGCGCAGGAGGGTCTCGCCGAGGCCGCGGCCGGCGCCGGCCGCGGAGCGGGCGACCACCAGGTGGAGGCCGACCTCCCAGCCCAGGGCGAGGTGGTTGAGGAGTGGGTCGAAGGGCTGGTTCATCGGGCTGGTGCCGACCATGTCGTAGTCGTCGACGAGGATGAACAGCCTCGGCCCGTTCCACCAGTCGGCCAGCCGCATCCGGCCGGGCGCGATGTCCGGGCCCGGCACGCGGGCGGCCACCGCCCTGGCGGCCCCGTCCGTGAGGTCCTTCAGCGCATCGATGGAGACCGCGTGCCCCAGCCGGTACGCGTCGGGGATCGCCTCGACCAGATCGCGCCGGTAGTCCACCACCATGATCCGGGCCTCGGCCGGCGAGTACCGGTCCATGATCGCCTGCGCCACCAGGCGCAGCGTGTTGGTCTTGCCGCTCTCGGTGTCGCCGACCACGATCATGTGCGGGTTCTCGGTGAAGTCGTGCCACACAGTGGAGAGTTCCTCCTGCTCGATGCCGAGCGGCATCCGGAAGTCGCCCTCGGGGGACGGAAGCTCCGTGGCGGGCAGCAGGGTGGGCAGCATGCGGACCCGGGGGGCGGCCTCGCCCGGCCAGCACTCCTTGACCGCCGAGACCATCGCCGCGACGCCGTCCGTGAGGTCCTCCGAGTCCTCCACGCCGTCGATGCGGGGCAGGGCCGCGAGGAAGTGCAGCTTGCCTTCGCGGGTCAGGCCGCGCCCGGGGATGCGCGGCACGGTGGCCGCCCGCCGGGCGTCCACCTCGGAGTCCATCGAGTCACCCATCCGCAGTTCCAGGTGGGTGCCGGCCTGGTCGCGTACCGCCGCCGTCAGCTCCACCCAGCGGGCCACCGTGACGATCAGGTGGATACCGTAGTTGAGCCCGCGCGCCGCGATCGCGCTGAACGTCTGGATGTTCCGGTCGAAGTCCTGCCGCACGGTGGACCAGCCGTCGATGACCAGGAAGACGTCGCCCTGCGTCTGGTCGGGGAACTCGCCGGCCGCCCGCCGTCTGCGGTAGGTCGCCATCGAGTCGATGCCGTGGTCGAGGAAGAACTGCTCGCGCGCCGCCAGCAACGTGGTGACCTCGGCGATGGTACGGCCCACCCGCTCGGTGTCGAGCCGGCTCGCCACCCCCGCCATGTGCGGGAGTTCAGCCAGTCCGGACAGTGTTCCGCCGCCGAAGTCCAGGCAGTAGAACTGCACTTCGCGCGGGGTGTGGGTGAGGGCGAGCGCGGTGAGCAGCGTGCGGACCAGGGTCGACTTGCCGCTCTGCGGGCCGCCCGCGACGGCCACGTTCCCGCCCACTCCGGACAGGTCCACGGTGAGCAGGTCGCGCAGTTGCTCGAAGGGCCGGTCGATGATGCCGATAGGCACGTTCAGCTTGCCGCGCAGGGGCCAGCCGACGGTGGTCAGGCCGAGGTCGTGGTGCGGGGTGAGCGGGGGCAGCACCTGGTCGAGGGTGGACGGCAGGTCCAGCGGCGGAAGCCATACCTGGTGGGCGGGCGGGCCCGAGCCGAGCAGCCGGCCCACGGCCACCGACAGCAGGGTCTCGCCGTTCTCGTCCGGCTGAGGCTCCGGCTCCGGGTCCGGCTCGAGTTCGGGAGCCTGCCGGGGCACCACCCAGCCGGCGGTCCAGGGCGCCAACTGGCTTGCCACCCGGGCCTGGTTGGCGCTGCCCCCACGCTCCTCGTACGGCCCGGAGACATACGCGGCGCGGAACCGGGCCAGTGCCTCCACACCGGACTTCAGGAAGCCGCTGCCGGGCTGCGGCGGCAGCTCGTAGGCGTCCGGCACCCCGAGCACGCCCCGGCTCTCCATCGCGGAGAACGTCCGCAGGCCGATGCGGTACGAGAGATGGCTCTCCAACTGGTGCATGCGGCCTTCGTCGAGCCGCTGCGAGGCCAGCAGCAGATGGACGCCCAGGGACCGGCCGAGCCGGCCGATCATCACGAAGAGCTCCATGAACTCCCGGTGCGAGGCGAGGAGTTCGCTGAACTCGTCGACCACGACGAAGAGGCTGGGCAGCGGCGCCAGCGGTGTTCCGGTGGCCCGCGCCTTCTCGTAGTCCAGTGCGGACGTGTAGTTCCCGGCGGCCCGCAGCAGTTCCTGACGTCGGATCAACTCGCCGTGCAGCGCGTCCTTCATCCGGCCCACCAGCGCGGCCTCACCGGCCAGGTTGGTGATGACCGCCGAGGTGTGCGGGAGTTCGTCCAGGCCGAGGAAGGTCGCGCCGCCCTTGAAGTCGACCAGGACGAAGTTCAGCGTCTCCGAGGAGTTGGTCAGCGCCAGCGCCAGCACCAGCGTCCGCAGCAGTTCGCTCTTGCCGGAGCCGGTGGCCCCGATGAGCATGCCGTGCGGGCCCGTGCCGCCCTGCGCGGACTCCTTGATGTCCAGTTCCACCGGGGTGCCGTCGGCGCCGACCGCGATCGGCACCCGCAGCCGCATCGGCCCGGTGTGCCGGGCCCACAGGTCGGCCGGGTCGTGGCGGTGCAGATCCGGGATGCCCAGGAGGGCAGTCAGTTCGGTGCTCGCGGAGAGCGGCTCGGAGACATCGCCGCCCAGACCGAGCCGATACGGGGAGATCAGCTTGGCCAGCGTGGTGGCGCCGCGCGGCCCGAGACGGTCGGGGCGGCCCAGCCGGGCCATCTGCTCCTTGCGTTCCCGGTCGGTGCGGACCAGGTCGAAGGCGTCCTCGGCCACCTCGAAGCGCAGTGTGACCCGGCCCGGCCGCCAGGACAGCGCGCCGCCCAGGTCGAGCACCACCGTGTTGCGGAAGCCGGTGCCGTCCACCCGGTGCCCGGTGGGCACCGCGCCGCCGTCCACCACGATCACCGTGAACGGCTCCTCCCGGCCGGGCGTCGCGTCCGGGTCGAACGACGGCCGTTCCAGGAACTCCGCGCCGAGCAGATCCTCCAGCTCGTTGAACGAGGAGACGATCATCCGGGCCGGGCCGGCGCCGTCGTGCTCCTGCGGATGCAGGCTGTGCGGCAGCCACTTCACCCACTCCCAGTCCGCCCGCCGCTCGTCCGACACACACAGCGCGATCCACACGTCGTCGGGTGCGTGGAACGCCGCCAACTGGGCCAGCATGGCGCGGGCCAGGGACCGTACGGCCTCCTCGTCGCCCCGGAACAGCACCCGCGCCCAGGCCCGCAGGAAGATCGCGATGGGCTGGTCGGGGACGGTCCCGTAGGCGCGGATGAAACTGCGCAGCGCGTGCGCGGTGAGCGGCTCCATGTCCTCCACCGGGCTGGTCGACAGCGGGGTCAGCCGCAGGCCCAGCTTCTGGTCGCCGACCGCCACCCGGACCTCGCCGAAGTCCTCGTCCTGGGGCCGCCGTTCCCACAGCCGGGTGGTGCCCGCCATCGACCAGAGCGCCGAGGGCGGCGGGTGCCGCCAGGCGAGGGCGTGCTGCTGCTCGGCGACGGTGGCCCGCACCTTGCGCCGGGTCTGGGTGAGATAGCGCAGGTAGTCGCGGCGCTCGCCCTTCAGGCGCTGCTTGCGTTCGCTGTTCTTCCGCATGGTCTGGCCGATGATCATCACCGCCGACGACAGCACCATCAGGCCCATTGCCAGATACATGAAGCTGCTGTTGGAGCCCGTGCTGCCGGGCCGCATGAACATCAGCATCATCGACACCGACATCAGCGCCATCGGCAGATAGGTCCAGATCGCCGAGCTGTCCGGCACCACCTCGGGCAGGGTCGGCGGCTCCTGGAGGCTCAGCTCGCCCTCGGGCATCTCGGGGCCACGCCGACGGGCCGGCCGGCGGAACAGGACCACACTCAACGAACAGTCTCCTCGGGAAGGCAGAGAGGCAGCGGGGAGCCCGGTGCACGGGGCGGGCGCCACTCCAGCTAATGTGCGTCATCCCGAAAGGCGCCTGTGCCACCCACGCCCCGAATTGCCCTTTCGTACAAGGCTGGTTGACACGCGGGACCGTGGACGATTCTCATCGAACCACCAAACCGCCAAAAACCCTGAAGCCACTCAAAGCCGACGAATCATCCGTGGAAGCCGGGAAGACCCGGGAGAAGCGTGAGCCTGCCCTGATGGAGCCTGCCCGATGCCGGACAACCAGACAGCCGGACTCTGCCGTCTGACCGTGCGCGCCCCCAGCAAGAGCATCGACCTCGCTGTGCCCGCCGACGTCCCGGTGGCCGACCTGCTGCCGGCCGTGCTCGGCTACGGCGGCGCCGACCTCGGCGAGACCGGCATCGACCACGGCGGCTGGGTGCTCCAGCGGCTCGGCGGCGCACCGCTGGACGAGGAACGCACCCTCGACTCGTACGACCTGCGCGACGGCGAGACCGTCTACCTGCGGCCCCGCGTCGACGCGCTGCCCGAGGCACACCTGGACGACCTGGTCGACGGGATCTCCACCACCATGCGGGGCCGCCCGTACAGCTGGACCCCGGAGGTGAGCCGCTATGTGCTGCGCGGAGTGGCCGTCGCACTGCTCGCGGTGGGCCTGCTGGTGATCGCCCTGCCCGGCGGACCCGGGTGGCTGCGGGCACTGTGCGCGGCGGGCGGCGGGCTGCTGCTGCTCGCCGGAGCGGCCTCGGCCAGCCGCGCGGTCGGCGACGCGGGCGCGGCCGCGGCCCTGGGCTGCATGGTCAGCCCGTACCTTGCGGTGGCCGGCTGGCTGCTGCCCGGCGGCTCGCTGACCGGCCCGCACGGACCCGAGACGCTGGGCCTGCGGCTGCTCGCCGCCTGCGCGGCGGGCGCGGGCGGCGCCATCCTGGCGCTGGCGGCGGTGGCGAGCTTCGCGGCGCTCTTCCTCGCCCTCGCCGTGATCGCCGTACTCGGCGTGCTCGCCGGGGTCCTGATGTCGGCGGCGGACCTCCCGGCGCACCATGTGGCCGGCATCGTCGCCCTGGTCGCGGTGGTGCTCGGGGCGTTCGTGCCTTCACTGGCCTTCCGCATGTCGGGACTGCGGATGCCGCCGCTGCCGACCAACGCCCAGCAGCTCCAGGAAGGCATCGAACCCCATCCGACGGCGGTGGTCTCGGCGCGCGCGGTGCTCGCCGACGGCTGGATGAGCGCCCTGTACGGCGCCACCGGCGTGACCTGCGCCGTCTGCCTGGTACTGCTCGCCGGGCACGACGGCCTGCCGGAGATCATCATGGTGGTGGCGCTGTCCCTGCTGCTGGTGCTGCACGGGCGCGGGCTGGGCAATGTGTGGCAGCGGCTGTTCCTGGTCGTCCCCGGCATCGCCGGGGCGCTGCTGCTGGTCGTCGAGCAGGCGGCCGGCGCCTCGCCGGGCGGCCGGCTGCTGACGGCCGGCGCGCTGCTCGCCGCGACCGCCGCTGCCGCGATCACGTCGTGGACGGTGCCGGGGCGGCGGCTGGTGCCCTACTGGGGCCGCGCCGGGGAGATCCTGCACTCCGCCGCGGCCATCAGTCTGCTGCCGCTGGCGCTGTGGGTGCTGGGTGTGTACGGGGCCCTGCGGGGGCTGAACGCGTGAAGTGGGGGAGGGCGCGGGCGCCTGCGGCGTGCTGCACCCCACCCCGGACCCCGGTTCGCGGGGGGTGGGGGGCGTCCCAAGAGCCCCACAGCCCCGCAGCTCCGCCCCCCTGCGCCTCGAAGGCCGACGAGGCCGAAATGCCGCACCCCCCGCCCCCCCCACACCTGACCCGGACGGAGTCCCCTCGTGCAGACCAAACGCGACCAGGTCATGGCGCACATGTTCGTCATGGGCCGGCTCACCTCGGCCATGCTGCGAGCCGATCCGGACGCCCCGGAGAGCCCGCAGGGCAGAACCAACCGGGGGGTGGTGATCGGCATCGTGGTCGCCGTGCTGATCTCCGCCGGCGCGTTCGTGTTCGGACTGCTGAAGCCCGGCACCAGCGACTCCTGGCGCGCCGCCGGCACCCTGGTGGTCGCCAAGGGCACCGGGTCGCGCTACCTGTACCTCGACGGCCGACTGCGGCCGGTGCGCAACTACGCCTCGGCGCGGCTGCTGGTGGGCGCCGAGCTGAAGACCGTGAACGTCGGTGAGGCGTCGCTGGCCGACACACCGCGCGGGATGCCGGTCGGCATCCCCGGCGCACCGGACGTACTGCCCGGGGCCGCCGCCCTGGACGACGCCCCCTGGCAGGTGTGCTCGGGCTCCTTGGAGGGGGACACCGCCGCCACGCTCGGGGTGGCGCGGCGGATCACCGGCACCGGGCTCGGCGAGCGGCAGGGACTGCTGGTGACCGGGCCCGATCGGGAGACCTATCTGGTGTGGCAGGGCAGCCGGTTCCGGCTGGACCGGAAGGGCAACGTCCGTGAGGCCCTCGGCTACGGCTCGCACCAGCCGGTCGCCGTGTCGGCCGCGTTCCTCAACGCCCTGTCGGCGGGGCCGGACCTGACCCCGCCCGCGGTGCCGGGGCGTGGCGGCCCGGGGCCCGAACTGGGCGGCCGTTCGACGCGGGTCGGCGAGGTCTTCACCGTCGCCGCGCCCGGCGCCACCGAGCGGTACTACCTGCTGGGTGCGGCAGGCCTGACTCCGCTCACCGCGACCGCCGCCGCGCTGGTGCTGAGCGACCCGGAGACCGTGGCGAAGGTCTACGGGGGCCGTACGGCAACCGCCGTGCCCCTTGAATCCACCACGCTGGCCGGGCACTTGGCGCCGGCGTCCGATGCGACGGCAGGAGCGGGGGCGGCGGGAGCGGGGGCGGTATCCGGGGGTGCGCTGCCCGCCACGCCGCCGGAGCCGGTGGCGCTGACGGCGGACCTGACGGCCTGCGCCGCCGTGGAGTCCGGGCAGTCCGGCACCCGGGTGAGCGTCGCCCTGGTCGAAGCGGACGGTCTCGGCCCCACCGCCCAGGGCCCGGCCGAGTGGTTCACGCCGGCCTGTGTCGCGGTCGGCCGGATCACGGTGCCGCCGGGCGGCGGGGCCCTGGTGCACGCGCTGGGCGCGGACGGCTCCGACATCGGCGCGACGCTGTACCTGGTGACCGACACGGGCATGAAGTACCGCGTTCCGTCGGCCGACGCGCTCACGGCGCTCGGCTACACCGCCTCACAGGCCCAGGACCTTCCCTCGTCCCTGCTGGCGATGGTGCCCACCGGGCCGGACCTCAGCCCCGAGGCCGCGACGCTCGGCCGGAGCAGCACGACGACCCCGCCGTGCGGGGCGGGCCCTGGGGCCTGAGCTCCGTTGAGGGTGCGGGGCCGGTGCGGGCGCGGGTGCGGGCCGGGTGCGGGTAGGGGGCGCCTGCGGAGGGCTTCACCCCACCCCGCCGGTTCCGAAACCGGGGCGCTGTCAGGGGCAGAGCCCGCAAGTGCACGCAGGTGCACGCAGGTGCAAGGCTGCGCGGCCGCAGGTGCAAGCCCCTGGGCCCGGGCTTTGAGCGGTCGCCCGCCGCCTTCTAGCGTCAGACGTACGTGTGCACCGGCCGGGCCCCATCGCCCGCGCCGGGAAGCCACCGCAGCACACCGAGCCCTACGTCCGGCGCCGACGACATCCGGAGGAACAGCCCGTGGCAGCTTTGCAGCAGTCCCAGGTCCGCGATACCCAGAACGGCATCAACGCCCTGGAGCAGGCGTTCACCAGTGTGCAGACCCGCCGGCAGGACCTCGAGAACACCAAGGCCAACCTCGCCACGAGCCACCAGGGATCGGACGGCAAGGCGTACCAGGACCTGCTCGGGCTCTGGGACGAGCAGGCCGAGGTGATCTCCCGGAACCTGCGCGACATGATCAACACCCTGAACGAGACGCTCAGGCAGCAGGGCATCGCCCAGGGCTCGGCGAACGACTCCGTCAACCAGGCGTACAACCAGTCGCAGTCGGTCTTCGACGCACTGAGCGGCTGACCGGGCAGCGGCAGCCACCGACCACAGCCCACAGCCTCCCCACCGCGCGAGACGAGGAAGAAGATGGCCGACTACAACGACGGATTCATCTACGTCGACTACGCCAGCATGAACAACGCTGCTGAGGACATGATCCAGCAGACCAGGGCCATTTCGCAGATCCTCACCGACCTGGACTCCGAGCTGACGGCGCTCAAGAACAGCTGGGAGGGTGACGACCGGTCGGTGTACGACGAGAAGCAGGCTTCTTGGCACGCGGCTGTCGAGAAGATGCGGCAGCTGCTGCAGAGCCACTCCGGCCTGCTGCTCGACGTGACGGACAACTACAAGCGGACCGAGCAGGCGCTGACCCAGAGCTGGGAGGGCGTCCGTATCGGGCGCTGACACCCGTGAGGGTGCGTGCGAGCAAAGGGGGCGGCTGTCCGTACGGCGATCAGGCGACCAGGTGACCGACTGGCCAGGTGACCGGCGACCGTACGGGCCGTCGCCCGTGTGCTGTGCGGTGTGTGCTGTGCGCGGCGGCCGGGCGGGCTCCGCGCACCAAGGTCAATGGTCGGGCGGATGACGGAGACGAGGGCGTAGGACATGGCGGATTCCGGCAAGACTCCGGTGAAGCTCGACAAGACGGCGGTCAAGCAGTTCCTCACCGAGGAGGTCCGCCCCTTCAAGGAGTCGGTGAAGAAGGTCCTGAAGGAGCCGAACGAGGACGGTGTCCTGCCCCTGCCCTGGCACTCCGCCGAGGCGAAGCACGACGCGACCTCCACGATCGCCGGCGCCAAGATGCCCTTCGCCATCGGCGGCATGGCCGGGGACGCCAGTGTGCTGCTCAGCTCCACCCACCTGCTCAGCTCGGTGACCGGGATGATCACCCAGGTCGAGGACATCCTCAAGCTCCAGATCCGGCTCTTCGCCGACATCGAGGACGGCCTGGAGGACACCGTCCACTCGCTGCTCAAGACGCAGGGCAGCAACCTCGGTTCCATCAACGGCGAGAAGCAGGCGGACGTCTTCATCGACGTCGACGACGACCTGTCGTCCATGAACGGTGGGGGTGACGAACTATGACGTTCAACATCCTCCACGACGAGTACATCCGCGAGCTCACCGACACCGACGACTGGTGGCACCGGGCGGTGGAGCTGCTCACCGGTATCTCCGAGCTCCCGAAGCGCACCACCCTCTTCGAGCAGTGGACCGGCAACCACGGCATTCCGCTGATGCTCGTCGAGCTGACCAAGCAGAAGAGCGTCACCTACGTCGACTTCGACGACCTCGAATGGCGCAGCGAGAACCTGGGCCGCAACATCTCGAAGACCGACTTCGTCATCCCCTTCTACACCAGGGGCGGGGAGGATGGGGAGGGCTCGGAGGTCGCGTACTACAAGGCCCGGATCACCCTGCTGATCAGCAGCTCCTCGGACCCGGCGGAGGGCGGCGTCAGGACCGGCGTCGAGGTCAAGAGCAAGTACAAGGAACGCCTGGGTCTGAAGGGCGACGACCTGATCTGGGACAACAAGAACTTCGTGAAGTACTCCTACGCCGGCGGGATGGCGCTGAAGACCGCGCTCAACTACGACGACGACGATGCCACCGACAACGGCACGTACGGCTTCTACTGGGACGGCGCCGAGGTGCCGGCCGACGCGTCGGTCGTGCTGCGCACCTTCGACGGGGTGGCCGACTCCTTCGACCGGCTGGCCCGCTTCTTCAAACGGTCCGCCGACGAGACCGAGCGATGGAAGCAGTGGATCGGCACGGAGGACAACAACGCCTGGCAGGGCACGGCCGCGGGCGTCTTCCAGGACCTCATCCACAAGGTCGCCCGGGTGTACGAGGGGTACGCCGAGGACACCGTGCGCCATGCGGGCGGCTCGATCCAGGGCCAGAAGATCCGCGAGGCGCGCAAGGCGCTGCACCAGGGGATGGACGACCTCTACTGGGCCTGGGACTACTGGCAGCGCAACTACAGCAATCCGCTGCGCTGGCTGATGGACCGGCTGCTGGAGCTCGGGGAGTGGGTGTGGTACCACAACATCACGAAGATCAACTACACGTACAGCACGACGACCGACAGCAACGGGAACTCGACGACCACGAGGGAGTACTACACCGAGGGCACCTTCTCCCAGAACGCCAAACTGGACTCCGGCACGCAGGACTTCGGCCGGCTGGACAGTCTCGACACCTGGAAGAAGATCGGCGATCTCGCCGTGCAGCTCTGGCAGGCGGGCGTCACCGAGCATCTCAGCGTCCCCGCCAAGGACATCCTGACGTCGGTGCACAACGCGTGGAGTCCGCAGACCTTCGACATCGGTGAGATCCGCACACGTACCACCGGCGACACGCTGAAGGCCGACTGGCAGGAGGATCAGGCCAAGAAGGACAAGGCGGAGGCCGAGGCCCAGGCCAAGAAGGACAAGGAGGAGGCCGAAGCGGCGGCGGCAGCGGCGGCCGCGGAGGCCGAGCGGATCAGGAAGGAACAGGAGGCCGAAGCCGAGCGGATCAGGAAGGAACAGGAGGCCGAAGCCGAGCGGATCAGGAAAGAGCAGGAGGCCGAAGCCGAGCGGATCAGGAAAGAACAGGAGGAGGACCAGGCTCGCCGGGATGCCGAGGCCGAAGCCCGCTACCAGCAGGAAAAGGAAGACCAGGCCCGCCGGGACGCCGAGGCCGAGGCCCGCTACCAGCAGGAGAAGGCCGACCAGGAAGCGGCGGAAGCCGAGGCCGCAGCCCAGTACGAGCGGGAGAAGGCCGAGCAGGAAGCCGAGCAGGACCGGCAGGAGGCCATAGCCGAGGAGCGCTACCAGCAGGAGCAGGCCAAGCAGGACGCCGCCGAAGCCGAGGCCGAAGCCCGCTACCAGCAGGAGAAGGCCGACCAGGAAGCCCAGCAGGCCGAACAGCAGGCCGCGCAGGAGGCCCAGCGGCAGGAGCAGGCCGAGCAGCAGGCCAAGCAGGAGGCCGCTCAGCAGGCCCAGCAGGAGGAGCAGAAGGCACAGCAGGCCGCTCAGCAGGCCCAGCAGGAGGAATACCAGCAGCAGCAGATGGTCATCCAGCAGCAGCAGATACGGCAGCAGCGGGAGGACCAGGAGCGGGCTCGCAAGGAGGCGGCGGCCGAGCAGGCGGAGCAGGAAGCCAAGCAGGAGGCCGCCGAGGCGGAGCAGAAGGCCGAACAGCAGCAGGCCGAGGCCGAGCAGAAGGCCGAGCAGCAGGCGGCCGAGGAGAAGTACGAGCGGGAGCAGGCCGAGCAGAAGGCGGAGCAGGCGCGCCAGGAGGCCGAGCAGAAGGCCGAACAGGCCCGGCTGGAGGCCAAGCAGGACGCCCAGCAGGCCGAGCAGGAAGCCGCGCAGGAGGCCCGGTACCAGGAGGAGAAGGCCGAGCAGGTCCGCCAGGAAGCGGAGCAGAAGGCCGAACAGGCCCGGCTGGAGGCCAAGCAGGACGCCCAGCAGGCCGAGGCCGAGGCCAAGCAGGAGGCCCAGCAGGCAGCGGCCGACGCCAGGTACGAGCAGGAGAAGGCCGAGCAGAAGGCCGAACAGGCACGGCAGGAGGCCAGGCAGGACGCCAAGGAGGCCGAGGCCCAGGCCAGGTACGACCAGGAACAGGCCGAGCAGAAGGCCGAACAGGCCCGGCAGGAGGCCAAGGAAGACGCGCTCCGCACCGAGCAGCAGGCCCGGGAGGACGAGTACCGGCAGCAGCAGCTCCAGGCGCAGGAGGACTACCAGAGCCGCTACGAGAGCTCGCTCAACGACCCGGCCAACAGCCTGGTCAACGGTGCCGTCAACGGCCCGGTCAACGGCAGCGGTTCGCTGACCAACCCGGACGGCAGCACCTCGTACATCGACAACCAGGGCCGGGTGATCACCGACTTCTCCGACGGTACGAAGACCATCGTCGACCCGGATCTCCAGACCTCCACCGTCATCCGCCCCGACGGCCAGTCCACGACCGGCCCCCTCAACGCGGACGAGGTGCTGAACAACCCGGACGGCAGCCGCACCTACGTCGACTCGCAGGGCCAGGTGGTGACGAACTACCCGGACGGCAGCAAGGCGACGGTCGACCCGGACAGCGGCGTCACGACCGTCACCGAGCCGAACGGCAACTCGACCACCGGGTATCTCAACAACGGCGGCTCCGGCTACCAGTACCAGGACACCACCACCCAACTTCCGTCGTACGAGGAGGAGTTGTACGACAACGCCGCCTACGGCGACTCGGCCTCCGACTACCTGGCCGGCAACACCGCAGCCGCCGCCCAACAGCAACAGCAGTCCCAGATGCCCATGGGCGGCATGCCGTTGAACGGCATGCAGAGCCCCCGGGGCGGCGGGGGCAGCGGCGAGGGCAGTGGCGAGCGGGTCCGCAACGTCATCGACAGCGATGGGGCGATCAGCAACCGCGCCCGGTCCGCGACCCGGAGCAGCAACGGCGGCTTCGACGAGCGCGAGGCGACGGTGGCCACCTCCGGCGGCACCCCCTTCATGCCCCCGATGGGCGGCGGCGGGGCCGGCGGTCCCGGGCAGCAGCAGACGGAGAGCGGCGACCGGGTGCGCGACACCTGGGTCCAGGAGGACGAGGACGTGTGGGGCACGGACGAGGGCGGCGCGCCGGCGGTGATCGGCCGGTGAGCCGGTGAAGGCGAACCGGGGGAGGGGCGACCGATGAGCGTGCAGGTGAACCAGAGGAGCGACGACCGGTGACCGAGGGAATCAACCAGCAGATAGCCGAGGCGATGGCCCACCTGGAGGCCACCCAGGCCGCCGTGGCCAAGGCCGAGGCCGGGCTGCGCGACGCCACCGCGACGGCCCGCTCCCGGGACCGCGCCGTGGAGGCCACGGTCGGGGCGCAGGGGCAGCTGACCGGCCTGAAGTTCCTGGACAACAAGTACCAGGGCATGACGGCCACCCAGCTGTCCGCCTCGGTCCTGGAGGCCGCTCAGCAGGCCCGTACCAAGGTCACCCGCCAGGTGATGGACACCTTCGGCCCGCTGATGGGCGCCAATCCGGCGATCCCCGGGGGCCGGCCCATCGAGGTCGACTGGGCGGGCATCTTCGGGGCCGACGCCGTGGGCGGCAACGGCCGGGGCGGCGGCCGGTCGGCGGGCGACCGGCTGCGCGACGAGATCCACGAGGACGACACCGACACCGACACCTCCACAGGCAGGAGCAGGGCATGAGCGTCGACGAAGGCAGGTTCGTGGCGAACCTCCCCGAGCTGAGGGAGTGCGGCGAGGAGATGCGGGACATGAGCCGGGAGATCGTCAGCATGTTCGCCGACTTCGACGCGGGCGTACAGCTCTTCTCGGCGTGGCCCGGTGACGGCACGGACAAGCCGTCCCAGCAGTTCCAGCTGAGCTGGGACGAGCGCAACAGGAACGTCCGCGCGGTCGGCGACCCGATGGAGCAGGCGGTCGTCGGCGTGGTCGACGCGACCCTGAGCAACATGAACAGCATCAGGGGCACCAGCCAGTACGCCCAGGACGAGATCAACGACCAGCGGTCCCGGACGGACTCCGTGATGGACGACCTCGACTCCGGCTCGGGCTACGGCTCCGACTCCGACACACGGCACTGAGCGGCGGGCACGGCTGTCGGACATGGAGGAGATCAACTTTCCGCCCTGGGCTCAGGAACTCCTGAAGATCACGCTGGGCGTCACCCCCATCACGACCCATGAGAACCTCGCGTTCGACAGCCGTGTCATCTACACCGATCTCGCGAGCCGGCTCCGCCTGTTCCGGGACATGCTCAACACCCATGTGCAGAAGGCCTCGCGGGCCCTCCCGCCGGGCGTCGCCGACCCGTACGTGGACGCCCTCTCCCTGCTCACCGGCAACGGCGGCGGCGTCGACTACCTGGAGATGTTCGCCAAGAGCCTCGACGACGCGGCCTACGGCCAGGTCGGCATCTCCCAGAACGTCCAGCAGGCCAAGTGGGAGATCCTCGCCGAATGCATCATGTTCCTCGCGGAGATGGCGTTCCTGACGGCGATGGCGTTCTTCACCGGCGGGACGTCCCTGACCCAGGCGTGGCTGCTGCGGGCCAGGACCACCCTGACGATCCTGATGATCATCGACCGGCTGACCCGGATCACCCATATCGGGCCCAGCCTGGTCGAGGGCATCCAGGAAGCCATGATCACCCTCGGGGTCAACCTCTTCCAGATGGGGCTCAACCCGGACGACCGCCGGGTCAAGAACGTCGACTGGCTCGCCGTCGTCAAGTCGTTCGCGTTCGGCGCCATCGCGGGCGGCGTGATCAGTGTGTTCTCGACGCTGGGGAACTTCTTCAAGAACGTCGGCGCCAAGTTCTTCAAGACCGACCTCCCCGGCGACCTCGGCAAGTTCGACGTGAACCTGCCCACCCCAGGCGGCGGCCCGAACAGCAGGTTCGACATCAGGAACGCGCCCGGCTGGGCGGTGGGCGTCGCCATCAGCGGCGCGGCCGAGGGCTTCGGCGAGGGGGTCGCCGAGACGCTCTACAACGGTCTCTTCGAGGACCGGTGGACCTTCGACTGGGCGACGGTGGCGTACGGGACGACCAGCGGGGTCATCGGCGAGGTGGTCGGCGGGGGCCTGGTCGCCGGGGCGCTGGCGCTGCGGGCCAAGTTCATCCCGCCGAAGATCCCGCCGGGCGGGGTGAACGACGCGAACACGTTCCGCAACAACATGGACAGCGGCTGGAGCGGCGACCGGACCCGGAACGGCTCCGACGGCGGCGTCGACGGGGTCAACGGCGTCAACGGCGCCGGCTCCGGTTTCGGTGCCGGCGCGGTGCCGCCGGCGAACGCGGGACAGCTGCCCGGGGACCTCACGGGCGGCTCGCGCACCACCCCGCCGGTGCTGACGCCGCTGCCGACACCGGTCCCGCCGACGCAGGCACCTCCCGTGCAGACCCCGCCGGTCGCCGTGCCGACGAGCGGCGGCGGTCCGGCGAACAACGGCTTCACGGAGCGGACCGACCGCACCGACGGCACCGACGGTTCGAGCAGGTCCGACGGCCCGAACGGCCCCGACGGCTCGTCGTCGTCCGACCGCCCGGACCGCACCTCCGCCACCGACGGGCTCCCGAACCGGACCACCACCCCCGTCGGCCTCAACAGCCCGCCCCCGCTCCAGAGCACCGGCGGGCTGCCCTCCTCGGCCCTGAACACCCTCGGCGCCGCGCGGCCCGTGCTGTCCACCGGAGTCTCGCCGTACCGCTCGGAGAACGGCTTCACCGAGGCGTACGAGAACGAGGCGAACGGCGTACCCGACGCGCCCGCCGTCACCCCCGCCACCCTCCCGGGCAGCCTGCCCACCAGCGGCCAGACCCCGTCCGGGTGGGACGGCAACCGCGCCCAGACCAACCCGGCGCAACGCGACGCCTGGCAGGACGAGTTCGACGCGGAGGAGACCCCGGCAGACCTGCCCGCCGTCACCCCGGCCACGGTCCCGCATGCCCCCGCCACCGGCCAGACGCCCACCGGGACGGACGCCAACCGCAACCAGGCCGACCCGGCACAACGCGACAACACGCAGGACGAGTTCGACGGCCGACCCGGGGACGAGTCCGACATCGAGAACACCTTCGCCGACGCCCCGGCTGTCCCGCCCGCCACCGGCCAGGCACCCACCGCAGCGGACGCCAACCGCAACCAGGCCGACCCGGCACAACGCGACAACACGCAGGACGAGTTCGACGGCCGACCCGGGGACGAGTCCGACATCGAGAACACG
>NZ_JBSFWB010000064.1:0-892 GCF_053592635.1 Streptomyces sp. NPDC002623 | reverse complement strand
ACCTTCGCCGACGCCCCGGCTGTCCCGCCCGCCACCGGCCAGGCACCCACCGCAGCGGACGGCAACCGCAACCAGACCTTCCCGACGCAACGCGACAACGGGCAGGGTCAGTTCGACGGCGAACCCGGGGACGAATCCGACGCCGAGAGCACCTTCGCCGACGCCCCGGCCACGACCACTGCCACCGGCCACAACCCGCCCGGCTGGGACAGCGCCCGCGCCCAGGCCGACGCGGTGCGCCGCGAGCACGTCTGGCAGCAGCAGCCCTCCGCCCCGGGGGACGTCTCCTCGGCGCCGGCGCCGGGGCAGCACAACTCCGCCTCCTTCGAGGTGCGGCGCTTCGTCTTCGAGGGGCAGCCGGTCACGGACCTGACCATCGAGGTGGCGTTCGCCTCCGCGGGCACCCCGACCGACGCCGAGCGGGAGACCGCCTGGTTCAACCTGGTCGACGGCGTGGACGCGCTGTTCCACAGCCCCGCGGTCCAGTTGCCCGACGGCGACCTGCTGCACGTCACCGTCGTGCCGGCCACGGCCGCGCCGTACGTCACGGTGGATCTCGCCGCGCCCCCCGCCGAGCTGGCCCGCCAGCTCGCCCAGCGGGTCGGGCTGGATCCGCGCAGCCCGGTGTCCGTCGCGGGGGCGATCGGTCCCGCCCCGGCGCTCGCGCCCGCCCCCGCCCAGGCGCCGGAGCCGGGGCCCGCGCGGCCCACCGCCACCGTGTCGGGGGCGCTGCCCACGACCCGGGACGTGCCTGCGGGCGCGCAGCGGTTCGGTACGTCGGCGGGTGCGGGTGCGGCGCCTGCGGCGGGCTTTCACCCCACCCCGCCCCTTCCCGACGAGACACTAGGCGGCTCCGCCGCGCGGGGGGCTCCGCCCCCGACCCCCCATCGGG
>NZ_JBSFWB010000063.1:0-28725 GCF_053592635.1 Streptomyces sp. NPDC002623 | reverse complement strand
CGTGCACGAGGACGATGTTCCTGATCGTTGCCATGGCTCACTCCCGACCTGGAGGGACAGCGCCTTGACGTCTGTCCCGGTGCCCACCAGTCAAGTCGAAAAGACGCGGCCGGACCACGCAGAACAGCACGCAGAAGTACCCGCCCGGTCCCCCGCGGGCAGCGCCTCGGACGAGGTCAGCGCGTGGCGGCCGCCAGGGCCCGGCAGCGGCTGCTCGCCTCGGTGTCCCCGATCGCCTCGAAGACCTGCGCGGCCCGCGCGTAGGCATGGCGGCTCTCGTCGGTCCGGCCTTCGTCGGCCAGCAGGGCGGCCAGTGTCTCCAGGGCGCCGGCCTGCCGGAAGTCGGACATCTGGAGCGTGTCGACGGCGTCGGTGCCCTCCGTGAGCGTGGTGATCGCCTCCGTACGGCGGCCGAGACGTTCGAGGCAATGGCCGATGCGGAGCAGCGCGAGGGGCCGGCTGAGGGCCACGACGCTCGGGGTCATCCCCGACTCCGGGTCCTCCAGCACGGCGAGCAGTCCGCGGTATTGCTCCAACGCTTCGGCGTAGCGCCCTTCGTCGAGTCGGCAGTGGGCGATGTGGGCGAGGCACTGGACGCAGGAGTCGATGTCGCCGATGGTCCTGAACATCTCCGCCGACGTGGACGACTCCGCGACGGCCTCGTCGAACCGGCCGAGCAGCCGCAGCGCCGAAGACGTGTACTCGTGTGCCCAGGCGATCTGCGCGGTGGCACCGGCCCGGGTGGCCAGCTCCATCGCCTGGGCCGTACACCGCAGCACGGCCTCCGGGTCGCTGGGCGGCACCGAGTGGACCCAGGCCAGATAGTTCAGCTGGGTCGCCTGCTGCGCCAGGTCGCCGAGGGCCGCGGCCGCCTCCGCTCCGAGCGTGAACACCTCGCGCCAGTGCGGGCCGTGCGTCCACAGATCGGAGAACCAGTGCATCGACTCCGCGCAGTCGAGGACGAGCGAGTGCCGGCCGCTGCCCGCCGCGGCCCGCATCGCGCCCAGCCAGTTGTCCACGTTCGCCCGCAGCCACCCTTCGGCCTCCTCCGGGGAGGACAGGACGGCGAGATCGGCATCGGGCCGCTCGGGACGGCCGTAGCCGGGTTCGAACCATCGCCCGCACAGCGTGGCCATACGCAGCAGCCACGACGTCACCTGCCCCGTCAGCGCCTCGCGCTCGGCCGCGGCGTCCTCCTGGTGGAGCCGGTCGCGGGCGAACAGACGGACCAGGTCGTGGAAGCGGTAGCGGCCCGCGTCGCTGTCGTACAGCAGGCCGAGGTCGACGAGGTCGTCCAGAGCCTCCCACGCGTCCTCGACCGGCACCCCGCCGACGACGGCGGCCAGGGCGGCGTCGAAATCCTGTCCCGGCACCACGGCGAGCCGCCGGAACATCCGCCGCGCGGAATCGGCGAGCTGCTCGTACGACATCCCGAACGCGTTGGCGATCTTGAGATCACCGGCCTTGAACTGATCCAGCCTGCGCTCCTCGTCCCCCAGCCGGGCGGCGAGTTCGGCGGCGTCCCAGCCAGGCCGGCTGGCCAGGCGGTTCCCGATGATGCGCAGCGCCAGAGGCAGACCACCGCACAGCTCGGCGAGCCGGGCGAGGGCCGATTCCCCGTCGGTGGCGGAACGGTCGCCCAGAATCCCGGTGAGCAGTCGCGTGGACTCCGGCAACGCCAGGGGCCCGAGGACGAGCCTGCGGACACCCTCCAGACCCGACAGCAACCGCCGGGTGGTGATCAGCGCCCTGCCCGCGCCCCCTCCCGGAAGCAGCGGGCGCACCTGTTCCTCCGACGCGGCATTGTCGAGAACGACCAGGACACGCCGGTCCCGCAGCAGCGACCGGTACAAGGAGGCGCGTCCCCGGGTGTCGGCCGGGATCTGCTGGTCCGCGACCCCGAGCGCGCCCAGCAGCTGCTGCAGTGCGTCATCGGCGGCCAACGGCCGCTGGGACATGCCGAACAGATCGAGGAAGAACACCCCGTCAGGAAAGCTCGGCCGCACCGAATGAGCGGCGCGGACGGCGAACGTGGTCTTCCCCAGGCCCGCAGCGCCGGTGACCACCCCCACCACGCCGACCCCCGGCGAGCTCTCGGCGTACACCAGCTCGCTCAGCCAGACCAGTTCCGCCGCGCGGCCGGTGAAGTCGTCGACGGACCGGGGCAGTTCGCACAGACCCGTGGGACGCGTCCAGTGATCCCGCAGCCGGCCCTCGCGCGCCAGCTCGATCAGCTGTTTGCGCTCATCGCCCTCCAGCCCGAGCGCGTCCGCCAAGGCGGTCACGGTCCGATGTTGCGGTCCCCTGCTGCGTCCGCGCTCCATGTCCGACAGGGTCCGAGCACTGACCCCCGACACCTCGGCCAACTGATCCAGCGTCAGACGTGCTGCGCGCCGATGAGCGCGTAACACCTCCCCGAAACCGGGACGTCCAGTGATGGAGCCACACCCCCCTCGGCGGCGAAGGTGCCCCCACCCCCGCCGCGACCGAGCCGGAAGCCGGCTCGTACGATCTTCCGCCGCGCACGTTCTACCACCTCGGATCCCCTGCCGGGAAACCGCCTCAGCAGCCTCTCCGTCCCCGCGTCCCCGCCTGATCGACCGGGTGGCCGACGCCCTCAGTTCCGCGCATTCCTGACGGTCGACCGGACGCCGGTCGCGGCCGGCGGGCCGTACTTCACGGCGTTCTCCACCAGGTTGGCCACGGACCGCTCCAGGAGCCCCGCGTCGACGGCGGCCATCGGCAGCGTCTCCGGGATGTCGAGCTCCACGCTGTCCTCCGGCACCCCGCCGAGCGCCATCGGCACCACTTCGTCCAGGTCCGTCTCCCGGCCGATCGGCGTGACCGTGCCGTCTGAAGACGCGACATTGCGGGACTGGTCGGCCTGGGACTGCAGCCGCTCTGCCGGTCCAGTGCGACGACGACCTGGGCGACGACGGCCTGGGCGGCGAAGGCCGCCACCCGGCCCGTCAGCGCGAGTGCCGTGTGGTCGCCGACGGGCATGTCGACGGCCGCGTCGTCCGGCCGCTCCACGGGCCGGCCCGTGCCCGCGCGCCCCACGCAGGGCGTTCAGCCCTCGAAGCGATAGCCCATCCCGGGCTCGGTGATGAGATGGCGGGGGTGCGCGGGGTCCGCTTCCAGCTTGCGGCGCAGCTGGGCCATGTAGACGCGCAGGTAGTTGGTCTTGGTGCTCTGCGAGACGCCCCAGACCTCCTGGAGCAGCTGCTTCTGCGTGATGAGCCGGCCGGGGTCGGCGACCAGGATCTCCAGCAGGTGCCATTCGGTCGGGGTGAGACGGACGTCGCGGCCCGCGCGGGTGGCCTTCTTGGCGCGCAGGTCGACGGTGAAGTCGTCGGTGGTCACCAGGACGGACTCGGGGGCGAGCGGCGCGTCCTCGGTGCGGCGGACGGCGGCGCGCAGCCGGGCCAGGAGCTCGTCCATGCTGAACGGCTTGGCGATGTAGTCGTCGGCGCCGGCGTCGAGCGCGGCGACCTTCTCCTCGGAGGCACGGCGCGCCGACAGCACCAGGATCGGTACACGGGTCCAGCCGCGCAGCGCCTTGATGACCTCGGTTCCGTCCATGTCGGGCAGGCCCAGGTCGAGCAGGACCACATCGGGCTGACGGGCGGCGGCGAGCCGGAGCGCGGTGGTGCCGTCGGGCGCCGGGTCCACCCCGTACCGGCGGGCCTGCAGGTTGATCACGAGGGCCCGGACGAGCTGAGGGTCGTCCTCCACCACCAGTACCCGGGTCATCGGGGTACGCCCTTCCTGCTGGTGCGGAGGGCCGGACCATGCGGAACCGGCCTCATGGCGGCGGGAGTCGACATATCGGGGGGTCCCCCGGTCCGCCGACTCCCGTGTGGTGCGCGTAAGGCCGTCAGCTCTTCGCCACGAGTTCCCTGAGCGCGATGTTGAGCTCGAGGACGTTGACGCGGGGTTCGCCGATGAAGCCCAGAGTGCGGCCGTCGGTGTGCTCGTCGACCAGGTTCTGCACCTGGGCGACGGACAGGCCGTTCTTCTCGGCGACCCGGTGGACCTGGATGTCCGCGTAGTCCGGGGAGATGTCCGGGTCCAGACCCGAGCCGGACGAGGTCACCGCGTCGGCGGGCACGTCGGCGGGCTTGACCGTGTAGCCGCCGACCGAGTTGTCCTTGACGACGGCGGCCTTGGCGGCCGTCACCCAGCCGATCAGGTCCTTGTTGTCGCCGGAACGGTTCGTCGCGCCGGACAGGATCAGCGAGTACCGGGTGTTGACGCTGTTGGTGCCCAGGCCGTTCTGCGGGCGGCCCTGGAACCACTTCAGGTCGGGCTCCGGGGTCTCCTGGCCCTTCTTCAGCGGCAGGTTGTAGGACTGCCCGATCAGGGAGGAGCCGACGACCTTGCCCTCCGCCTTGATCTCCGAGCCGTTGGCCTTGTCGTTGAACAGGGCCTGGGCGATGCCGGTGACGACCAGCGGGTAGACGACGCCGGTGACCAGGGTGAGCACGAGCAGGGCGCGCAGGGCCGCGCCGAGCAGCCGGGCGGTGTTGGATACCGATGTGTTCATGGTGGCTAACCGATTCCGGGGATCAGGGAGATGAGCAGGTCGATGAGCTTGATGCCGACGAACGGCGCGATCAGCCCGCCGATGCCGTAGATCGTCAGGTTGCGGCGCAGCATCTTGTCCGCGCTCACCGGCCGGTACTGCACACCCCGCAGGGAGAGCGGCACCAGCGCGATGATGATCAGCGCGTTGAAGATGACCGCGGACAGGATCGCGGAGTCGGGCGAGGACAGGCCCATGATGTTGAGCTTGTCCAGGCCCGGGTAGACGGCCGCGAACAGCGCCGGGATGATCGCGAAGTACTTCGCGACGTCGTTGGCGATGGAGAACGTCGTCAACGCGCCCCGGGTGATGAGGAGTTGCTTGCCGATCTCGACGATCTCGATGAGCTTGGTGGGGTTGGAGTCCAGGTCCACCATGTTCCCGGCCTCCTTGGCGGCCGAGGTACCGGTGTTCATGGCCACACCCACGTCCGCCTGCGCGAGGGCCGGTGCGTCGTTGGTGCCGTCGCCGGTCATCGCGACGAGCTTGCCGCCCGCCTGCTCCCGCTTGATGAGGGCCATCTTGTCCTCGGGAGTGGCCTCCGCGAGGAAGTCGTCGACGCCCGCCTCGTCCGCGATCGCCTTGGCCGTCAGCGGGTTGTCGCCGGTGATCATGACGGTCTTGATGCCCATGCGGCGCAGCTCGTCGAACCGCTCGCGCATGCCCTCCTTGACGACGTCCTTGAGGTGGATGACGCCCAGGACGCGGGCGCCCTCGGCGTCCTCGACCGCGACGAGCAGCGGCGTGCCGCCCGCCCCGGAGATCCGGTCGGTGAGCGCGCCGGCGTCCTCGGACACCTCGCCGCCCTGCTCCCGGACCCAGGCGACGACCGAACCGGCCGCACCCTTGCGGATCTTGCGCCCGTCGACGTCCACGCCCGACATACGCGTCTGCGCGGTGAAGGCGATCCACTCGGCGCCCTCGAGTTCCCCCTGCTGACGCTCGCGCAGCCGGTACTTCTCCTTCGCCAGGACGACGATGGAGCGGCCTTCCGGCGTCTCGTCGGCCAGCGACGACAGCTGGGCGGCGTCGGCCAGTTCGGCTTCGGCGGTGCCGGTCACGGGCACGAACTCGGACGCCTGGCGGTTGCCGAGGGTGATGGTGCCGGTCTTGTCCAGCAGCAGCGTGGAGACGTCGCCCGCGGCCTCGACCGCACGCCCGGACATGGCCAGCACGTTGCGCTGCACCAGCCGGTCCATGCCGGCGATGCCGATCGCCGACAGCAGGGCGCCGATCGTGGTCGGGATGAGGCAGACCAGCAGCGCCACCAGCACGACCATCGTCAGATGCGTGCCCGCGTAGTCCGCGAACGGCGGCAGCGTGGCGACGGCCAGCAGGAAGACGATCGTCAGCGAGGCGAGGAGGATGTTGAGCGCGATCTCGTTCGGCGTCTTCTGCCGGGCCGCGCCCTCCACCAGGGCGATCATGCGGTCGATGAAGGTCTCGCCCGGCTTCGTCGTGATCTTGATGACGATCCGGTCGGAGAGGACCTTCGTGCCGCCGGTGACGGCGCTGCGGTCGCCGCCGGACTCCCGGATCACCGGAGCCGACTCACCCGTGATCGCCGACTCGTCGACGCTGGCCACGCCCTCGACGACGTCGCCGTCGCCGGGGATGACGTCGCCGGCCTCACAGACGACCAGGTCGCCGACGCGCAGCTCGGTGCCGGGCACCTGCTCCTCCACGGAGCCGTCGAGCCGACGTGCGATCGTGTCGGTCTTGGCCCTGCGCAGCGTGTCGGCCTGCGCCTTGCCGCGGCCCTCGGCGACCGCCTCCGCCAGGTTGGCGAAGACGACGGTCAGCCAGAGCCAGGCGCTGATGGTCCAGCCGAACCAGTCGCCCGGGTCCTTGAAGGAGAACACGGTGGTCAGCAGGGAGCCGATCCACACCACGAACATCACGGGGGACTTGACCATCACCCGCGGGTCGAGCTTGCGGAAAGCGTCCGGCAGCGACTTCAGCAGCTGCTTGGGGTCGAACAGACCCGCGCCGACACGTCCTTCGGCGGGCTTGTGACCGGTCGGCACATCACTGTGCGGTGCCCGGGTCGGGGTGGCAGTGGACATCGAGTCCTCTTGCTTCGCTATACGGGTGGTCATGACGCCAGCCCCTCGGCCAGCGGGCCCAGCGCCAGCGCCGGAAAGTAGGTCAGACCGGTGATGATCAGGATCGCGCCCACCAGCAGGCCCGTGAACAGCGGCTTCTCGGTGCGCAGGGTGCCTGCCGTCGCCGGCACCGGCTTCTGCTCGGCGAGCGAGCCGGCCAGCGCCAGCACGAACACCATCGGCAGGAACCGGCCCAGGATCATCGCCAGGCCCAGGGTGCTGTTGAACCACTGCGTGTCCGCGTTCAGACCGGCGAACGCCGAACCGTTGTTGTTCGCAGCCGAGCTGTAGGCGTAGAGGATCTCGGAGAAGCCGTGCGCCCCGGAGTTCGTCATCGAGTTGCCCGGCGTCGGCAGGGCCATCGCCGCGGCGGTGAAGATGAGCACCAGCGCCGGGGTGATGAGGATGTAGCAGGCCGCGAACTTGATCTCTCGGGTGCCGATCTTCTTGCCCAGGTACTCGGGCGTACGGCCCACCATCAGACCGGCGATGAACACCGCGATGATCGCCATGATCAGCATGCCGTAGAGGCCGGAGCCGGTACCACCGGGCGCGATCTCGCCGAGCTGCATGCCCAGCATGGTGATGCCGCCGCCGAGACCGGTGAACGAGGAGTGGAAGGAGTCCACCGCGCCCGTCGAGGTCAGGGTGGTCGACACCGCGAAGATCGACGACGCGCCGACGCCGAAGCGCTGCTCCTTGCCCTCCATCGCACCGCCGGCGATGTCGAACGCCGGGCCGTGGTGCGCGAACTCGGTCCACATCATCAACGCGATGAAGCCGACCCAGATCGTGGCCATCGTCGCCAGGATCGCATAGCCCTGCTTGAGGCTGCCGACCATGCGGCCGAAGGTGCGGGTCAGGGCGAACGGGATGACCAGGAGGAGGAAGATCTCGAAGAGGTTCGTGAACGGCGTCGGGTTCTCGAACGGGTGGGCGGAGTTGGCGTTGAAGTAGCCGCCGCCGTTGGTCCCGATCTCCTTGATCGCCTCCTGCGAGGCGACCGCGCCGCCGTTCCACTGCTGCGAGCCGCCCATGCTGTGCCCATGGAAAAACTGACCGACCTCGTGGATGCCGGAGAAGTTCTGGATGGCGCCGCACGCCACCAGGACGATCGCCGCGAGCACCGAGAACGGCACGAGGATGCGGACGACACCGCGGACCATGTCCGACCAGAAGTTGCCGAGCTCACCGGTGCGGGACCGGGAGAAACCGCGGACCAGCGCCACCGCGACGGCGATGCCGACGGCCGCGGAGACGAAGTTCTGCACGGCCAGTCCACCGGTTTGCACGACGTGGCCCATGGCCTGCTCGCCGTAGTACGACTGCCAGTTGGTGTTCGTGACGAAGGACGCGGCGGTGTTGAACGCCTGGTCCGGGTCGATGGCGGCGAAGCCCAGCGAGCCGGGCAGGTGGCCCTGCAGCCGCTGCAGCAGGTAGAGGAAGAGGACGCCGACCGCCGAGAAGGCGAGGACGCCGCGCAGGTACGAGGGCCAGCGCATCTCGGTGTCGGGATTGGCGCCGATGCCCTTGTAGATCCACTTCTCGATACGCCAGTGCCTGTCGGAGGAGTAGACCTTGGCCATGTAGTCGCCGAGCGGGATGTAGGCGAGCGCCAGCGCGCCGATCAGGGCGAGCAGCTGGAGCACACCGGCAAGTACGGGACCCATCTGTGTCTCAGAACCTCTCCGGGAAGATCAGGGCGAGGACGAGATAGCCCAGCAGCGCGACGGCCACGACCAGGCCGACGATGTTCTCGGCGGTCACAGCTTCGTCACCCCCTTGGCGACGAGAGCCACCAGCGCGAACACCGCGATCGTGGTGACGACGAAGGCCAGGTCGGCCATCGCAAGCTCCTAGAAGAGGTTCGGAATGAACGGACGGTTCGAGGAAACCGCCTCCGTGGCCGGATTCGACCGCCGTTGACACCTCCCTTACGGCAATGGGTCCGGCTTTGACGGAACCCATACGGCGGGCCCCGCCATCTGCGAGAACGAGTCCATTCGTCCGCTTGAGAACGCCGCCGGCCCGCCCCGGGCAGGAGCGGACCGGCGTGAGACTTCAGAGGCGGCGGAACGCGCAGCAGCCGGCAGGCCGGAGACCGGCACGATCACCGCCGAGCGGTCACGGTGCGGCGGCTAAACAGGCCTGGGCCTTCCTGCCGCTGGTCAACTCCGGACGCCCCCTCGGCTGCCTCCTCCTCGCCTACGACCATCCTCACCCCTTCACCGCCGGCGAACGCGCCGTGCTCACGCCTCTCGTTGGCCTCATCGCGCAAGCCCTGGACCGCGCACGCCTCTACGACGCCAAGCACAGCCTCGCCCACGCCCTCCAGCAGACCCTGCTCCCCCACGCCCTGCCCAGCGTGACCGGACTCGACGTCGCTGCACTCCCACGCCACGGCCGGAGCCGCCCCCGACCAGGTCCTCACCCACACCGACCGCGACCTCCCCGACCTCAACGCCGGCCGCTTCGTCACCTGCCTCTACGCCTACCTCGACCTGGCCCGCCACCAGGCGACCCTCGCCAGCGCCGGCCACCCGCCCCCGCTGCTGCGACACCCCGACAACCGGGCCCAGGCCGTCGACGTCCGCCCGGCCCGCCACTCGCCATCCGCATCGGAACCCACTCCTACCCGCTCACCACCGTCTCCCTCGCCCCGCAGGCGCTCCTCGCCCTCTACACCGACGGCCTGGTGGAAGTCCCCGGCATCGACATCGCCCACACCATCGCCGACCTGGCGCACCACCTCGGCGAGTCGAGCGGTTTCCCCTGCACCGACTCGTGGACCGCCTCGTCCACCGCACCCGCCGCGCCGGCCGGCACACCGAAGACATCGCCCTGCTCCTCCTTCAGCCCAACCACCGCTTCACCCGTCGAGGCCTCCGCGCCTGACGAGTTGGCTCGCGATGACGTTCCGCTGGATCTCGTTGGTGCCCTCGCCGACGATCATCAACGGGGCGTCCCGGAAGTAGCGTTCGACGTCGTACTCGGTGGAGTAGCCGTAACCCCCGTGGATGCGGACGGCGTTGAGGGCGATCTGCATGGCCGTCTCGGAGGCGAAGAGCTTCGCCATGCCGGCCTCCATGTCGACCCGACGGCCCGCGTCCGCCTCACGGGCGGCGTACAGGGTGAGTTGGCGGGCCGCGGTGAGCGAAGTGGCCATGTCGGCCAGGTAGTTGCCGATCGACTGGTGCTGCCAGATCGGCTTGCCGAACGACTCCCGCTCCTGCGCGTAGGCGAGCGCGTCCTCCAGGGCCGCCCGGCCGACGCCGAGGGCGCGGGCGGCGACCTGGAGGCGGCCGGTCTCCAGGCCCTTCATCATCTGCGCGAACCCCTTGCCCTCGACACCGCCCAGTACGGCGTCGGCCGGAGCCCGGTAGTCGTCGAAGGACAGCTCGCAGCTCTCCACGCCCTTGTAGCCGAGCTTGGGCAGGTCGCGGGAGACCGTCAGCCCCGGCCCGTGCTCGACCAGGAGGATCGAGATGCCCCGGTGTGCGGGGGTCGCGTCCGGGTCCGTCTTGCACAGCAGGGCGATCAGACCGGACCGCCGGGCGTTGGTGATCCATGTCTTCGCACCGTCGACCACATAGCCTCCCCCACGCTCGGCTTCGCTCGCGCGGGAGGTGCCACCCCCATCGTCCCTGCGGGCGACCGTGCGCATGGCCTGGAGGTCGGAGCCGCCGCCCGGCTCGGTCAGCGCCATCGTCGCGCGGACCTCGCCCGTGGCCAGCCTCGGCAGCCAGCGGCGCCTCTGCTCGTCGGTCCCGAAGTGCAGCAGCAGCTTGGCCACCACCGTGTGCCCGCCCATCGCGCCGGCCAGGCTCATCCAGCCGCGCGCCAGTTCCTCGGTGATCAGCACATAGCAGGGAGTGGAGACGTGTGTGCCGCCGTACTCCTCGGGGACGGCGAGGCCGAAGACGCCCAGCCGCTTCATCTGCTCGATCAGTGCCTCGGGGTAGGTGTCGGCGTGTTCGAGCTCCCGGACCACCGGCCTGACCTCCTTGTCGACGAAGTCACGCACCGTCCGGACGATGAACTGCTCGTCCTCGGACAGGATGTCGAGAGTGCTCATGCTGTATCGCTCCCGGAAATACGGTCGTCGGCGTCAGAGGACCCGGTCGGCTCGTAGGGCATCGATCTCGGCCGGGCCGTAGCCCAGTTCGGCGAGGACGGTTTCGGTGTGCTCGCCCACGGCCGGGACGGCGTCCATACGGGGGGTCACACCCGCAAGATCCGCCGGCGGCAGCAGCGCCGGGACCTCCACACCCGCGGGAATCGGCACCTCACGCCAACGGCCCCGGGCGCCGAGCACGGGATGGGCCAGGAAGTCCTCGACGTCGTTGACCCCGGCGTTGGCGATGCCCGCCTCGTCCAGCGCCTTCATCACCTCGCCGCTGTCCGAGCGTGCGAAGCGTTCGGCCACGATCACGTCGAGTTCGGCGCGGTGGGCGACCCGGGCGGAGCCGGTGGCGAAGCGAGGATCGGCGACGAGGCCGGGGGCCTGGAGGAAGCGCTCGCACAGGGCGGCCCACTCGCGTTCGTTCTGGACGGAGAACAGCACGTCCTTGCCGTCGGCACAGGGGTAGGCCCCGTACGGGGCGATGGTGGCGTGCTGCGTGCCGATGCGTGGGGGCTGGGTTCCGCCGAAGCGGGTGTAGTAGGCGGGCTGGCTCATCCACTCGGCCAGGGCCTCGAACAGCGACACCTCCACCGCCCGCGCGACGCCTGTGGTCGCCCGGGTGAACAGGGCGGTGAGGACCCCGGAGTAGGCGTACATGCCGGCGGCGATGTCGGCGATGGAGACCCCCACGCGGGCGGGCCCGTCGGAGTTCCCGGTGAGCGAGACCAGGCCGGTCTGGCACTGGACCAGCAGGTCGTAGGCCTTGCGGTCGGCCCAGGGGCCGGTGGAGCCGTATCCCGAGATCGAGCAGGGGATCAACGACGGGAAGCGCTCGCGCAACGCGTCCGCTCCCAGGCCCATCCTCGCGGCCGCCCCCGGCGCCAGGTTCTGCACGAACACGTCCGCCCGGGCGAGGAGTCGCTCCAGGATCTGCCGGCCGCGCACCGATTTCAGGTCGAGGGTCAGGGATTCCTTCGAGCGGTTGAGCCAGACGAAGTAGCTGGACTCGCCGTGCACGGTCGTGTCGTAGCGGCGGGCGAAGTCGCCGTCTCCCGGGCGCTCCACCTTGATGACCCTGGCTCCGAGGTCGGCCAGCTGGCGGGTGGCGAAGGGGGCCGCCACCGCCTGTTCGACACTCACTACGGTGATGCCGGACAGCGGCAGGGCTTCGGGTTCCTCGGTCATTGCGTTGGCCTCCAGGAGCGGGGTCGACCCTCCGGAGCAACATCATGGGCGCTCATGGCAGCATGAGAGAAATAGAACTTCCTGATGCCACCATGCCCAGTCCGGATGACGGTCGGATGGCCGGGTCGGATGATCGGGTCGGACGGTGGGCGGATGGTGGCGGGAGAGCCGTGGACGTCAAACAGCTCAAAGCGCTTGTCACGGTCGCCGAGGTGGGCAGCGTCACCCGGGCCGCCGAGCTGCTGCATCTGGTGCAGCCGGCCGTGACCCGGCAGATCCGCACCCTCGAACAGGAGCTGGGCGTCCCGTTGTTCGAGCGGACCCGGCAGGGCATGCGGCCCACCGAGGCCGGGACGATCATGGTGGAGCGGGCCCGGCGAGCGCTGAACGAGCTGGAGCGGGCCCGCGCCGAGGTGCAGCCCACGCCGGGCGCGGTGACCGGCATCGTCACCGCCGGCCTGCTGGAGAGCACGACCGATCTGCTGGCCGAGCCGCTGGTCTCCGCCCTGGCCGAGGAGCATCCGGGCATCGAACTGCGCCTGATGACCGGCTACTCCGGGCACCTCCAGCGCTGGCTCGACGACGGCGACCTGGACCTGACCCTGCTGTACAACCTGGACAGCACGCCGTCGCTCAACGCCCGCCCTCTGGTGCGGGAACACCTGTGGGTGGTCGCTCCGCCCTCCGCCGGACTGCGGGCCGCACGGCCCGTGTCCTTCGCCGAGGCGGCGGCTCATCCGCTGGTGATGCCCGCGTCGGGCCACGCCCTGCGCGCCCTGATCGACGCCGCCGCGGCACGGGCCCGGGCCACCCTGGAGGTGGTCGTCCAGACGAACTCCATGCGGGTGCAGAAACAGCTCGTGCTGGCCGGGCACGGCTGGACCATCCTGCCGGGCGTCGGCATCGCCGAGGACGTCGCGAACGGCACGCTCAGCGCCGCGCCCCTGTGCGAGCCCGATGTCTGGCGGTCGATCGTGCTCGCCACCCCGCGCTCCGGCCGGACACCGCCCGCCGTGGAGGTCGTCGCGCGCGAACTCGTGCGGCAGATCGACGCGGCCGTGAGCCAGGGCAGATGGCCCTCCGCGCAGCCGTAGAAACAGCAGACACAGGCGCAGACACAGGCGCAGACAGAGGCACAGGCCCAGGCGCAGGCCCAGGTGTGGCCATGCGGACAGGGCATACCGCGATCACGCTTTTTTATTGTTCAACGCCATCCATCAGCGCCCATGATGTGCGGCATGAACGAGACCTCCGCACTCGCGCCGCCCTCCTGGCAGGAGGACGTGTTCGCCGCTCTGAAGAAGCGTGGCGTCCGGCAGATCGCCTACGTCCCGGATTCCGGTCACTCCCACGCCATCCGTGCGGCCCAGCGGGACCCCGCGATCCACGACGTGGTGCTGACCACCGAGGAGGAGGGCGTCGGCGTGGTCGCCGGGGCCTGGCTCGGCGGGCAGCGCGCGGTGCTGCTGATGCAGAGCAGCGGCGTCGGCAACTGCGTCAACATGTTCTCCCTGCTGCAGATGTGCCGGTTCCCCTTCCTCACGCTGGTGACCATGCGCGGCGAGTACGCCGAGTTCAACCCGTGGCAGGGCCCCATGGGCCGCACCACACAGCAGGCGCTGGAACTCATGGGCATCACCGTGCTGCGCGCCGACGCCCCCGAGGACGTCGAGGAGACCGTGGAGGCGGCCCTGGACTCGGTGTTCGAGGCGGGCGAGCGCGTCGCCGTGCTCCTCGGACAGAAACTGATCGGCCGCAAGAAGTGGGAGCGCAACCGATGACCGCAAACGCACCGATGACCGCCGACGCCCTCGCCCGGCTCGACCGCCGCCGTTTCGTCGCCGACCTGATCGCCCGGCTCCCGGAGGACGCCCTGCTCGTCACCGGCCTCGGCTCGGCCGGCTACGACGTGTTCGCGGCCGGCCACCGCCCCGGGAACTTCTACCTCTGGGGCGCGATGGGCGCCGCCGCCCCGCTCGCCCTCGGCCTCGCCCTGGCCCGGCCCGACCGCCCGGTCGTGGCGATCACCGGCGACGGCGAACACCTCATGGGCATCGGCGCGTTGGCCACCATCGGCGTCCGACGCCCGGCGAACCTCACCCTCGTGGTCCTGGACAACGCCCACTTCGGCGAGACCGGTATGCAGCCCAGCCACACCGGACTGGGCACCGACCTCATCGCGGTCGCCCAGGGCTTCGGCATCCGCGACACCGTGCGGATCACCGACCTCGCCCAGACCGAGGACCTCGCCACCCGCATCGAGGCACGCACCACGACGACCTACGCCCAGGTCCTCATCGCCGCCGACGAACCGCCGCGTGCCCTGCCGCCCCGCGACGGCGTCGCCAACAAGAACTCCTTCCGCGCCGCGCTCGGTCTGAGCACCTTCTGATCCAGCGCTACGAGTTGTTGGTCAACGGCGAGAGCCGAGACGGAACTCCCCGCTGGCGCTATCGGCCTGAAAGGCGAAACGAGCCCATGCCCGCACCCCTGGCCTCCTACGTGGAGTCATGGCGCCCCGAACCGGTCACGGACGAGGATGCCCTGCCGCCCGGTCCGGCAGCGGCCCTGTCGGCGCTGCTGGACCTCCCCGACAACGCCGCCGAGTCCGGCGACCCGCTGCCGCCGCTGTGGCAGTGGCTGTATTTCCTGCACTGGCCGCCCCAGCAGGCTCTCGGCCCCGACGGACATCTGCGGGACGCCCGCTTCCTGCCGCCCGTCCCCGACCGTCGGCGCATGTTCGCCGGAGGGCGCTGCGACATCGTCGAGCCGCTGCGCGTCGGCGAACCGGCCGAACGCGTCAGCAGCCTGGCCGCGGTCACGCCCAAGCGGGGCCGCACCGGCGAGCTGCTCTTCGTCACCGAACGCCAGGAGTTCCGGCAGAACGGCCGCACCTGCCTGGTCGAGGAACAGGACATCGTCTACCGCTCCGGCGACGGCCCGACGGCCCGGCACCCGACCGCCGTCGACGACACCGCCCTGCCCGAGCCCGAGGGCCCGTGGCAGCTGCCCCTCCAGCCGGACGAGACCCTGCTGTTCCGCTTCAGCGCACTCACCGCCAACGCCCACCGCATCCACTACGACACCCCGTACTGCCGCGAGGTGGAGGGCTATCCCGGTCTCGTCGTCCACGGCCCGCTGCTGGCCCTGCTCATGCTGGAACTGGTCCGCACGAACGCCCCGGAACGCCAGGTGCGCTCCCTGTCCTACCGGCTGCACCGACCCGCGTTCATGGGCGAGCACCTCCTGGCGGACGGCGCGTCCTCGGCCGGGCCCGCCCACCTGCGCGTCGCCACTCACCGCGAGGCCCGGCACGCCACCGCCGAGGTGACCTTCGGATGAGCCGCCGCGCATCACGCGCCGGTGGTTCGCCGTGACGGCCGCACGCGTGCCGAGCGCAAGGCTCAGCCGGGGACATGGACGCCGGCGGCCGTGCCGATGCGATCCGCCACGACCTGCCGGAAATGGGCGCACCGGGTGACAGCGCCCAGCGAGCGGATGGCGTCGAGGGAGAGACCTGCCTCCTTGGCGCGCAGGATGACGGCGACGCGGGCGAGGTCGACGGTGGCATGGCGACAGTGGCCTGCTCCACCGGCGCGGTCACCCGCGAGCGGACGGCCGGCTGGATCGCGGGGCAGCGGAAGCGGGCTGAGGCCGACCGTCTGTTCCTGGCGCTGCCGATGTTCATGGCAGCGGCGACCGCGCCGGCCAGCCTCACGGACCGCCCCGGCGCGGTGAGGTGGTCCGTGAGGGTCCGAACATCGTGGGGCACCTTGACGATGCGGTAATGGCGGCGCGCCGACTCGGGTCGCTCGGCTCGTCAGCGGTCCAACGAGTCCCAGAAGTCGGTGAGCACCCGGGCGCCGCGGACGGGGTCCTGGGTCATCCACCAGTGACCGAGCCCGTCGAGCGTCGCGGTGCGGGCACCGGCCCGCCGCGCCGTGCGGGACCGCTGTTCGTCGGTTCCGGCCAAGAGGTCCTCGGTGGCGAGCAGGGCGAGGCCCGGCCGCTGCGCCGCACGTTCGAGGTCGCGGCCCAGCTCGGCCATCGCCGGTTGGGCGGCCGACCGGTAGAGCGCGTGTGCGGCCCGCCCCATCGCCTCGTCCTGGCCTACCGCGACCTGCTTGGCGACGGGCTCGCTCATGCCCAGCTTCACGAGCATCGCGACCCGCATCTCGAGGTCCGGGCCGAGCGGGACGGCGGGGTCCGGTCCCGTGTTCTCCGGCTTCTGCTGGCTCAGGGCGAAGCCGTGCCACTCGTAGTCCGGGTCGAACAGGCCGACCACATCGCTGACCCAGCTGCGCACGAGGTCCGGGCGGGCCATCACCGCGTTGAGGGCGTGCGCGCCGCCCCAGTCGTGCCCGACCAGGTCGACGGGCTCGGCGAAGCGCTCCAGTTCGCCGACGAGCCAGTCCCGGTACTCACCGACGGTCGCACCGAACCCTGTCGGCAGGGGCGCGCCGAAACCGGGCGGGGACAGACGGATCGGGACGGGCCGAGCGGGAGCGATGCGTTCGAGCTCGACGAGCAGCGGCTCCCAGACCTCCGGCGTCTCAGGGAAGCCGTGGACGAAAACAGTTGGCATGGCGGGACTCCGTTCATGTCGGTCGCGACCGGCTTCCCCCACCGACCTCGCCACCGACCTCGCTACCGACTCCATGACTGACCAGGTGACCAATCTGGTCAGTGAGTATAGTTTGCCGGCATGAACGCGAACACCTCCCCGCGACAGCGGGCTCTTGTCGTCGGACTCGGCGTCAGCGGAACCGCCTCCGCACTGCGGCTGCACAAGGCGGGCTGGGACGTCACCGTCCTGGAGAAGGCAGCCGAACGCCGCCGCGGCGGGTACTTCCTCACTCTCTTCGGCACCGGGATCACCGCGGCAGAGCGCCTGGGCATCGAGGTACCGGACCGTTTCTCGGAGGACATCGCCTACTACAACGTCGATCGCGCGGGCCGGCGGCGGCGCGGCATGGGCTTCGCCGAGGCCGTGGCCGGCGAGTCCCGCCCGGTCGTGCGCGGCGACGTCGAGCAGGCCGCGTTCGACGCCCTGCCCGAGGACGTGGAGATCCGGTACTCGTCGCTTCCGGTCGGGCTGCGCCAGGACGCGGAAAGCGCGCAGGTCGACATCGAGGACCGGGCCGCGGGGACGGTGACCACCGAACGGTTCGACCTCGTGGTCGGGGCCGACGGCCTGCGCTCGACCGTGCGCCGGCTGGCGTTCGGGCCCGACGACGGCCGCATTCACCGTCTCGGCTACATGCTCGCGGCGTGCGCCCTGCCCGGCCCGGTCCCCGGTTTCCGGGGCACGGACGGAATCGTCATGTCCGAGCTGGGCCGGTCGGCCTGGGTGTTCGCGTTCGCCGACCGGCCACCGACGGTGCTGTTCAACTACCGGACCGACGATGTGGACGGCGAGTTCACCCGGCCCGCCATCGACTCGCTGCGGGCGGTGTTCGGACCGGAGCCGACGGGCCCGACGCTCGGCTGGCTGCTCGACCGGTTCGAGGAGGCGCCGGACCACCTGTTCGACACCGCCGAGCAGGTGCGGCTCGACACATGGCACCAGGGCAGGGTGGTGCTCGTCGGCGACTCGGCATGGTGTCTGACCCTCTACTCCGGGATGGGGGCCTCCAGCGGCCTGGCCGGGGCCGACATGCTGGGCACGATGCTGGAGCGGCATCCCTCGGACGTGCCGGAGGCGCTGCGGGCCTGGGAGGCGAAACTCCGCCCCTTCATCGAGTTCCACCAGGGCACCGGCATAGCCATGCGCAAGCTCTTCGTCCCGGCCGACCACACCGAGGTCCACATCCGGTCCGTCTTCGACCATGTGGTGGGGACGACGCTCGGCAGAACGCTGGTCTCGAAGCTGGAGCACCGCAGCAAGGCGTCCCGGATGAAGACGGTCGACATCGCCCTGTGGTGACGTGACCTTGGAGCCCGCCGCACGGTCGGCTCACCTCCGTGAACCCCTGTGAACCCCCGTGACATCATGCTGCGAAGAGCGAACGGGAGGAAACACGACGGTGAGCCGACTGATCGAACACGACTCCGTCAAGGCGGCCAGGATCCTCGACAGCGCACGCGAGCTGGTCCTCGAACACGGCGTCCGCAAGGTGACCATCGCCGAGATCGCCACGGCCGCGGGCGTGGGCAAGGGCACGGTCTACCTGTACTGGGAGACCAAGGAAGACCTGTTCGTGGGGCTCGCCGCACGCGAGGTACTGGCCTGGATCAGGACCGTCAACCACGAGATCGCCCAGGACCCGCAGTCCGTCCTCCCCCGTCGTCTCGCTCCGCTGCTCATCCGCACGACACTGAGCAACCCGTGGCTGCGGTGGCTCCAGAGCGACGACAGTGCCAAGAGGCAGTTGCTCCACCGTCCCGCCGACCAGGAGCGCTTCGCCGAGGCCACCACGAGCGCGATGGGCAACGCGGTCCTGACGATCCTTCGCGACCATGGGATCGTGCGCGACGATCTCCCGCTGCCCAGGCAGATGTACGCGCTGCACGCCGTGCTGGTCGGGTTCGTCACCGTCATGAGCAACGCCGATGTCGCAGACCCGCTCACCGTCGACGATCCCGAGACCGCCCTGGCCGACACCGTCCACCTGCTGCTCGAACGGCCTCGCGACCCCGCCGCGCGCGTTGTCGCCGAGGCCGCGGAAGCGGTGCGGGGCCGGTTCGCCGAGATTCACGACAACCTCCTGGGACTCGTCGCGACGGGCGCCGCCGGAACCAGATGACCCCTGTCCTCAAGGCCGTGCCGTGCTGAGCGACGAGACCGGCCGGGGACGCGGAGTCGCCCTCATCCGCGTGCGGTCGAGGCCGCACTCGGTCAGGCGGGCTGCCACAGCTCGACCCGATTGCCCTCGGGGTCGGTGACCCAGCCGAATCGGCCGACGCCCTCCATGTCCTGGGTGTCCTGGGCCACGTCCGCTCCCTTGGCACGCAACTGCGCGAGCATCGCGTCCAGGTCGCGGACCCGGAAGTTGAGCATCGTCCGCTGGGCGCGGGAGCCGAAGTAGTCGGTCTCGGACTCGAACGTCGCGAACACCGTCGGCCCGGCTTCCTGACGCCACAGTCCGTGCTCATCCGCGTCCAGGCCCAGGCAATCGCGGTACCAGGCGCTCAGGGCCGCCGGGTCGTCCGCCCGCATGAAATATCCACCGATTCCCAGCACACGTTCCATGCCGCCATCCTGCCAGGACGGCGATCGGGCAGGCCCGCACCACACCATCGCCGCCATCGCCCGCGAGGTCAGGAGCGACCGCGTAACCCGGTGAGGCCGACGGCGAGGCCGGCGAGTCCGTCGCCGCGCTCGCCCTCTCCCCCGGCCAGGCCGCCTGCAGATCGGCCTGGCCTGATCGTCGGCCCGGCCGGCCGCGCCTCGCCCGGGGTGCCGACCGCTTTCCCTCGCGTGATCGGCCCCGGGACCACCGCGCTCTCAGGCGTCCTGGTGTCGCCCCGTGAGGGAGGCGAATCCGTCCTCCAGTCCCTGGCGGAACGCTGACCGCTGTGCCTCGGGCATGTCCCGCAGCAACTCGTCCTCGAGCTTGTGCACCGCGGGCGCGCACGCCGTCAGCAGCTCTGCCCCGGCCTCCGTCAGGCGGGCTTCCATGGTCCGCCGGTTGCCCGGAGCGTGGGTGCGCTCGATCAGCCCGCGCTCCTCCAGCGAGCGCACGATCTCGTGCATCGTCTGGGGCCTGACGAAGGAGCGGCGAGCCAGTTGCGCGGAGGAGAGCCCGCCCCGGTGCTGCAGCACGGTCAGGGCCGTGTACTGGAACGTCGTGAGTCCGTACGGCCGCAGGGCCTCGTCCATGAAGGAACGGATGGCCAGCTCGAGCTGCTTGACGAGGTAGATCGTCAGCGGGACCCGGTGGCCCTGCGGGTCCGGCTCCGGACCCGGCCCGGCTGCCTCCGTCATCGTGCGCACCTCTTGGTCGGTCGTCGTCGGGAAGGCCGGGCGAGGCCGCCGCAGAGGTCAGCCGACCGGTGTCCGCACCCGGTGACCGACCGGCAGTAGTTCAAGGTCATGTCGGCGTGCCACGGTACCCCACAGTCCACGGGGCATCCACAGCGTCATCGCGATGGCCAGCGCGCCCAGCCCGATCAGGTACCAGGTGCCTCCGATGTCACCGAACCAGTCCTGCACCAGGAAGAACACGATCGCTCCGACGATCGGTCCCTCGAAGGTGCCGAGACCGCCGATGACCACCATGAAGATCATGTAGGCGGACCACTGGACGCCGAAGATGGAGTCCGGCTGCACCCGCAGGGTACTGGCGAGCGTGAGGCCGCCGGCCGCCGCGCAGCCCACCGCCGCCAGCACGAAGACCAGCCGTTTCGTCGAGGCGACCCGTACGCCGACGGACGTCGCGCCCACCGGGTCGTCCCGGATCGCTTCCAGCGCGGACCCCGGTGCGCTGCGCAGCAGGACGAAGACGGCCAGCAGGAGCAGGCTCATCAGCGCCAGGGCGAGCCAGTACACCTGGGCCTGGCGCACGGCCGGATCGGCGGCCGACAGACCGGTGAGCGAGCGGCCCGAACCGCCGCCCAGCGAAGGCGTGTTCACCACGATCAGCCGGAAGAACTCGGCGATGGCCCACATGCCGATGGCGAACTGCCCGCCGGTGAGCCGGAACGCTAGCAGCGAGGTGGGTACGGCGACGGCGCCCGCGAGCAGGGCCGCCAGGACGACCGCGACGAAGGGGCTGACACCCCGGTCGACGAGCAGGAAGACGCCGTACGCGCCCAGGCCGATGAAGCCCTGCTGACCGACGGAGACCAGACCGGCGTAGCCCGCCAGCGCGTTCCACATGGCCGCGATGATGACCAGGACGAACAGGCTCGTCAGCTTCGCGGTCACGTCGGGGGTGAAGGCGAAGGGGGCGAACGCCAGGGCGATCAGCAGGGCGGCCAGGGCCCCGGACGCCGTACGGGAGACCGGCGTCCAGCGGTGGATGGTGGCGGCGCCGGGGCGCACCGGTGATGCGATGGTCATGTACGGCTCCTTCTCATGCCGAGCAGTCCCTGCGGGCGGAGGGCCAGGACGGCGAGGAACACCGCGTGACCGGCCACGATGGAGAAGCGCGGGTCCGCCTCGGCGCCGACCGTCTGGGCGATGCCGAGGACCATGCCCCCGGCGAGCGTCCCCCACAGCGAACCGAGCCCTCCGATGACGACGACCTCGAAGGCGAACAGCAGTTGGGTGGGTCCCATGGACGGACTGAACGACGACCGCATCGCGAAGAACGCGCCCGCGAGACCCGCGGTGGCGACGGCGATGGCGGCGGCCCAGGCGTAGACCCGGCGGCTGTCGATCCCGACCAGCTCGGCGGTGTCCGCGTCGGCGGCGGTGGCGCGGATCGCCCGGCCGATTCCGGTGCGGGCCAGCAGCAGTTGCAGCCCGCCGAGCAGCGCGACCGCCACCAGCACGGTGAGCACCCCGAGATAGGGGATGCTCACCGACGACCCGAGCTGGAGCCCGGAGGTGGCCAGTGAACCGACGCCCAGGGAACGGGAGTCGGCGGAGAAGATCTCCAGGAGCACGTTCTGCAGCACGATGGCCAGACCGAAGGTGGCCAGCATCGACGACATCTCGCCGGTGCGCAGCGCCTTGCTGAGAATGCCCCGCTGCAGCGCCACTCCGACCAGGCCCATCACGGGCAGGACGAGCAGGATCGCGAAGAACGGGCTGATGCCGAGGGCGGCGGCCAGGACCGCGACGAGGAACGCGCCGAGGACGGCGAGGTCGCCGTGGCTCAGGTTGACGGTCCGCATGACGCCGAACATCAGGGAGAGACCGCAGGCGAAGAGCGCATAGACGCCGCCGAGCATGACACCCTGCACGATCGCGTTGATCCAGTTCACGCCGGCTCCTCCCGGACGGTGGTGACGGTCGCCCGGCCGAGCCCGAAGTAGGCCTCGACGACCTGTTCGCGGGTGACCCGGCCCGCGGGCTCGTCCAGGACGACACGGCCCTCGAGCATGCACAGCACGCGCCGGGCCACCCCGAGGGCGCGGCCGAGGTCCTGCTCCACGAGCAGCACCGTCGTACCGCCCGACAGGATCGTGCCGAGCGAGTCGTACAGGGTGTCGACGACGATGGGGGCGAGGCCCAGGGAGACCTCGTCGAGCAGCAGCAGCCGGGGGTTGGTCATCAGCGCCCTGCCGATGGCCACGGCCTGCTGCTCGCCGCCCGAGAGGTTGCCGGCGCGCCGCTTCAGCAGCCCGTCGAGCAGGGGGAAGGCGGCCACGACGGCGGCCAGGTCCCATGGTCCGCGGCGTCGTGCCCGGGTGGCGACCAGCAGGTTCTCCGCGACGGTGAGGTCGGCGAAGAGCCGCCGTCCCTCGGGGACCAGGGCGATCCCGGCCGCGACGCGCTCGTGCGCCCGACGGTCCGTCACATCCGTGCCGTCCAGGGCGATCCGGCCCTCGGCCGGTCGGTGTGCTCCGGCCATGGCCCGCAGGAGGGTGGACTTGCCGGCGCCGTTGGCCCCGACCACCGCCACGACCTCGCCCTCGGCCACGGAGAACGACAGGTCGCGGACCGCGCGCAGCAGTCCGTGGCGCACTTCGAGGTTCTCCACCGACAGCAGGCTCATGCCGCGCTCCCGAGATAGGCCTCGACGACCCGGGGGTCGGCCATGACGGCGTCCGGTGCGCCCTCGGCCAGGACCCGGCCCTGGGCGAGACAGACCAGCCGGTCGATCACCCGCAGCAGTGCGTGCAGGACGTGTTCGATCCAGACG
This sequence comes from Streptomyces sp. NPDC002623, assembly GCF_053592635.1. Lineage (NCBI taxonomy): Bacteria > Bacillati > Actinomycetota > Actinomycetes > Kitasatosporales > Streptomycetaceae > Streptomyces > Streptomyces sp. NPDC002623. The sequence continues at coordinate 5,973 of NZ_JBSFWB010000063.1, read as the reverse complement.
ACGGCGATGCCGTCGGCGCGCAACTGCTGGATGGTGACGATGAGTTCGTCCGTCTCGGCGTCGGTGAGCCCGCCGGCGATCTCGTCGAGGAGGAGGACCTGTGGGTCGGTGGCCAGCGCCCGTGCCATCTCCAGCCGCTTGCGCTCCAGCAGGGTGAGCGCGGCGGCGGGCCGGTTGGCCTGGGCGAGCATGCCGCAGCGTTCGAGTACGTCGAGCGCGTGCCGCTGGGCCGCACGGCGCCGGTGTGAGCCGCCCTGCACCGACGCGACCAGTACGTTCTCGTAGGCGGTCATGCCGGTGAAGGGGCGTGGCACCTGGTGGGAGCGGCCGATGCCGCTGCGGCAGCGGCGGTCGGCCTTCCAGCGGGTCACGTCCTGGCCCTGGAAGGTGACGCTGCCCTCGGAGGGGGTCTGGGCGCCGGAGAGGATGTCGAGCAGGGTCGTCTTGCCGGCGCCGTTGGGGCCGACGATGCCCAGGGCCTCGCCGGGGGCGAGGGCGAGGTCGATGCCTTCGAGGACGACCAGGCTGCCGAAGCGGCGGTGGATGCCGTGCGCCGAGAGGACCGGCGGGGCCTGGACCGCCGGCCCCGCCGTTCCCGTCCCGGCCGTCTGCGTCCCCGAGGTCATGGGGTCAGCGGAGCGGCTCAAGTTCGCCTCCGACCGGGATGTCGTCGAAGGAGCCGTTGTCGACGATGACGGGCTCGACGGCGAATCCGCTGCCGCCGGTGGCCTCGCGCCACTGCGCCATGACCAGTCCCTGCGTGGACACGTTCTTCACCGGCCCGCCCCTCCAGTCCAGCGGCCCGGCGATGGTCGTCAGCCTGGCCTTGCCGAGGGCGGCCGCCAGTTCCTTGCGGTCCTTGGGGTCGGAGGTCTGCCGCAACGCGTGGACCGCGACCTCGAAGAGCGCCATGTTCGACCCGATGACCTGGTTCCACTGTTTGCCGGTCGACTTCTCGTAGTCGTCGGCCAGTTGCTGGGAGCTCTGGTGGGTGAGGGTGGAGGTGTACGGGTACTTGGGCGACCACCAGAAGCCGGCGGTGAGGCCGTGGCCGAGCGATCCGAGCGCCTCGACCTGGGAGGGCAGGAGGCCGGTCTTGGCGATGCTCGCGATGCGCGGCCGGTAGCCCTGCTGCCGGGCCTGCTTCCAGAAGGTGGCGAAGTCGGGCGGCAGCGGGAAGGTGTTGAAGATCTCCGCGTCGGCCTTCTTGAAGGCCGCGATCTGCGCCGAGTAGTCGTTCGTGCCGTCCTCGTACGCCCCGGGGTCGACGATGGTGAATCCGCTCTCCTTCAGCCCCGGCCCGAGGCCCTGCCGGATCGCCTTGCCGTCGGGGTCGTTGGGCCACATGACCCCGACCCGCTTGTTGGTCTCCACGCCGCCGTTGGTCCACAGCGAGGTGTAGGCGGCCTGGATGTCCGCGACACCGATGAAGAAGTGGTACGTGTACGTGAACGGCTTCTCGGGGGTGGCGCCGCGGCCGAAGTACCAGGCCTCCCACGGCACGGCGGTCGACAGACAGGGGATCTTGGCGGCCTCGCACGCGTCGGCGACGGGGTTGACCGTCTCCGGTGTGGAGGTGACCAGCATCAGGTCGATCCGCTCGCCGTTGATGAGATCGGTCGCGACCTCGGCGGCGGTCTGCGGGTTCGACCGGCTGTCGCGGTCGACGATCTCGACGGAGTACTTCTTGCCGCCGATCTTCAGCCCGTCCTTGAGGGCGGTGCGCATCTGCTTCAGCAGGTACGCGTTCGGCTCGCCGAAGCCCGCGGCCGCGCCTGTGCTGGGCGAGACATAGCCGATCCGGAGGACCGTGTCGGTCTGCGCGGCGGACTCCTTGATGCCGCCGCAGGCAGTGAGCAGTCCGCCCGCGGAGAACAGCCCGGCGGCTCCGGCGGTGCCCCGCAGAAGGGATCTTCGGGACAGACTGCCGTTCATGGGTGCGCTCATCAATGCCTCCGGGCATGTCGAGGGAGCGGAAGGGAGGTGGCGAAGCCGTGGGGAAGCCACGGGGAAGCCGTGGGGAGATGCCGGAGCCGGCGGCGGGGGACGGCGGAGTCGGCGGCGCAGAGCGGTGCCGGGTCCCGTCACGGGGCCGGCTGGGTAAGCGGCGGCCCTATATCAGGAACCCTGATGATGGCCATCATGATGCATACGCCGACCGCGGATGACAAGGGTGTTGCCGAGACATGTCCGGCGGGCCCGCCCACTCACCCCCGGAGAGCGTGTCGCGCTCGCCCTGCCCAACACCTGATACGGCGTGGTCCTCCGGCACGAGGGGGAGCCGATCGGCATGGGGCGCGTCATCGGTGACGGCGGCACCGCGTTCCAGATCGTCGACATCTGCGTCCACCCCGCACACCAGGGACGCGGCCTCGGCAGGCGCATCATGACCGCACCCATGACTCGACCGGCATGTACCGCGTGCTGGGCGGGAGCCCGGGCCTGGGTGACCCTACCGAGCAGGAAGAATGCCCCCCATGACCCAGCAGATCCTCGAGCGTGTCGCCGGATACGAGCGCCGGTTCAACACGCTCTTCGCGGAGTACTTCGACACGGTGAGCGCCCGACTCGACGCGCCGTCCTTCAGTCGGTTCACCCCGGACTGCCTGCGGTTGCTGCGGGAGTTGTCCCTGCGGGGCGGGAAGCGGATGCGGGTCGTTCTGCTGTATGAGGCGGCGCGTCTGGCAACGGACCAGCCCGTCGACGGACTTGACGCCGCGGCGTTGGGCATCGAGCTGCTGCAGACCCACGGCCTGGTGCACGACGACCTCATCGACGACAGTCCCACCCGACGCGGCGGCCCCTCCACCTACTACGCCTACCGTGAGCGGTTCCCCGACCACCCGCAGGCTGCCCTGGGGCTGACCGTGCTCGCGGGGGACCTCGCCCTCGCCCTGTCGCTGCAGGCGCTGCTGGAGGCGAAGGCGCCTGTGGCGGTGCGGCAGGCCATGGTCGAGGTGCAGACCCGGGCGGCGGCCGACACGTTCGTGGGCCAGATCGTCGACCTGGAGCGCGACTTCGCCGCCGCGCCGGACGAGGACGTCCTGCACTGCGTGGCCGACTACAAGTCCGCCCGCTATTCGATCCTCGCACCCCTGCAACTCGGCCTCCTGGCCGCCGGCGAGCAACCGGCGCTCTTCGAGAAGGAGTTGCGGGAGTACGCGCGGCTGGTGGGGATCTGCGGGCAGATGCGCGATGACTACCTGGACCTGTTCGGAGACGCGGCCACCATGGGCAAGCCGACCGGCACCGACCTGCGCGACGGCAGGCACAGCTACACCGTCCGGGCTCTGCTGGCGGCCGTCGACGACGCCGAGCGTGGCGTGGTGGAAGCCGCGCTCGGTGACCCGTCCGGCACGCCGCGGACCGTCGCCGCCGTCCGGGAGATCGCTGAGCACCGTGGCGTGCCGGGCAGGATGGAGGCGGACATGCGCCGCTACGCGCAGCAGGCGTCCGCGGTGGCCGCCGGCTGGCGGTCGCGGTGGCGGGAGGAGGCGGTCGCCTTCTTCGAGCTGCTGCCGCTGTGGAGCGTCGAGCGAGCCAGATGAACGAGCCATGTGAGCGAGCCAGTTGAGCGCCCGCGCCACTGACCCAGCGTCGGCGCAGTGATGCGTCCGGGCGGTGTGCCCGTGGACGCGGGATCGTCACCCGGGCCCGGCGGGGCAGCGGCCACCGGCTCCCCCACGACTTGGCGTCGGGGAGCCGGCTCATCCCGCTCACCCCAGGGGCCGCTTCCACCCCGTCGCCCCCCATGACGGGAGCTCGGCGGGGAGGGTTGTCGGCTACTGGTCGCCCAGGCCCGCGGCGTGCTGATCCACCTCGATGTCCGAGCGGCCCGCGCCGGTGAATCGGGTGGGCCGGAAGGCCCGGAGGAGGTCCTGTTCCCGATCGGTGGTGATCTCGGTCGCGACCAGGCGTCCCAGGATCGGCGCCAAGGTGACCCCGCTGTGCGAGACGAGGCAGTAGACCCGGGACTGCGCGGAGGCATAGCCGGCGACGGTGTGGCCGTCCGCGGGCAGTGACCGGAGGCCGACCCGCAGGTCGATCTCCGGTCGCCGGCTCGGGTCGGGAAGCAGCGCGGAGAACCGCCGGGCGAGGGTGTTCGCGATGGCCCCGTCCGCGGACGGGGGGTCTGCGGGATCGACGTCGGCGTTCAGGTCGAGAGCCTGCAGGACGGCATGCCCAGCGGCCTCGGGGCGGAGATTGAGGCCGGGGCTGTGGATCACACAGCGCAGGTCGAGTCCCGGTGCCCTGGCGTAACCGAGCAGACCCACGATCTGCGCTCCGCGACCGGCGTCCGTCACCATGGGAACGTCGATGCCGGCCCGGGCTGCCAGCTGTTCGGTCCAGCGGCCTGCCGCCAGGACGACTCGATCGCCCCGGCGGACCTCGCCTCCGGCCAGGGTGACGGTCACTCCGTCAGGTCTGTCGTCGATGGCCACGACCTCGCCGACCGTGCACGTGGCTCCGTGCCGCTCGGCGTCCGCCAGCAGGTTGCCCACGAAGCGGGCCGGCAGAACGTATCCCTCGCCGGGGAAGTGCGCGATGGACGTGATGGTCGCCGGGATCCGGAGGTCGCCGGCGATCCGCGTCGCCTCGTCGGGCGTGACCCAGTGTGCGGGGTAGTCCAGGGCCTGCAGTCGCTCCACGTTGTCGGCGAGTCGCCGCTCGTTCGCGGCGTCCGCCCACTGCAGCGCTCCGCTGGGGAAGTACGACGGCGCGCCGCGCAGTTGCTCGGCGAGCCTGGCGTGCTCCGCCATCCCTGCGAGGTTCAGCCGGTGGTAGTCCGGGTCGGGCTTCCGGCTGGAGTTGATCCAGGCGAAGGTGGTCGCGGTCGTGCCGGTGCCGGCTCCCGACCGGTCGAGCAGGAGAACGTCCTGGCCGGCGACGGCGAGTTGTCTCGCGACGCTCACGCCCAGCACACCGGCGCCGATGATGATGACCTTCATGGTGTACGCACTTCCTTTCCGGCAGCGACACGCTGCTCATATGACGGGGACGGGCAGCTCCAGGAAGAACTCGGCGGTTCCCGGACGGACCAGGGTCGTGACCACCTCGACGGTGCTTCCGTCGTCGGCACGCAACTCCCGGCGCCGCCTCAGCGCGGGTGTTCCGATCTCGCTGTGCAGCAGTGCGGCGTCGTGCTCATCGAGGCTCACCGGGTCGAGGTAGACCCGGATCGAGTCGATCGGTACGCCTCTGCGCTGGAGATACGGGAGGGTGACGAGGTCTTCGAGATTCTCGTTCAGCAGGTCGGGGGCGACGGCGAAGAGGACGACGTGCCGCTCGACGGACCGTGGCTCCTCGCGCAGGTCGAGCTTGCGGCGGACCAGTTCCACCACGGCCGTGTCGGCCGAGGCGCCGGGGAGCGTCAGGACGGCGTCGGCGGCCCGGACGATCCGCGCGGACACGACCTCGTGTCTGCCGGGCACGCCCTTTGCCGCTACGGCGGGGGTGACGAAGTTGAGCAGATTGATCTGCCGCGTCACGTCCGCGACGAAGGTGCCGTGGCGCCGTCGGCGGATCGCCAGCCCCGACTCCGCGAGGTCGTTGAGGACCCGTTGGGCCGTGGCCCGGCTGACGCCGTACTGGGTGGAGAGATCCTTCTCGGTCGGCAGCCGCGCGCCAGGGGGCAGGTCCCCGGCCCGGATCTTCGCCTCGATCTCTCGCCTGATCTGTACGTAGAGCGGCACGGTCATCTTTACACCGTACAATTGGCCAATTGACCGGTCAATAGGGGATCGAACATCGACTCGGACATCGACTCCGCTATGTTCTACAGTGACGTAGAAATAGATCAGGCTCGACCTTCTGGAGTTCTCATGGCCCTGTGGGATCGCATCAAGGAGTCCGCGTCGACGATGCAGACGCAGCTCGTGGCGAAGAAGAACGACCTCAAGAGCGGCGCCTTCCGCGACGCGAGCATGGCCATGTGCGCCCTGGTCGCCGCGGCGGACGGCAGCATCGACCCGG
>NZ_JBSFWB010000062.1:0-31557 GCF_053592635.1 Streptomyces sp. NPDC002623 | reverse complement strand
ATCTTCGCCTGCCTGGACCCGGACGCGGTCCCCCTGCGCGAGTACCTCGGCGACATGTGCTGGTATTTGGACGTCGTGTTCGGCCTCAACGAACAAGGCATGCGGGCCGCCGGCGACCCCCACCGCTGGATCGTCCCCGCCAACTGGAAGTCAGGCGCCGAGAACTTCGTCGGCGACGCCTACCACGTCCAGTCCGCACACAGCTCGCTCGAGGACATCGGTCTCCTCCCCGACCTCGGAGAGTCTCTCAGCACACAGTTCCATGTCGCTCTCGAAGGCGGGCACGGGCTCATCATCACCCCGAATCTCCTGCCCGAGCCGCTCTGGGTCATGGACTACCCACCCGAGGTGGCCTCGACCTTCGATCTCGCCCGGTTGGGCGCCGGGCAGCGTGAGTTCCTGGAGTCCCGGTACGGGGTGGTCGGCTTCACCATCTTTCCGAACCTGTCGTTGATCCGGGCCATCGCCTCGACCGAACGGGGCCGACCGCCGGTGTGCTTCACCGCTCTGCGGCAGTGGCAGCCGCGGGGGCCCGAGCAGTTCGAGCTGTGGAACTGGCCCATGGTGTGGAACTCGGCCACGCCCGAGTTCAACCAGGCCTCGTACGAGGGCAGTGTCTTCGGCTTCAGCCCCTCGGGGGTGTTCGAGCAGGACGACACCGTCGTCTGGCGCGGCGGCCCCATGGTGGGCCGCTCGGCGTTCGCCCGCCAGGACATGAAGCTCAACTTCCAGATGGGCATGGACGGAATGAGCGACTACAAGCCCAGGCCCGCCTGGATGGGGCCCGGCGAGGCCAGCACCTCTGTCTACGGCGAGAGCAACCAGCGCCGCTGGTGGCAGCGCTGGAGCGAGGCACTGGCGTCATCCTGACGAGGATGTTCCCTGTGCCGATGGCAGCAGGGCCCGCACCGTCAGCTCGTCCGGTGCGGGCTCAGCAGCGTCACCTGCCGAAGGTCCTCATGCGGTCCGTGGTGTCGTCTCGTACGGCTTGATCATGTCGTAGATGAAGTCGCCGCCATCGCGATACGGGATTGCTCCCGTGCGGTCGAGTACGCCCTCCATCGAGGCCGCCACGTCCTCGGGCGTCAGGTCCGGATTCGGCGGGGCGGCGTTGGTCTGGCTGATGAACGCCTCGTTGAAGGAGCCGGCCGCCGCTTCGATCACCCTGCCGGTGATCGTGCAGTCCTCATGGGCGAGCCATGCCGCGACCGGGGCCACGACTTCGGGGGTCAGCCCCGCTGACTGGTTCTGCTTGCTGGCCTCAGCGGTGAGCATGGTCTGCAGAGCCACGGTGTCGGCATAGGGCGAGATGGCGTTCGCCCTGATCCCGTGCTTTGCTCCCTCGGCCGCCAGTGAGCGGGTCAGCCCCACGACGCCCAGCTTGGCGGCGGCGTAGATCGACTGGGTGGGCAACCCGGCAAGCCCGACGCCCGAACTGACGTTGACCAGGCGCCCGTAGTTCTGCGCGGTCATATGCGGCCAGGCGGCACGGGTCATCCATATGTGACCCATGAGGTGGACGCCGACGACGCGTTCGATGTCCTGGTCGGTGATCTCGTCGAACCTCGCGAACGGTGCGATGCCGGCGTTGTTGATCAGGATGTCGACCCGGCCCCAGGCGTCGAGAGCGGTGTCCACGATCGCCCGCGCGCCGTCACGCTCGGCCACCGAGTGGCCGTCACCGACAGCCTCGCCGCCGGCCTTGCGGATCTCCTCGACCACAGCCTCGGCACCGGGACCGATCTGCCCGCGCCCGTCGGGACCGACACCGAGATCGTTGACCACGACCTTCGCCCCCCGCGATGCCAGAAGCATCGCGTACGACCGTCCGAGCCCGGGGTTGCTGCCCGCACCGGTCACGATCGCCACTCGTCCATCGAAACGAAACTCGTCCGCGCTCACTTTGTCCTCCACGGTGACCTCGGGGTTGCCCGGCCCCCGGGTGCGGACGCACGACGACCTCCGACAGGCGCACATCGTGCCCGGATCGGCCGGGGGACACCCTGCGAGGCTAGGACCGCGTCACGGCCGTCACCAGCGTCCGAAGGTAGGGCACAGGGCGCTTCCTTTGGGGGGTTTACGGCGATGAACCCGCCGGGCGAGCCTCGGATCACCGCAGCCAAGGGAGCTCGCGGGACAGCTCGCCGGGAGGAGAGACAGCGTATGCCGGTGAAACGTCCGGGACGGGATGCCGTCCCCAACATGACGGACTACGACGCCGAGCGGGCCCGGTTCCGCTGGGAGGTTCCACAGCGGTTCAACGCCGTCCTGGACATCCTCGAGCGCCGGGCGCAGCAGAGCCCCGACGAACTCGCCCTGGTGACACTGCGCCGCGACGGCGGGGTCACCGCGTCGTACACCTTCCGCGAACTCAACCTGGCCAGTCGGCGCATGGGACACGCCCTCGCCGGGATCGGTGTCGGCAAGGGCGAGCGGATCTTCGTGATGCTCCCCCGGATCGCCGAATGGTACGTGGCCCTGCTCGGCGCGATCCGGATCGGCGCCGTCCCCGTCCCCGGCACCCCGCAGCTGACCTCCCGTGACATCGAGTACCGCGTCGACCGGGCGGAAGCGGTCGCGGTCATCACGGACGGCGAGGGGGCGGTCAAGGTCGACAAGCTCACCGACCGCCTGCCGACGCTCGCCCATCGCATCGTCGTCGGCTCCGCGCCGTCCGCCGGCTGGCACACGATGGACGGGCTGCTGGCGCGGGCGTCGGACGGGCCGACGCCGACAGACCCGACCGCCGCCGACGACATGATGCTCATCTACTTCACGTCCGGCACGGTCTCGTACCCCAAGATGGTCGCGCACACCCAGGCGAGCTTCGGGCTCGGCCACCAGGTCACGGCCCGCTACTGGCAGGACCTCCGGCCCGGGGACCTGCACTGGACGCTGTCGGACACCGGGTGGGCGAAGGCCGCGTGGAGCAAGCTCTTCGGGCAGTGGGCCCAGGGCGCGACCGTCCTGGAGATGGACCTGGGCAAGTCCGACCCCGATCTGATCCTCGACACGATCGAGCGCCACGGAGTCACGACACTCTGCGCGCCGCCGACCCTTTACCGCTCGCTGGTCGTCGCCGATCTCGCGAGCTACGACCTCTCCCGGCTGCGCCACTGCGTCTCGGCCGGCGAGCCACTCAATCCCGAGGTGATCCGGATCTGGGAGGAAGGCACGCGCGGGCTCGTCGTCCACGACGGCTACGGCCAGACCGAGACGGTCAACGTGCTCGCCAACTTCCGCTGCCTGCCGGTCCGCAGCGGGTCGATGGGCAAACCCGTTCCCGGGTTCGACGTCGACGTGGTCGACGACGACGGTGCGTCGGTGCCGGTGGGCGACGAGGGCAACGTCGCCATCCGGGTGGAGCCCGAGCGGCCGGCCGGGCTGTTCACCGGTTACTGGCGCGATCCCGACGCCACCGCGGCCGCGTTCACCAACGGCTGGTACTTCACCGGCGACAAGGCGCGCCGTGACGAGGACGGCTACTTCTGGTTCGAAGGCCGCCAGGACGATGTGATCACGTCCTCGGCGTACCGCATCGGCCCGTTCGAGGTCGAATCGGCGCTCGTCGAACATCCGGCCGTCATCGAAGCCGCGGTCGTCGGACAGGACGACCCCGACCGAACCCAGATCGTCACCGCGTTCGTGATCCTGCACCCCGACGCCGCCCCTTCACCGCAGCTCGCCGAGGAACTGCAGGACCACGTCAAGCGCCTGACCGCCCCCTACAAATACCCACGCCGGATCCACTTCGTCAGTGATCTGCCCAAGACCGTGTCAGGCAAGATCCGCCGCGGCGAACTGCGCGACCGGCTACGCGGCACCACCCAGACCTGACATCCGCCGACCCGAGGCACGTGGAGGAGCATTCGATGACAACTGCTGACGAGGCCGCGACGCGGATCGGTGGCACGTGGGACCTCACCCTGCGGCCGGGGGCGTTCCCGCCGCGGAACGGTGTGCTCACCCTGACCCCGGACGGCGAGTCACTGTCGGTGCGGTTCGAGACCCCGGAGGGCTCCAGCACCGGCGAGGGAGACATCAAGGGGCGGCGCCTGTCCTGGACCGTCGCCGTCGGCAGCAACCCGGCCACGCTTCGTTTCGAGGCGGAGGTCGAGGGCGACATTCTCCTGGGCCACGTCGAGCTGGGCGTCGGGCCGTTCAAGGAGCGAGCCCCGGTGGAGGCCGTGCGAGTCGGGTCGGGCGCCCGGTTGCCGTTCCGGGAGGGATCGGTCGCCGTCGTGGAGACGCTCACCGCGTGTGGGGTCGAGTACGTCTTCGGCTACACGGGTGGTGTGTCCACGAGCCTGGAGCGCAGCATCATCGCGCACGACATCAAGGACTTCAACGCGCGTAACGAGCTGTCCGCGGCGTGGATGTCCTACGGCTACAACCGCGTGAAGCGGCGGGCCGCCTCCGCGGCACTCACGTGGTGCGTCGGCGCGCTGCACGCCTCGCCGGTCGTGTACGCGGCCAAGCTCGACTCCACCCCCCTGGTTCTCATGCTGATCGAGAGCGCGGCGGCGTGGGACATGCGGGACATCCTGCAGGACGCGACCGAGCTGTATCCGGCGCTCAAGCCCCTGTCGAAGTACATCAAGCGTGTCGTCGACGGCGAGGACCTGCCGCTGGCCGTCCGGCAGGCGGTGCTCGCGGCGAGCACCGGCAAGTTCGGCCCCGCGGTGCTCGACCTCACGCAGGGCGCGATGTACCAGAGGACCACGGTCAGGACCGAGCAGCTCACGCTGCCGGAGCCGCCCGCGGCGGGCGAGACGAGCGTACGGCGGACGCTGGAGTTGATCGAGGCCGCCGAGCGGCCCGTGATCCTGGCAGGTGCGGGCATACATCTCGCCGACGCGACGGGCGAGCTGCGCCGGTTCGTCGACGCGACCGGCATCCCGGTGGTGTCGAGCGGGGCGGGAGGCCGCGCGGTCCTGCCGGACGACCACCCGCTCTACGCGGGCGACATGAGCGGCTGGGGGTACTTCGGGACGGGCACCAAGGTGGCCGAGGAGGCCGACCTGTGGGTCGCGGTCGGGTTCTCCTTCTCCCAGACGGCCACCCTGTCGTGGTCCCTCGCCAAGCCGGAGAAGGTCGTACAGGTCGACATTGAGGAGTCTCAGCTCGGCCGGATCTTCCAGCCGACGCTGGGCATCGTCGCCGACGCGAAGGCGTTCCTCGGCCAGCTCAACGACCGGCTGCAGGCCTCCGGTGCGGAGAGCCGGCACCGCGCGGACGAGGTGCGGACAGCGGAGATCGCGACAGCGAAGGACACCTACGCCGAGACGCTGAGGTCCTTCGTCGGCACCGACCCGATCATGCCAGCCGCGATCGGCCAGGTCCTCTCGGAGGAGGTTCCCGCGGGGACCATCTTCGTCAACGACGAGGGCTTCCCGGTGCCCGGGATGGTGTACCGGGAGTCGAAGTACCCTTCCGGCTTCGCGGCACCGCTGGGCTTCCACTACGCGGCGCTGGGGTCGTCCCTCCCGGTGGCGATCGGCGCGAAACTCGCCGCACCCGACCGCCTCGTCGTCAGCGTCGGCGGCGACGCCGGCTTCTACTACGACTGCAGCGAACTCTCGGTGCTCGCCGAGCGCAATCTCAAGGTCGTGAGCATCGTCCTCAACAACGGTGGCCTGTACGGCGGTCGGCGCGGCCGCGAGCACGGGGGCCCGGGCTCGGTGCCGTTCACGCACTGGACCGACCTTCCCGAGACGGACTACACCGCGGTCGCCCAAGGCATGGGCGTGCCGGGCGAGCGGGTGGACAAGGCGGACGAGCTCGCGCCGGCGATCCGGCGTGCGATCGAAGCGGACGGCCCGTACTTCATCGAGGTGATGACGGCCGCGAGCACGATGCACCTGCACATGGCCGAATGGCCCGATCCGGACCCCAAGACCACCCGCAAGGCGGGCCATGCCGACCTGTTCGTCGACGGCTCATGGCCGAACTGACGAACGACGCGACATCCCGCAACCGATCTCGAGGAGGAGTTCATGGCGACCGTTGAACAGCGGGAGGAATCGACGACCACGGGGGCTCGCCTGCCCGACATGGCGAGGTTCATCGACTTCCTCGAAGCCCGGAAGGCGGAGACGAAGAATCCGAAGCATGCCGCGATGATCGGCTTGCTCATCGAGCACTCGGTCGCCGAGGTACGCGACCACGACATCGAGCGGACCATGGCAACGCTGGTGGACGACTGCGTCTACCACAACTACGGCGACCCCGGCGCGATCGCGCGGAACGGCGGTCCGGTCGCCTACCGGGACGCGGTGTGCGCGAACTACCTCGAGAGCATGGCGAACGGCTCGCTGGACATGGACGGTCTCGAAGTCGAGATCGATCATTTCTTCATCAGTGACGAGGCCATCGCCTGGGACGGGTACGTGCGTCTTCGGCTGCCTGGCGCGGCGCTGGCCGAGACGGGAGTGCCCCTGCCGGACGGGGGAACCGCCGACGACGTGTTCGTGCTGACGGCGAGGCAGGCCATCGTCATCCCGTTCCGCGACGGTCTGATGGTCGGAGAGGACTTCTACCTCGACGGCCAGGGCACCTGGGAGAAGGCTGCCTGACCGCTCGCCGGCCACGGGGTCGGCAGGGTCCTGTTCACATGCTGCCGTCCGGCGGTGCGAAGGGTCTTCGCAGGCGAAGCCTGCGGGGCCCTTTTCGCATGGCACCGAGATCCGGTTTCCGCGACGCCGGCGTCTGGTGCGCCTGGCAGGACGCGGCGGTCCCGCCCCGCCCGATGGAACGCGCCCCCTGGTCGCCGTCCAGCACGCACCGGGACGGGGCAGCCGGATCAGGCGCCGCGGCCACCCTCCGCCCCCGTCGCGAGCAGTCCGTTGACCACGAGCAGTGCCAACCGCTCGGCCGTGGCCGTGAGTTGTTCCGGCGAGGCGGGGTCCGGCCTGCCCAGGCGTCGCGCCAAAGGCCCGTCCAGCATGCCCGAGACCGGAGGGATGACGGCGAAGAACATGACGTCCATCGGGATGGGCGCCATGCGCCCGGCGGCGACGAGCCGTTCGATGCTGGGCACCATGAGCTGCAGAGTCGGCGCGATGTACTGCTCGTAGAGGTAGTCCAGCCGCTCCGTGTCCCGCGAGAACTCGTCGACGAGGACCCGTCCGACCAGCGGCGTGTCCACCGCGCTCCGGTAGAAGCCGGCGATGATCAGGCGCAGCTGCTCGGCATCGTCGAGCGAGGGATCCGTCTTGGGTAGGCACTCCAGTTGGGCCCGCAAGGCGGCGTCGATCACCGCACGCCAGAAGGCCGCCTTGGACCCGTAGCGGTCGTTGATGAAGTTGTGGCTGACGCCTAGGCGGCGGGCCAGTTCCCGCGCGGAACCGCCGTCGTACCCCAGCTCGGCGAAGGCCTCCAGGCCGCGCAGCAGGATGCTCTCCTCGTCGGGCACGGCACGCGTGTCCGCGCTCGGGCGTCCCGGCCGTCGGGCGGGTTCTGTTCTGGCTCCCATCAATTGCCTCCTCACCGATCGCCCCCGGACCTCTGGGGACTGGCCACCAGCTTGGGGCTCGTCGACAGCTTACTTGACACTCGTCAGAATAAAGCTAATCTGACAGGTGTCAGAGCGCTTGCGGCAGGAGGCAAGCGATCGGGTCGGCCGCTCCTCGCAGGGCCGACCCGCACGAATCACCACCGGAATTACCCACCCCCACCAGGGCCGACCCGACCGACTCATGCCGGAGCCGACCGCGCGCCCCTCTCCGAAAGCGAGTGCCGCATGACAGCGCACCTGTTGACCCTGCTCACAGCCGGGGATCCACTCGCCGATGCCGTCATCGCCGAACTGGACCTCCACGGCACACCTGCCCGGCAGGCCCTCGACGCGGGCCTGAGCAACGGCCTGGCGGGCCTGGACACGGAACCCCCCGTCGGCGTGGCCGCACTGCTGCGGCAACTGGAGACGCCTCCCGCCTGGGTCGATCCCCTGATGCTCCATCGCGGCGACGTCACCAGCCTGTCCATACCCCCCATGTGGTTCCAGCTCTGCTCCCTCACCAGCGCGCTCGCCCATACCTACTCCTCCCCGGCCACGGCACAACGGCTGGCCAGGACAGGCAGAACGACGGACATGGCCGCGCCCCGCCTCGCGGAGGCGGGGGTGTGGGCACGCCAGACCGTCCGGCCCGGCGGTCTGCTGCGCGGACGGCCGGGCTACCTGGCCACCGTCGGGGTCCGGCTGCACCACGCCCGGATGCGGGCCGATGCCATCGAGGACTGGGACCGGGGCGCCGAGGGCCTACCGACCGGACAGCTCGACATGGCCCGCAGCTGGCTCGGATTCACCCTCACCGCCTTCCGGGCCCTGGATGCCGTCGGCATCTGCGTCACCCCTGAAGAGGAGCGCTACCTCTACCAGTACTGGTCGTACGTCGCTCATCTCCTGGGACTCGACGAAAACCTCTACCGGGACATCGGCGACCACGCCGGCGCGGGCCGGCTGCTGGACCTGCTGGACTTCACGACGCCCGCACCCGACGAGAATTCCCGTGCTCTGACCGCCGCCATGATCGACGCGCAGGCCCGCGCGTTGGCCGGCGCACCGGGCGTCGACCTGTCCGAGGAGCAGCTGCGTCACCTCATCCACAGCGTGCTCCGGCGGACCTTCGGTGAGGAGTCGGCGGATCGCCTGGGGATCCCCGCCGTCCCGTCCTCGACCGATCTCATCCCGCTGATCAGCAGGCTCAACCGCGAGGCCCGCTACTGGCAGACCTACTCCCCCGCCGCGGCCCACGAAGCCCGCCGCCGAGCCCTGGCAGGACCCGCACAGCAGCTCAAGGCAGCCGTCCTGCCCCACGGCAGTTCGTACCGCAAGGCCACGGAAGGCGCTCGCCCGGACGCCGTGGCGGCCTGATCGCCTTCCCGCGTCCGCCTTTCCTCACGGACCACCACCGCAACAGCACGTGACGAGCTCCGACGACGCAGCCGTCCCACACCGTTCAACTGTTTCTCTTCCTCTCTCCTCAGGAGTTTCGTCATGTCCCAAACATCAGCCCCCGCGTCGGACACGGCCACCGTGTCCATGCTCCCTCCGTCTGACGCACCGCCGCGTCACCGCTGGTGGATCCTCGCCGTCATCGGCGTGGCCCAGCTCATGGTCGTCTTGGACGCGACCATCGTGAACATCGCCCTGCCCTCCGCGCAGAAGGACCTGGGCTTCTCCGACGGCGACCGCCAGTGGGTGGTCACCGCCTACGCCCTGGCCTTCGGCAGCCTGCTCCTGCTCGGCGGCCGTATCGCCGACCTGTTCGGCCGCAAGATGACCTTCCTCGTCGGACTGGTGGGCTTCGCCGGTGCCTCCGCCCTCGGCGGCGCCGCGAGCAGCTTCGAGATGCTCGTCGCCGCCCGCGCCCTCCAGGGCGTCTTCGGCGCGCTGCTGGCACCGGCCGCCCTGTCCCTGCTGACCGTGACGTTCACCGACGCCAAGGAACGCGCCAGGGCCTTCGGTGTCTACGGCGCCATCGCCGGCGCCGGCGGAGCCATCGGGCTGCTGCTCGGCGGCCTGCTGACCGAGCACCTCGACTGGCGTTGGACCCTCTACGTCAACCTCGTCTTCGCCGCCGTCGCCTTCGTCGGCGGTGCACTCCTGCTGCGCCGCACCACCCGCGACAAGACCGCCACCATCGACATCCCCGGCGCGCTCCTCGTCGGCGGCGGCCTCTTCTGCCTCGTCTACGGCTTCTCCAACGCCGAGAGCCACGACTGGAGTTCGGTCCAGACCTGGGGCTATCTGCTGGCCGGGGGCATCCTGCTCGCCGCCTTCACCTGGTGGCAGACCCGCTCCACCCACCCCCTGCTGCCGCTGCGCGTCCTGCTCGACCGCAACCGCGGCGCCTCCTTCATAGCCGTCCTGATCAGCGGCGCCGGAATGTTCGGGGTCTTCCTCTTCCTCACCTACTACCTCCAGCAGAGCCTGGGCTACACCCCCATCAAGACCGGCCTGGCCTTCCTGCCCATGGTCGCCGGGCTCATGCTCGCCTCCACCCTCGCCACCACCGTCCTCATCCCCCGCATCGGCCCCAAGCCGGTCGTGCCACTGGGCATGGGACTGGCAGCCGCCGGAATGGTCTGGCTCACCGCCCTCGACCTCAACAGCACCTACACCACCAACGTCCTGCCCCCGCTGGTCATCGCGGGCCTCGGCCTCGGTCTGGTGATGCCCCCCGCCATGAGCCTGGCCGTCGCCGGCGTGGCCCCCGAGGACTCCGGCGTCGCCTCCGCCGCCGTCAACACCATGCAGCAGGTCGGCGGTTCCCTCGGTACCGCCCTCCTCAACACCCTCTCCACCACCGCCGTCACCAACTACCTCGACGGCCGCGACGCCCAGGACCCGGTGGTCCTCGCCCACGCCGGCCTGGAGGGCTACTCCACCGCCTACTGGTGGTCCGCGGCCTTCTTCGCCGCCGGCCTGGTCATCAGCGCCCTCCTCTACCGCCGAGGCGTCCCCGTGCAAGACCCCGACGCGGCGCCGGTCGTCCACATGTGAGTCCCGGCCACACAAGCTGCTCCCAGGGCCAAGGCGCTCTCGGGGGCAGCTTGCGCATGTCGCACCGACGCCGCCAATGGCGAGGATGCGGTCAGCCGGACTCTACGGGCCCAGGAATGACTCGCCGTGCTGAGCCCGCTCAGTGCGGCGGCCGTTCACGCCTTGCCCAGGTTACGGCGTGCGCAGGGCCACGGCCGTGGTGAGCACACCTAGGCCCGGTGCCGGGCGTCGAAGTGGGTGGAGTGAGCGGTCAGCTTGCCCAGCAGGTCGATGAGGGTTCGTTGCTCCTCCTCGCTGAGGGAGCCGGCCCACTCCTGTTCCCGCTCATTGTGAGCCCGGAAGGCGGTGGTGATCGCTTCCAGACCGGCTTCGGTCAGGGCCAGCTGGACCGCGCGCCCGTCGTACGAGGCGCGCTCCTTGCTGACCAGTCCGTCCCTCTCCAGGGTGTTGACCAGTGCCGACACGGCCGCCCGGCTCATACCGGACAGTTCCGCCACCTTCTTCGCCTCGACCGGACCCGACAGCCAGATCGCGAACAGGACGCGGAAACCGGGCCACGACCAGCCGCGGGGCCGGTGCACGGTCGACTCGAGGTCGTACACCAGCATGTTGGCCGCCCGGTGCAGGGTGAGCACGAGCCGCATCGCGAGCGGGTCGATGCCTGGCAGTTCCCGGCCGGCCCGCTCGACGGCGTGGTCAATGAACGACCAGAAGTGCAGATA
This sequence comes from Streptomyces sp. NPDC002623, assembly GCF_053592635.1. Classification (NCBI taxonomy): domain Bacteria; kingdom Bacillati; phylum Actinomycetota; class Actinomycetes; order Kitasatosporales; family Streptomycetaceae; genus Streptomyces; species Streptomyces sp. NPDC002623. Next base: position 20,328 of record NZ_JBSFWB010000062.1, on the reverse strand, counting down.
GTCGGCGTCCGGCTGTTCCTGGTTCACATCGGGAGTGTAGGCCGGTTGTCCAGCGGGCCACCGACTCCCCGCGGGCTCCCGACGCACACACGAACGCCCAGCGGCCCCGTCCACCGCAGCCCTGGCGGCCCTCGTACCGACTCGGAGTCAGGTCGGCACGAACGGTTCGGCCGCGCGACGAGGCGTTCGGTCTGGTCGGGGCCGCCGCCACACCCACGTCGTTTCCCGCAAGGAGCAGATTTCCCGCTCTGAGGGCTTCCGTCGTACCCGCGTTCGCGGTACCGTCCAATTAATCAAAGCTTTGATTACATGCTTTGGTCAGCATATGTACCACCCACTCTGCCCCTCCAGTCGCCTGCCCTCTAGGCCGGAAAGAAACAGGTCTTCCCAGCCAGGGCATCCCGCCCGCTGCCCAGTCAGCTCTCAGGGAGTTCCCCATGCCCGAAGCTCTCGCCCCGCCGAGTCCCGGCGCCCTGCGCGCCTGCATGTCGCGGTTCGCGACCGGAGTCACCGTCGTGACGTACGAAGGCGACGACGGCCCGCGCGGCGCGACGATGAACTCGTTCACGTCCGTCTCCGCCGATCCCCCGCTGGTGCTGATCAGCGTTGCCCGTCGGGCCCGCTGCCACGACCAGCTCCTCGACCGGCCGTTCTGCGTGAACATCCTCGGCGCCGAGCAGGAGCCGCTGGCACGGCAGTTCGCCGGGGCACAGGGCGCGGCCGAGCCTCGCTGGGTGGAGGGCGCACGCGTCCCGCGCCTCACGCATCCCCTCGCCTGGATCGAGTGCGACCCGTGGCGTTCGTACGACGGCGGCGACCACACCCTCGTCCTGGGCCGGGTCACCGACCTGGGCCACCGCGACGGCGACGCACTCACCTACGCCTGGAGCCGTTTCGGTACGGCGACCGAGGCCACCGACGGCATCGAACACCTCATCTGACCAGCCTCCTTCCGCTGGCCCGCACCACTTCTCAGGAGCACGAACATGGCCGCACGCACCGGCAAGGAATACCTCGAGCGCCTCGCCGCCTCCCGCCCCACCGTCCACATCCAGGGCGAGACCCTCACCGGCGGAGTCCAGGACCACCCGGCCTTCCGCAATGTGGTGCGGACGTACGCCGAGTTGTACGACCTGCAGCACAGCGACGAGCACAAGGACGTCCTCACCTACACCTCCCCCACCTCCGGCGAGCCGGTCGGTACCTCCTTCCTCACGCCGAAGACCCCGGAGGACCTGGTCAAGCGCCGCAAGGCGGTGAAGGTGTGGGCCGACCACAGCAACGGCATGCTCGGCCGCACCGGCGACTACATGAACAGCTCCCTGATGGCGCTCGCCTCGGCCGCCGACTGGTTCGCCCAGGCGAACCCGGCCTTCGGTGAGAACATCCGCCGCTACTACGAGAAGGTCCGCGAGGAGGACCTTCTGTGCACCCACACGCTGATCCCGCCGCAGGTCAACCGGTCCGTGGCCGGCACCCAGCAGGCCGGCGGCAAGCTGGCGGCGCGGATCGTGAAGGAGGACGACAACGGGGTCGTGGTCCACGGCGCCCGCATGCTGGCCACCATCGCGCCGTTCGCCGACGAGATGCTCGTCTTCCCCTCGACCGTGCTGCGCGGCACCCCCGAGGACAAGCCGTACTCCTACGCCTTCGCCATCCCGAACGACACCCCCGGCCTGCGTTACATCGCCCGCGAGCCCCTCGACTACGACCGCCCGCGCCACGACCACCCCCTCGGCTCCCGCTTCGAGGAGTCGGACTGCGTGGTCGTCTTCGACAACGTGCACGTGCCCTACGAGCGCTGCTTCGCCCTCGGCGACGCCGAGCTGTGCAACGGCTTCTACTCGCAGACCTCGTCCGTGGTGCACATGACCCACCAGGTTGTCACCCGCACCACCGCCAAGACCGAGTACATCCTCGGCCTGGTGTCCCTGCTCGCCGAGGCCATCGGCATCGAGCAGTTCCAGCACGTCCAGGAGGACATCGCCGAGATCATCACCACGCTGGAGATGCTCCGCGCCTTCCTGCGCGCCGCCGAGGCGGACGCCGAGATCAACGAGTACGGCGTCCTCACCCCCGCCTTCGCCCCGCTCAACGCGGCCCGCAACCTCTACCCGAAGCTCTACCAGCGCTTCCCGCAGATCCTGCGCAAGCTCGGCGCCTCCGGTCTGATGGCCACCCCGACCGAGCTCGACATCAACGGCCCGGCCGCCGAGGACATCGAGGCCTATCTGCAGTCCGCGACCCTGACCGGCGCCGAGCGCGTCAAGCTGTTCCGGCTGGTCTGGGACACCTGCATCTCCGCCTTCTCCAGCCGCCAGGCGCTGTACGAGTACTACTTCTTCGGCGACCCGGTGCGCATGGCGGGCGCGTACGTGAAGTCGTACGACCGCGAGCCCTACAAGGCCAAGGTGCAGGCGTTCCTGGAGCGTTCCTGATGACGCATCCGCTCGGGAACCCCCCGACGAAGATCATCGCCGTTCACCTGAACTACCCCAGCCGGGCGAAGGAACGGGGACGCATCCCCTCCCAGCCCTCGTACTTCCTGAAGCCGCCGTCGTCGCTGGCGGGCACCAAGCAGGCGATCGTCCGCCCCGCCGGTTGCGAACTCCTCGGCTTCGAGGGCGAGATCGCCCTGGTCATCGGCTCGCGCGCCCAGCGCGTAGCGCCGGAGGACGGATGGTCGTACGTCCGCTGGGTGACTGCCGCCAACGACGCGGGCGTGTACGACCTGCGCTACGCCGACCGCGGCTCCAACCTCCGATCCAAGGGCGCGGACGGGTTCACCCCGCTCGGTCCACGGCTGTTGGACGCCCGCCACCTCGACCCCGCAGCGCTGCGCCTGCGGACCTGGGTGAACGGCGAGTTGGTCCAGGACGACACCACCGACACGCTCCTGTTCCCCTTCGGCCAGCTGGTCGCCGACCTGTCGCGGCTGGTCACCCTGGAGCCGGGGGACGTGATCCTCACCGGCACCCCGGCCGGCGCCTCGGTCGTCCACCCCGGGGACCTGGTCGAGGTCGAGGTCACCGCCGGCGAGCTCTCGACCGGGCGGCTGCGCAACCCGATCGCGGAAGGTGATCCGCTCGCCCCCTACGGGGCCATGCCCAAGACCGACCCGGCGGAGCGGGAGGCCGCCTACGGGCTCGCCCACGAGCCGCAGCCGCTGCTCGACCCGCAACTCGCGGACGGGCTGCGTTCGGTCGCCGTGGCGACGCTCAGCGCCCAGCTGCGCTCACGCGGGCTGCCGCACATGTCGATCGACGGAGTACGGCCGATGGTCCCGGGCAGTGAAGCGCTGGTGGGCGTCGCCCACACCCTGCGCTATCTGCCGCTGCGCGAGGACCTGTTCACACGGCACGGCACCGGCATGAACGCCCAGAAGCGGGCCATCGAGGAAGTGCGCCCCGGACATGTCCTGGTGATGGACGCCCGACGGGACCCCACCGCCGGCACGCTCGGCGACATCCTGGCCCTCAGGGCCGCCAAACGGGGCGCGGCCGGAGTGGTCACCGACGGCGCCGTCCGCGACAGTGCCGCCATCGCGGGGATGGGCCTGCCCGTCTTCGCGGCCGGCGCACACCCGTCCGTCCTCGGTCGCCGGCACGTCCCCTGGGACACCGGGGTGCCGATCGCCTGCGGGGGTGCCCTGGTCCAGCCCGGGGACCTGATCGTCGGCGATGCCGACGGCGTGCTCGTCGTTCCACCCGACCTCGCCGAGGAGCTGATCGCCGACTGCCGCGAACAGGAGCGGCAGGAGCGGTTCATCACCGAACAGGTCGCCGCCGGCGAGAGCGTGGACGGCCTGTATCCGCTGGGCGGGGCCTGGCGGGACGCCTATGAGAACTGGTGCAAGGGAGAGACACAGTGAAGTTCCGCAGCGACCCGTCGGCCATCCGCGGGTCCATCGCCCCGGTCGTCACACCGTTCACCGCGGAAGGCGCCGTCGACCACGACAGCCTGCGGGCGCTGGTCCGCTTCCAGCTGGACGCCGGTTCGCACGGCATCTCGCTGGGCGGTTCGACCGGGGAGCCGAGCGCGCAGAGCGTCGCCGAGCGCATCGCGGGGATGCGCACGGCGGTCGAGGAGATCGGCGACCGGGTTCCTTTCCTGCCCGGCACCGGTTCGCACAAGCTCGACGAGACCCTCGAACTCACCGCAGCCGCCGCTGAGTTGGGTGCGGACGCGGCGCTCGTCATCACGCCGTACTACGCGCGCCCCACTCAGGAGGCCCTCTACCAGTGGTACGCGACGGTGGCCCGGGAGTTCCCGGACCTGCCGATCGTCGCGTACAACGTGCCCTCCCGCACCGCGGTCGACATCGCCCCTGAGACGGTGAAGCGGCTGTTCACCGACTTCGACAACTTCGTCGGAGTCAAGGAGACCACCAAGGACTTCGAGCACTTCTCCCGCGTGCTGCACGCCTGCGGCCGCTCGCTGCTGGTGTGGTCCGGTATCGAGCTGCTGTGCCTGCCGCTGCTGGCACTGGGCGGCGCCGGGTTCGTGTCGGCCGTCGCCAACCTCGCGCCGACCGCCGTGGCCCGGATGTACGAGCTGTGGGAGGCGGGCGACTTCGACGCCGCCCGTGACCTGCACTACCGCCTGCACCCCCTGGTCGACCTGCTCTTCGTGGAGACCAACCCCGCCCCCGCCAAGTGGGTCCTCGCCCAGCAGGGCCGTATCTCCTCGGACTTCGTGCGTCCGCCGCTGACCGGCCCGACCGAGGCCGGCCTGACGAAGATCCGCGCGCTGCTCGCCGAGGGCGGCGACCTCACCGCACAGATCGGAACCGACAAGTGATCCCCGAGAACCTGCCTTCGGCCATCCGGCACTGGATCGACGGCGCGCTCGTCGACTCCGTCGACGGCCGCACCTTCGACGTCTGCGACCCGGCGTCCAACACCACGTACACCCAGGCCGCCCGAGGTTCGTCCGCCGATGTCGACCGTGCCGTGGCAGCCGCCCGGTCCGCGTTCGACGAGTGGGCGGGGCTGTCCAACCGGGCCCGCGCCAACGTCCTGAACCGTATCGCCGACGCGGTCGAGGCCCGCCATGACCGGCTCGCCGCCTTCGAGTCGTACGACTCGGGACTGCCCATCACCCAGGCCCGCGGCCAGGCGCGTCGTGCCGCCGAGAACTTCCGCTACTTCGCGGACGTCGTCGTCGCACTCGGCGAGGAGGCCTTCCGGCAGGGCGAGGAGCAGTTCTCCTACGTCGTCCGCCAGCCGGTCGGGGTCGCCGGGCTGATCACTCCCTGGAACACCCCGTTCATGCTGGAGAGCTGGAAGCTGGCCCCGGCTCTGGCCTCCGGCTGCACGTTGGTCCTCAAGCCCGCCGAGTGGACCCCGCTGTCGGCTTCGCTGTGGCCGGAGATCTTCACCGAGGCCGGAGTCCCGGCCGGCGTCGTGAACATCGTGCACGGCATCGGGGAGGAGGCTGGCCAGGCCCTCGTCGACCACCCGGACGTACCACTGATCTCCTTCACCGGATCCACCGACACCGGCCGCCACATCATCCGCTCCTCCGCCCAGCACCTGAAGACCACTTCCATGGAACTGGGTGGCAAGTCCCCCGTCGTCGTCTTCGCCGACGCCGACCTCGAAGCCGCCCTGGACTCGGTCGTGTTCGGGGTGTTCTCCCTCAACGGCGAACGCTGCACGGCCGGTTCGCGGGTTCTCGTGGAACGCCCCCTGTACGAGGAGTTCACCCGCCGCCTGGCCGAGCGGGCCGCGAACGTGCGCGTGGGGCTTCCGTCCGACCCGGCCACCCAGGTGGGTGCGCTGGTCCACCCGGAGCACTACGAACGCGTCCTGAACTATGTGGAGATCGGCAGGAAGGAGGCCCGGCTGGTGGCCGGAGGCACCCGGCCCGACCACCTCCCCGACGGCAACTACCTCCAGCCGACCGTCTTCGCCGACGTGGACCGGGACGCCCGTATCTTCCAGGAGGAGATCTTCGGACCCGTGGTCGCCGTCGCGCCGTTCGACGACGAGGCCGAGGCGGTCGAGCTCGCCAACGCCACCCAGTACGGCCTCGCCGCCTACATCTGGACCTCGAACCTCAAGCGCGGCCACCGCATCGCCCACGCCGTGGACTCCGGGATGATCTGGATCAACTCCCACAACGTCCGCGATCTGCGCACCCCCTTCGGCGGCGTCAAGGCCTCCGGCGTCGGCCGCGAGGGAGGCGTCCACAGCGTCGACTTCTACACCGAGTCGAAGATCGTCCACGTCGCTCTCGGCGACGTCCACACGCCCCGCTTCGGAGCCGCCTCATGAGCACGCAGCCGCACCCCGACGCCCCGGACGTCATCCGGTCCGCCTACGCCCAGCTCGCCGTCACCGACCTCGGCGCCGCCCGCTGGTTCTGGGTCGACATGCTCGGCTTCCACGTGCAGTACGAGGACACCGGCTCGCTCTACCTGCGCGGCACCGACGAGCTCACGCACCACTCCCTGGTGCTGCGCAAGGGCGAGCTCGCCGCCCTCGACCACCTCTCCTACCGGGTCCGCACCCCCGAGGACGTTGACAAGGCGGAGAAGTTCTTCCGCCAACTGGGCCGGCCGGTCAAGCGGCTGAAGAAGGGCCAGGGCACCCATGGTGTCGGCGACGCCGTACGCGTCGTCGACCCCCTCGGCTTCCCGGTCGAGTTCTTCCACGAGATCGACCGCGCCGAGCGCCTCATCCAGCGCTACGACCTGCGCCACGGCGCCGAGATCGCCCGCCTGGACCACTTCAACATCTGCACCCCCGACATCCCGGCCGCCTACGCCCACTACAAGTCCCTCGGCTTCGGCTGCTCGGAGACCATCGAGGGCGACGAGCACGAGCTGTACGCGGCCTGGATGTACCGCAAGCAGACCGTCCACGACGTCGCCTTCACCGGTGGCGCGGGCCCCCGCCTGCACCACCTGGGCGTGGCCACCCACGAATCGCACCAGGTGCTGCGCGCCGCGGACATCTTCGGCTCGCTGCGCAAGGAGCACCACATCGAGCGCGGCCCCGGCCGGCACGGCGTCTCCAACGCCTTCTACCTCTACCTGAGGGACCCCGACGGTCACCGGGTGGAGATCTACACCTCCGATTACTACACCGGCGACCCGGACCACGAGACGTACCGGTGGAACGTCCACGACGAACGCCGCCGCGACTTCTGGGGCAACGCCGTGATCCCCTCCTGGTACAAGGAAGCCACGCCCGTGCTCGATCTCGACGGCAGCCCCCAGCCCGTCTCCGACGCCGTGCTCGACGAGTCGGCCGTACAGGTCGGCGCTGACGGCCTCGGCTGAACCGCTCTCTCTCCCGCACCACCCGCCCCGGCCGGCCCTGAGCCGCCGGGGCGGTTTGCTGCCCGCAGGAGTACGGAGATGCCCCTCGGGAGCCACAGCGTGGAAGAGCGCGGCAGCGAGGCAGCGAGGCAGCGGAGGACGGTGGCGCAACCGCAGGTCCTCGTCTCGGCTTCCTCACCCGCACGCACAACCGCACCCCGGGCCGAGGAGCGGGCCGGGGTGCGGTCGTTTCGGTGGAGGCCGGTCAGGTGGTGCGGGGCGTCGCCGCGCGGCACACGGTCCGCTGGGCGCCGAGGCCCGTGATCTCGGCGTCCATCACGTCGCCGGGCCGGAGAAAGCGGCCGTAGTGGGAGCCGTTGCCGGCCGGCGAACCGGTGATGATCATGTCGCCGGGCTGAAGGGTGACCATGCGTGAGATGTAGGAGATCAGTGCGGCCGGGCCGAAGAGCATGTCCGAGGTGCTGCCCTTCTGCATCGTCTCTCCGTTCAGGCGGAGCGTGATGTCCAGCGCGGCGGGGTCCGGGACGAAGCGGGCCGGGACGAGGTAGGGGCCCGTGGGGTAGAAGGTGGGGTGGTTCTTGGCGCGCATCCAGTCGGTGCCCATCATCGGGATGTCGTCGCGGGGGACGAGGGTACGCGTGGTGAGGTCGTTGCAGATGGTGTAGCCGGCGACCGAGTCGAGTGCCTCCTCGACGGTGACGTTCCGGGTCTGTCTGCCGATGATCACACCGAGTTCGAGCTCCCAGTCGTGGTGGTCGCCCACCGCCGGGAGGATCACGTCGTCATAGGGGCCGCTGATCGAGGAAGGAACCCCCACCCAGACGTACGGCTCACCGTGGGCCGCGCGCTCGTCCAGCTCCCGCGCCGCCTGTTCCCGCAGTTCCTCCTCGGTGGCTCCCGCGGCGCCCAGCCGGTGCGCGACGGTGATCTGGATGACGTGCTCCCGGTAGTTCGCGCCGGCTCCGAATATCTGGCCCGGCGGCTGTACGGGGGCCAGCACCCGAAGCTCGCCGACCGGCCGGCCATCGCCGGAGGCCGAGTCGGCGAGCGTCTGCAGGGCGTCGAGCGCTGTGTCCCAGTCGGCGAGCAGTGCTGACGTCGTCGCCGCCGAGGGCAGCACGGTGCGGGTGTCGTGGACCCTGCCGTCCACGACGATGCCGGGGAAGGGCGCGGCGGAGCCGTCGGCGAAGGTGCCCAGTGAGAAGGGTGTCGCTGTCATTGGTGCCTCTGTTCCATGAGTCGCTCCGCGCGGTCTCGGGCGAAGGTGGCGTATTCGCGGACGAGCGGCGCGTCGTCGACCGATCCGAGGTCCACCACGTCGGCCAGGGCTGCACCCTGCAGCAGCCGCTTGACGGGCACTTCCAGTTTCTTGCCGGTGCGGGTGTGCGGGACGGCCCGTACGGGGACGATCTCGTCCGGCAGATGCCGCGGCGAGAGCTTGTCCAGGATCGCCGCCCGGATCAGCGGTTCGACGGCATCCGGATCCACGTCCGGCCGCAGGGCGACGAACAGCGGCATGTAGTAGTCGTCGCCGAGTTCCGCTCCGACGACGAGGGCCTCCGTCACCTCGGGTATCTCCTCGACGACCCGGTAGATGTCGGCCGGTCCCATCCGTACGCCCTGGCGGTTCAGGGTGGAGTCCGAACGCCCGTGGATGACCGAGCTGCCGTCCTCGGCGAACTCGATGAAGTCGCCGTGCCGCCAGATTCCGGGGTACATGACGAAGTAGCTGTCCCGGTAGCGCGTCCCGTCGGGGTCGTTCCAGAAGCCGACCGGCATGGACGGCATCGGCTGGGTGACGACGAGTTCGCCGCGCCGGTCGACGACCGGCTTGCCCTCCGGATCCCACGCCTCGACGGCGACGCCCAGCGCCGGGGCCTGGAGGCGTCCTGAGCGCACCGGCAGGGTGGGGGCGCCTCCGACGAAGATCGAGCAGACGTCGGTGCCGCCGCTCATCGACGTCAGCCAGACGTCGCCGAAGTGGTCGTAGATCCACTGGAACCCGGCCGTGGACAGCGGGGAACCGGTCACCTGGACCGTCCGCAGCCGGCCGCGTTCCGGCACCACGCCCTGCTTGAGGCACGCGTGCACGTAACCGGCGCTCAGGCCCAGCATGTCCACCTCGTGCCGGGCGGCCTCCCGCCACACCCGTCCGACGTCGGGACGGGCCGGATTGCCGTCGAGCAGGACACACGTCGCGCCGACGGCGAGCCCGGAGACCAGCATGTTCCAGACCACCCAGCTGGTGCTGGCGACATTGAGGAAACGGTCGCCCTCGCGGAGGTCGGACTGCAGGCGCAGCGTCTTCAGATGCTCCAGGAGCACACCGCCGTGCCCGTGGACGATGCCCTTGGGCACACCGGTGGTGCCGGAGGAGAACAACACCCACAAGGGATGCTCGAAGGGCAGGTCCTCGAACTCGGGCTCGCGGGCGTCCGCGGTCGCCTCACCCCAGAGGTGGACCGGCAGATCCGTCGCCGGCCTGCTGCCGGGGTTCAGGTGGTCCACCCACAGGACCTGCTCCACGGAGGGCAGAGCGGCCAGCATGTCGGCCATCTCCTCACTCCGGTCGAAGGTCCGTCCGCCGTGCCGGTAGCCGTCGCACAGGATCACGGCACGCGGCCGGAGCTGGGCGAACCGGGCGAGCACCGCCTCCGCCCCGAACTCGGGTGAGCACACCGACCAGACGGCGCCGATGCTCGCGCAGGCGAGGAGACCGACGACGGCCTCGGCGCGGTTGGGGAGCACGGCGGCGACCCGGTCGCCCCGGCCCACGCCGAGTGAGCGCAGTGTCGCGGAGAGAGCGCCGACGCGATGGCGCAGCTCGGCCCGCGAAACGATGTGTGAGGCGCCGTCGTCGTCGATCACGACGAGCGCGTCACCGGGCCGCTCGCGCAGCAGGTGCTCGGCGTAGTTGACCGTGCGCCCGGGGAACCAGGCACCGCCGGGCATCCGGGTGGGGGCCGCCGGGCCGGTGGGGGTGCCGCCGAGGCGCACTTCTTCGAAGTCGACGACGGCCTGCCAGAAGCGGGCCGGGTCGGCGGTCGACCAGCGCCACAGCGCGAGGTAGTCGTCGCCTCCCCGGTAGTCGTCGAGCCGCTCGCCGAAACGGGCCAGCGCGGACGCCCCGGCCCGAAGGCTGCCGGGCCGCCACAGGATGTCGTCGGGGGCGGTCATGACTGGGCCGGGTCCAGCGGGAGCGCTCCGATGAGCACGAACGCCACTCGGCAGACGCGGTCGCTGCGGTTGGACCATGCGTGGCTGGTGCCACGCTGGATGATCACGTCGCCCTCGCGGGCGAGGGCCTCGCCGTCGTCGGTCAGCAGCCAGACCTCGCCCTCCAGGACGATGGCGTAGTCCAGGCTGTCGGTGCGGTGGAACCAGAAGTGTCTGCCGTTCCCCGTCTCCCCGGCCGCGTCCCGCGCGTGCTCGCCACCGATGTCGCCGAAGAGCGAGTCGGCGGCGCCGTCCACGTAGTCCGCGTCCGGCGGGAAGCTCGCGATGCGCAGGACCGTACCGCCGGCCTTGGGGTACATGGGGACGTCGGCGTCGGCGGTGGCGGGGTCGTCGCTCCCGCTGTTGGAGACGTCTCCCGGCTCGGTCAGCCAGGGCACTATCGCGCCGAAGCCGGCGACGGTCTCCGAGGCGAACACGTTGGGGCTGGGGCCGTCGCTGATGATCGTGGAGCGGCCGTCGGCCGTGTGGCCGGTGACGATCCGCCGGACGGGCTTGGGGCCTTCTGCGTGGGCCATGTGTGTCGTCCGTCCTCAGCTGGTCTCGGCGGTGAAGGGGTAGGGGCGGGGCTCGGGCCACCAGGGAGCCTTGTCCGGCTCGGGGCTCATCCGGCTGCGCAGGACGCCCACGCCGCTCAGCTCCAGGTCGACGACGTCGCCGGGCTTGAGCCGCCGGTCGATCTCGAGACCCGAGCCGTTGGGCAGGGTGCCGGAGCCGATGAGGTCGCCGGGCTGGAGGTTGTCGTTGATGGAGACGTAGGCGAGCAGTTCGGCGGGCGAGTAGATCATTCCGTCGGCCGTCGTCCGGCTCCACACCTCGCCGTTCACGGTGACCGTCCCGGCCAGCCCCTCCAGGGACGGCAGCTCGTCGACGGTGGTGATCCAGGGTCCGATGCCGTAGGCGTAGTCCTTGCACTTCTGCGGGCCCATGCCCATGCCCATCTCGGCGCCCTGGACGTCACGGGCGCTGAAGTCGTTGAAGATCGTGAAGCCGAAGATCCGGGCCCCGGCCTCCTCGGGCGTCAGGTTGCGTCCCGGCGCGCCGACGATGATCCCGATCTCCAGTTCGTAGTCGACGAACTCGGAGTACGCGGGGTAGGGGACCTCCTGGTCGTGGCCGTAGACGACTCCGGTGGAGCCCTTGAAGTAGCCGGGCGTCTTGAACAGCTGCGGGTTGGGCAGTCCGCCGCCCACCTTCTCCGAGAAGTGCAGCATGTGCTGCGGGAAGGTCAGCCCGTCACGGATGACCGGCGGGTCCACCGCGGCGACCCAGGTGACCTGGTCGAGAGCGGCCGACGCGTCGTCGGCCGCCTGCTCCACGGCCCAGTGGGCGGCCTCCAGGAAGGCGGGCCCGGCGCCGATCGCGGCGGCCGTGCTGGACGGGAAGAAGGCGGCGCCCAGCCGCCTGGCGGCGTCCGGGGTGGCCCCCTGCGCCTGCCGGCCCAGTGCGTAGGCGCGGGCCAGGTCGACCACCCGCCCCGCTTCCGGCTGCACGGCGACGAGCCGTGTCCGGGCACCGTCCGGGGAAGGCACGGAAATCCGGCCGATCTTCATGCTCATCACTCCTTATTCTGTTCGAAACGTTTCGTATCATATCGGGGGCGGGTCCGAGCTGTCGATCCCTTCCGGCCGCTGCTCTGAGCCCTGATCGCGTGCGGTAGCTTGGGCACGTGGCGGTGCGGAGTGAATCGAGTCGTAGAGCGGTCCTGGACGCGACCATGGACCTGCTGATCCGGGACGGCAGACGGGCTGTCACGGTGCAGCAGCTGTCCATCGAGGCGATCGCCAAGCGTGCCAAGGTCAGCAAGGCGACGATCTATCGCTGGTGGCCCAGCAAGGCCGCGGTGGTGATCGACGCCTTCATGGACAATCACCTGGCGCAGACCCGGATCCCGGAAAAGGTGCCCGTACGGGATGCGCTCCTGGCCCATCTCAAGGCGCTGATCGCCCAGTACGCCGGCCCGCAGGGCCGACTGATCTCCCAGATCATCGCCGAGTGCCAGTACGACCCGGCCACGCTGCAGACGTTCCGTTCCCGGTTTTGGGACGAGCGGTACCGGGCGGTGGAAAAGCTCATGCAGCGGGGCATCGACGAGGGGACCTTCCGCGACGACCTCGACCCGGCCGCCGCCACGCAGCTGCTCTACTCCCCCGTCTACCTGAACCTGCTCTTCGGGCTCGCACCGCTCGACGACTCCCTTGCGGAGCAGCTGGTGGACATGGGGATCCGAGGGCTGGCGCCCCTGCCGGAGACAGGCACGCCGACCGCCGGATGAGCCGACGTCTCAGACGGGGGGCGGGGTGAACAGGCCCTTGTCGGGGTCGTTGAACATCTCCCGTGAGACGAACTCGCTCATGGGGTTTGCCGTTCCCCATTGGTCGGAGGTCTCGGGCCGGTCGGTGTCGAAGAGCGTGGGGTGCCAGGTGTCCTCGTCGAGGTCGGCGAATTCGGTGGTGTACTCCATGGTGTTGCCGTTGGGGTCCTTGAAGTAGGTGAAGCAGTTGTCGCCGGCGAGGTGGCGGCCGGGGCCCCAGATCTTGGGGACGTCGTCACGCATGAGCCGGCCGCTGCCGCGCATGTACTCGTCGATGCCGCGCAGTTCGAAGGAGGCGTGGTGGAGGGAGACGTGCGGGCAGCGGGCGATGGCCATGCTGTGGTGCTGGGGGCTGCAGCGCATGAACCACATCAGGCCGCCCATCTTCGGGTGCACCAGGGTGTCCGAGAGCCGGAAGTCGAGGTACTTCTCGTAGAAGGCGCGCATGCGTTCGGGCTCGGGAGAGTTGAGGACCACGTGCGACAGGCGTACGGGGATGTCCTCGCGCTCTTCGATCTTGCGGTGTGTGCGGGAGTCGACCTCGGTGGACACCTCGATGGTGCGGCCCTCGATGTCGAAGAAGCGGAAGCCGTAGCCGCCGCCGGGGGTCTGCAGGGTGTCGGGTTCGCTGACGAGTTGCACTCCGCCGTGGCCCAGCTTCTCGGCCAGTGCGTCGACGGTGGCTCGGTCGGGCGCGCCGAAGGCGACGAGGTCGAGTCGCTTCTCCTGGGAGCGGCGGACCCGGATCACGTACTGCTCCGGTGATCCGACGGCGGCGAAGTAGCTCACGTCGCCGTCGCGGCCGACCTCGGTCAGGCCCCACTTCTGCTCGTAGAAGGCGACCTGCTTGTCGTAGTCCGGCACGGCGATGTCGACGTGCCGCAGATGGGTGATGGGTGATGAAGACACGAGTCACTCCGTGCGAGGTGGGTGTGCTGGTGAGGGATCAGGTTCGGGACAGGTCCGCGGCGACGCCCTGCTGGAGCAGGGTGCCGGACCGAGCCATGGGGAGGGTTGCGAGTAGGGCTTGAAGGGCCGCCGCGTCCTGGGCCGTCCCGAGGACGTAACGATCCGGGCGGACCACGACCGCGGGGGCACCGGCGGCGGCAAGCAGCGCCTCGGTCTCCTCGGGAGCGGTCAGTACGGTGATCTCGTCGGCGGAACCGATCAGGGCACGGACGCCGAGGTCCAGCCCCTCCAGCATGTCCGATCGGGCCGCTACCAGGAAGCGGGTGCCGACCAGGTCGTCGAGGCGACGGCCGTCGGCCAGGAGCGGCTGCACGGACAGGTATCCCCCGCCCGCCGTTCCGGTGTGCAGTCCGGGGCCCAGCGGCGGGACCGGCGGTCTGGAAGCGGTCGGATCGGCACGCAGGTGAGCGTCACGCCGCTCGGCGACGACGGGGTCGGTCGTCTGCACCAGCCCGGCCATGTCGGCGGCCTTCTGGACCCAGTACCGGGCATGGGCCCGGCGCTCCGGCTGGTAGGTGTCGAGCAGCTCGGGGGACGCCTTGCCAAGAGCGACCAGCCGCAGCTTCCAAACGAGGTTCGCCACGTCACGCAGGCCGGAGCACAGTCCCTGGCCGAACAGGGGCGGGGCCTGGTGAGCCGCGTCGCCCGCGAGGAAGACCCGACCGATCTGCCAGTCGGTCGCCACCCGGGCGCGGAAGGTGTAGATCACGCTGCGCTCGCACGTGAAGTTCTCCGGGGTGAGGACGCCCTTGCTGAGCCGGGCGATCCCCTGCGGCGTGCAGATCTCTTCCCGGTCGTCCCCCGGCATCAGCTTGAACTCCATGCGCACCCGGCCGTTCGGCATCCGGATCCACAGGGCCGGACGGGTGTGGCAGCCGAAGAAGACCATGTCGCCCGACGGCGTTCCCGCCGTGTCCGACAGGTGCCCGTCGACGACCAGCCACGGGTCGTCGGTGCCGAGGTTCTCCGTGGTGACGCCCAGCAGCCGGCGCACGGTGGACTGGGCTCCGTCACAGGCGACGACCCAGCGTGCCGAGACGACCTCGTCCGTGCCGGAGCCCGTCCGGACGGAACATCGGACTTCGTCGCCCTCCTGGTCGATGCCGACGAGCGTCGCACCCGAGCGCAGCTCCACCGTGGGCAGGCGGTCGATCTCATCGCGCAGCAGGGTCTCCAGGTCCGGCTGGTGGAAGAGGCTCTCGTCGCACCACGCCTGAGCACCGAGCTGTCCGGTCGGCACCGACAGCAGGGTCTCCCCGGCCTCGTTCTCCATCCGGAACTCCCGCATCGGCGCGGACCGCTCGGAGAACTTCTCGGCGATACCGACGGACTGGAGCAGACGCATGATCTCGCCGTCGAAGTGGACGGCGCGCGCCTGTGGCCACATCCCGGGATCGCGCTCGACTCCGATGGCACTGATACCCGCATGGCCCAGGAGGACCAACGCCATCGCTCCTACCGGGCCGCCGCCCACGACGACTACCTCGTACTGCTGTGACATGTGTGTTTCCCTTGCGGCTCTGGGTGACGAGGGGTCAGGGATGGTGCTCAGGCCGATCCGGCAGTGTCCGGCAGGTGCTGTCCCCTGGCCCTGAACTCGGCGACTGTCTCTCCGTTGCGGCGGACCGTGACGTCGCAGATCACCGCGCGTCTCAGTTCGACCCGGGTGACCGCCTCCGCCTCCAGTTCGTCGCCGAGGAACGCCGGGCGGAGGAAGGCGATGTCGGCGTCGACGGTGACGACCGTGCTCGCGCCGAGGCTGTTGACCGCGCAGGCGAAGGTGGTGTCCGCGAGGGAGAACACCAGTCCGCCGTGAGCGATCGAGTGACCGTTGACCATGTCGGGTCCGATCCGCATCCGCGCCGCCGCCCGGCCGTCACCGGCGTGCAGCACCTCGATCCCCAGCAGGGTGGAGGCCCGGTCCGTCGCGAGCATCGCGCGTACCTTCTCGGGCAGCGGAGATACCGTGTCGGCCTCGGGAGCGCGGCCGGGGCCGACGCCGTCCAGGTGCGATCCCGTCGTCACGTCCCGGCCACCCCCTCCAGCACTCCCGGTAGATACAGGTCGTCGGCCGTGACCGGGGGGTCGGGCATCATGCCGAGCTCACCGCGCAGGGTGAGCAGGCGATCCAGGCCGGCTCGGCGCGGCACCAGCGATACAGGCCGAGTCTGCACATAGGCGGTCGCGGCCGCGTCCGTGCAGCCGTAGCGGACCAGGGTCCGGGCGACCTCGTCGTCGGGGGTCCGCCGCAGCCACCTCAGCGCCTGTTCCAGGGCGGCGACGTACCGGACGAGCGCGGGGTCGTCCGCCAGCGCCGCCGGTATGACGACACCCTGTCCCGGATAGTCGGGGAGCACGTCCTCGCCCCGGACGAGCACCCTG
This sequence comes from Streptomyces sp. NPDC002623, assembly GCF_053592635.1. Taxonomy (NCBI): domain Bacteria; kingdom Bacillati; phylum Actinomycetota; class Actinomycetes; order Kitasatosporales; family Streptomycetaceae; genus Streptomyces; species Streptomyces sp. NPDC002623. The sequence goes on along the minus strand of NZ_JBSFWB010000062.1, from coordinate 4,141 downwards.
AACCCGTCGGCGCGGGCCCGCTCGTCCAGTGGCGGCCCGAGCAGAGTGGCGTCGATCGACCCGTCGCGCAACGCGTCCCACCGCTCGCGTACGCCGCCCACCGGGAGCAAGGTGTAGTCACCGAGGACGAGACCGTGGTCGGCCAGCAGACGGCGCAGCACCACGGAGAAGCCGTTGTCGACCGCATCCACACCGATCTTCGCACCACGCAGCTCCTGTACCGAGGAGCAGGAACCGCGGGCGACCAACCTCAGAGCGGTGGTGCTCTCGATCTGTGCGACGAGCCGCAGATCGGCTCCCCGCGCGTTCCAGACGACCAGGTTGTCGATCGCGGTGACGCCTATGTCGGCCTCGCCCCCGCACAGTTGATCTCGTTGCTGGGACGACGAGGTGGTCATCAGCGTCTCGATCTCAAGGCCGGCCTCGCCGAAGCAGCCCAGCTCTTCGGCCAGCAGACACAACAGTGGCAGTACGAACACCGACTGCCGAAGGCACACCGCCATTGGAGTGCTCCTCTCCACGCGGCCACACCCTAGGCGTTCCGAAACGGAACGTCTAGGAAAGTGACCAGTTGGATTTGGGCCTCGCCCGCGACTGCCTTGCCAGGACTTTCAGCAGGGCAGGAGTGGATATTCAGACTCCACTCCAAGGTCTTACCTATACGAGACGATTCGTTTAGCATAAGCGGACACCGAGAGGTAGGCAACGATGCCCCAACGGAAGGATCGGCGCGCATGACTCTCCTACTCGACGACGCTGCCGTTCAGTCGGCCTTCGACTGGAACCTCGCCATCACAGCGCTGCGCGAGGCGTATGCAGCGGCCGACGACGACGCCCGCTTCCCGACCCGGGTCATCGCCCGAGGCGGCGGCAACTGGGTCCGGACCCTGAGCGGTGTCTCCGGCGACAGCGGGCTGATGGGCACGAAGGTCATCGCCGGCGCCATGGGTCCCCGGCAGTTCTCGTACCTGATCTCACTGTTCGACCAGTCGTCCGCCGAGCTGGTCGCGCTCCTCGACGGCAACTCGATCACCGGCTACCGGACCGCGGCCACCTCGGCCCTCGCGGCCGGGGCGCTCACCGTGCCGGGCCCTTTGGACGTCTCCGTCATCGGCTCCGGTTTCGAGGCGAAGAAGCACGTGCGCGCCCTGGCAGCCGTACGCGACCTCAAGTCCGTGCACGTCTACAGCCCGCGGGCCGAAAGCCGCGCCCGGTTCGCCGACGAACTCGGCGATCTCGACACCGTGATCGTTCCCGCCGAGTCGCCGCAGGCCGCGATCGCCGGCACCTCGCTGGTGATCTGCGCCGCCCGCTCCTACGACGAGACCCCGATCCTGCTCGGTGAGTGGCTGCAGTCGGGCATGACGGTGGTCTCGATCGGTTCGACGGTGCGTGAACAGCGCGAGGTCGACACCGAGGTGATCAGGCGCGCGGACGTCGTCATCGCCGATGTCGTCGAGGAGGTCCTCCACGACACGGGTGACCTGATCGCCGCGCGCGAGGCGGGCATCGACATCAGCGACCGGATCGACTCCCTGGCCGCCCTCGTCGGCGGTGCGGTCCCGGGACGTACCAGTGACAGCCAGCTCGTCCTGTACAAGTCCGTCGGCTCGGCGATCCAGGACCTCGCGGTCGCCGCGATGTGCACCCGCCGCGCCCAGGAGTCCGGGCTCGGCGTGCAACTCCCCATCCGTATCCATCCGGTCCACAAGTGAGTGACACACATATGACCACCACAGTCCGCGTCCTCGATGACCCAGCGCTCCTCCGTACGGCCGCCTATGTCGACGGACAATGGATCGACCAGGGCGACTCCGGTCGCTTCACCGTCAGCAACCCCGCGAACGGCGAGGCGCTCGCCGAACTCCCCGCACTGAGCCGCCTCCAGGTCGCCGAAGCGATCGACGCCGCGGGCCGTGCCCTGCCCGGCTGGCGCGCCCTGTCGGGGAAGCAACGCGCTCTGCTCCTGCGCCGCTGGTTCGACCTCGTCACCGAACACACCGAGGATCTCGCCCGGCTCATCACCCTCGAAGAGGGCAAGCCACTCGCCGAGGCACGCGGTGAGATGGTCTACGCGGCGTCCTTCATCGAGTGGTTCGCTGAGGAGGCCAAGCGGGTCCGGGGCGACATCTTCCCCGCACCCGACCCCTCGCGCCGGGTCCTTGTCCTCAAGGAGCCCGTCGGCGTCTGCGCCGCCATCACCCCGTGGAACTTCCCCGCGGCGATGATCACCCGCAAGGCGGCGCCGGCTCTCGCCGCCGGTTGCACGATGGTCGTCAAGCCCGCCGAGCAGACCCCGCTCACGGCCCTGGCCCTCGCCGAGCTGGCCGAACGGGCCGGAATCCCGGCGGGCGTGTTCAACGTCGTGGTCGGCAAGGCCCGTGAGATCGGCCCCGAGCTGACGGGCAACCCCGTCGTGCGCAAGGTGACCTTCACCGGGTCGACCGAGGTGGGCCGTGTGCTGATCGCCCAGTCCGCCGAGACCGTGAAGAAGGTGTCGATGGAACTCGGCGGGAACGCTCCCGTCCTGGTCTTCGACGACGCCGATCTCGACGTCGCCGTGTCCGGCGTGCTCGCGGCCAAGTACCGCAACACCGGTCAGGCCTGTATCAGCGCCAACCGGGTCTACGTGCAGGCCGGCATCTACGACCGCTTCGCCGAGGAACTGGCCAAGCGGGTCGGCGAGATGCCCGTGGGCGACGGTTTCGAACCGGGCGTCCTCCAGGGCCCCCTCATCGACCAGGCCGCCGTCACCAAGGTCGAGGAGCACGTGGCCGATGCGACGAGTCGTGGTGCACGAGTCCTCTGCGGAGGGTCGCGGCACGAGCGGGGCGGGTTCTACTTCCAGCCGACGGTCCTGGCCGACGTCGTGCCCGGCATGGTGATCACCCGGGAGGAGACCTTCGGTCCGGTCACGCCGCTCATCTCGTTCACCGACGAGGCCGAAGCCGTCCGTATGGCGAACGACACCGAATTCGGGCTCGCCGCCTACCTCTACAGCCGTGACGCGGAGCGTGTCTGGCGGGTGGCGGCCGCGATCGAGGCGGGGATGATCGGCATCAACTCGGGCCTCATCTCCAACGAGGTCGCGCCGTTCGGTGGCATCAAGCAGTCGGGCATCGGTCGTGAGGGTTCCGTCTACGGCATCGACGAATACCTGGAGATGAAGTACCTGTCCTGGGAAGGCGCCGGAACGATGTGAACCGCCCTCACGCGCGTGGACCCTCCATGACCCGAAAGGAACAGCACCATGCCTGCATACAGCCGCGCAGAAGCCCGTGAGTGGGCCCGCGAGAAGCTGGTCGGCGCCGTCAACTGCACCATCCCGTCGTTCACCAACGACCTCCTCGGCATCAACGAGCGGGCCATCCGCCACGACATCCGGCTGGCCAAGGAACACGGATTCATCGGCACGCTCGGCATCTCGGAGATCAGCATCACGCTGCCGGAGTACCTGGACTTCCTCCGCATCTCCAAGGACGAGGCGGGCGACGACTTCTACGTCGTCCACCACGCGAGCTGGAACAACCTCGAACAGAACCTGGAGGCGGTCCGCGGCGCCGAGGAGGCCGGCGCCGACCTCGTGCTGCTGGCGTACCCGCCGAACTTCTACCCGGAGTCCGAGCAGGAGGTCTACGAGTACACCAAGGCCGTCTGCGACGCGACCAGCCTCGGCATCATCCTGTTCCCGATGACGATCTGGAACTTCTCCGCCCGGATCCATCCCTCCGACATCCCGACCCGGCTGATCCGTCGCCTGATCGACGACATCCCCAACCTGGCGGTGATCAAGACCGAGGGCGGTTTCCCGAACATCCAGAGCGCCGTCGAGTGCAACCGGCTCTTCGGCGACGAGGTCGTGATCTCCGTGCCGATCGAGGGCGACCTGATCCCCCTGTCGCAGGTCATGCCCATCCAGCTCTCGGCCACCAGTGACCACGAGTACTTCGGGCCGATGATCCCCCGGGTCATGAAGCTGCTGCGCGAGGGGAAGTACGACGACGCCACGCAGATCTTCTGGCAACTGCACCCGGCGCGGAAGGCCAGGACGTCACCACGGACGTCTCGGTCATCTACCAGGGCTGGTACGAGATCCTGCGCACCGGCGCCTTCCCGGCCACCGACATCACCTGGCAGTACC